>NZ_JBICSP010000022.1:137040-144794 GCF_043197135.1 Actinoplanes sp. NPDC049265 | reverse complement strand
CAAGCAATGCCGATCCGTGGCCACCCGCTACGACAAGACCAGCAGCTCGTTCCAGGCCACCGTCACCATCGCTGCGCTGCTGCAGTGGCTATGACTTTGGCGACGCGCCCTAGCGGCGAAGTTGGCTGCGTTGCAGCCGCATCTGGATCAGCGGCAGTGGAGGTTGTTGCCGGGTGTGGAGGCTGTGGCGATCGGCCGGGTCGGATCGCCTTGGTGGCCCAGTTGTCCGGGGCGTCTCGGACCACGGGGCAGACCGGGGTGGGTGTGGTCCGGGCGGGTGTTGCTCCGGATAAGCGGGTCCGGGCGCCGGGCGGAGGAGCAGTTCGCGCAGATCAACGCTCTCGCCACCAGGTTCATGGCCGCCGGAGATCCCCTGATCAGCTTGGACACGAGCAAGAAAGAACTGGTGGCTACGGCTGCGGTGCGCCGCCCGAGTCTGCCGAGCCCAACTTCAACCGGCCCATCGACGTGGAAACGAGCGCATGCAGCTCTGGGCGGGTGAACGTTGTCAAGACGTGAATGAACCACAGAATCGCCCTATCTGTCAGCGAGGGTGCCGCGGTCAGCCGGCGGAGGGCGTCATGATCGACAATCTGGTCAGGTGGGCGAGGTCGGCTGTTGGCGTGAGTTCCACCGTGGTCGCGCCCGCTGCCTTGTCCGCCGACGCTCGCCCTATCGTGACAGCGCCGATCTGATTGCCCTGTTGGGACGGGTCCGGCATTATGACGCGGTTCGTCCCATAGATATCGCCGCTGGCGGGAATGTTTTCCATGATCAGCTTCTCGCCGTTACCACGTACGGATCCGGGAACATTACTGATGTTCGTGTACGCCTGCCCCGCGAACCCGATGCTGGTAATGAGATCGACAGTGGCTTGGCCGCGGATGGCGTCGACTGCCTTGACCCGTCCGACGAGACCTTTGGCCACAACGGCCAGTTGCCCGGGCCGGATCGCCTGATCCTTCAGGTACGCCACGGTTATCTGTTGGGCGGTCCGGCTGAGCACCTCGGCTGGTACGGCCCGCGCGTCGCCGACAGCACCGTCCTCACCGGGTACCTCGAACACCTTCGTGGCGCGGGCGAACGGCCGCTTCGGCTTGATGAACCCGGCGATCGTCGTCGTCGCCGCGGTCGCGGCAATCGGAAGTTCTGTGACAACGAGACGACTGGTGGGCCCGTCCGGGTCTTGGACCATGTCCTGATCGACGGCGGTGCTCGACACCCGTACCGCTGTCACGCCGGGCATGGCGACGGCGATGGCGTACGTACCCCATCCGTCATTACCGACCGTGCCGGCGGCTCCGCTCAGCCTAGGACTGACCAGGCTGATCACCCGGGTTTTCACCGGGTCGGGCGCCGGCCGGTCAGCCCGCATCAGCAAGGTGTCCGCCGCACTTGAATCGCCGGTGAAGAACGCCAATCGCGCGGCACCTTGTTTGTCGTATCCCTGCAGGACGACCAGCTTCGAGCCAAGGCGCCAATTGTTCTCCGCGACAAGGGCCCGGACGGCAGTGTGCGGACCGGCCGAGTTGGTACGCCCCCAAACGTCAGTGGCCTCACGCACCAGGCCCGCGTCCACGTCTCCCGGCGGGGACCAGCCCAGGAACGGGCCATCCGGAGGCGATGCGACCAGTCGCGGCGTGGACCCGAACCCGGCGACCCGAAACATTGTCACCAGCACCGCCAAGCACACTGCCGCCGCGGCTACGGTGGCGAGACGCCGCCGCCCGCGAATCCGGCCCGCCCGTCGCATGATCTGGCGTTCATAGTCCTCGGCCGGCGTCACCGGTTCGGCCAGATCCGCCAGGCCGGCACGCAACTCGGTCGTGTCACGCACAGTGCACCCCTTCAGCGACAGCGTCAGCCTCCGTCCACCGTTTACGCAGTGTTTGCAGGCCCCTCGACGAGAGACTCTTGACCGTGCCCACCGAACATCCCAGCGCGTGTGCCGTGTCCTGCTCGGACAGATCCTCGTAGAAGCGCAGCACGACGGCGGCCCGCTGCCGTGGCGGCAGCCCGTCCAACGCCCGGCGCAGCAGGTCCCGTTGCTCCACCCCGACGTACTCGTCGCGCGCCTGACTCTCGGCTAGCCGGCCCAAGGGCAGTTCCCACCAGGACCGACGCCGCTTCGAGGTGATGAAGGTATTGACCAGGATCCGCTGCACGTAGTGGTCGATGCCGTCCGAGTGTTGCAGCCGGGACCACGCCACCACCGTCTTGGCCAACGTCGTCTGCACCAGGTCCTCGGCTTTCCCCCGGTCCCCGCACAGCAGGAAGGCCGTCCTCAGAAGCGATCCGTAACGCGCCCGGACGAAGGCTGTCACCTCTTCATCCTCGCGGTCGCGCATCAGCCCCCCACACGCTTGGACTCAATCTCACGACCACTACCTACACTCTCGACCCCCACAAAGGTTGTCTCGACCGCCCCGCATACTCGGATACGTGAGTCTCGACGAGACGCCGCTCCCGGCGGGGCGGATGACGCAGGGCATCACTCGCCGTGGCGGGCAACTGCTGCGCCCGATGGGCACGTGGTCCGGCGCCGTCCATGAATTTCTGCGGCACCTGGAGGCGGCCGGGTTCTCCGGTGCGCCGACCTTCCTGGCCACCGAGGGGGAACGCGAGGTGCTCACCTATGTTGAGGGGGACGTGCCGGCCGACCCGCGGTGGCGACCCGGCCGTGGCCATCGGCTGCCCGCCTACGCTCGTTCCGAGGCCGCCCTGGTCGCCGCCGCCGAGCTGATCGGGCGGCTGCACGGGGCCGCGCGAGGCTTCCGGCCGGCCGACACCCGGTTCCGGTTCGATCCGCGCGTACCCCGGGCGGGGGAAATCATCTCGCACGGTGACCTCGGGCCCTGGAACACTGTCTACCGCGACGGCGTGCCGGTCGCCTTCATCGACTGGGACGCGGCCGGGCCGGTCAGCCCGCTGGTCGAACTGGCCGCCGCGGCGTGGGAGTTCGTTCCGCTCGGCCCGCCGGAGCAGTTGCGCCAGGCGGGGTTCGACCCGCTGCCGGACATAGTCGAGCGGCTCCGGATCTTCGCCGGCGCCTACGGTCTGGCCGACTGGCGCACGATTCAGCCCGCCCTTCAGCGGTGCCGGCTGCTCGCGGCCGAACGCGTCAAGTACGCACCGGTGAACGCGGCCGAGGCCGCCGAGGCCCTGGAACACCACGCCCGCGAACTGCGCTGGCTACATTCGTTCCTCTAAACGGTCGGCAGCCAGACGCGCATGGCGCCGGGTCCGCGGTTGGCCCAGGAGTGGTACGGGATCGCGGTGAAACTGATCTTTCCCCGCTCGCCCGGCCCGCCCTCGGAGTAGAGGCTCCGGCCCAGGCCGGCGGCGTGACCGGAGAGCACGAGCGTGCCGTCCGACTCGGTGATCGGCGCGGCCGGGTCGAGGCGGATCTGCTCGACCAGCACGCCATCGGGGAGGTCGGCCTGCTCGATGCAGTAGACCACCGGGCCGCGGAGGATCGCCACGCAGCCGCGTACGGCGTCGACCCGCTCGTCCGCCCGAACCAGCCGCGGCCTCATCGGCAGGCTGAGCCGGACGACCGTACCGTCCACACAGGACACGCTGAGATACTCGCCGGGCACCGGTTCGCCGGCTCCGTCCGCCGACGCGCCCGCGGCCCAGGCCGGCACGCGGATCCTCAGCTCGCCGCGGCCACTCACCCTGATCGTCAGTTCACCATCGGATGGGTACGCGGTGAGCACGGTGACCGTCATCCGCTCGGAACGGAACTCCCCCGCCGTCAGCAGATGCAGCTGGATCCCGTCGTCGTCGGCCGTCGCCGCGTACGAGTGCAGGGACGCCAGCAGCCGGGCGATGTTGGGCGGGCAGCAGGCGCAGGCGTACCAGGGGAGGCGTTCGCTGGGCGAGTCCTCGTCCGAGCCATTGTGCCCGGTGCGCAGCTGCAGCGGGTTGGAGTAGAAGAACGCCGTGCCGGTGGCCGCGGTCGAGGCCGCGATCGCGTTGAGGACGGCGCGTTCCATCTCCTCGGCGTAGCGGGCCCGGCCGGTGGCCAGCAGCATCCGCCAGCACCACTGGAAGGCGGCGATGGAGGCGCAGGTCTCGGCGTACGCGCGGTCGGGCGGCAGTTCGTACGGATCCCCGTACGCCTCGTCGCGGTGCCGGGAACCGTGCCCACCGGTGACATAGAGCTTCGTGTGGAAGGCCGACTCCCACAGCCTTTCCATCGCGGCCAGCAGGGTCTCGTCGCCGTTCTCGAGGTAGAGGTCGGTGACTCCGGCGGCGAGGTAGAGCTGCCGCACCGAGTGCCCGATCGCCTCCGCGCCGGCCCGGACCGGCAGGTGGTCCTGGTAGTAGAGCGAACCGAACTGCCCCGGTTCGAGCCACCGGTGGCCGCGGCGCTCGATCTGCAGCTCGGCGGCGTGCAGGTAGGCCGGCTCGCCGGTCTCCCGGTAGAGCTCGACCAGCGCGGTCTCCACCTCGGGGTGCCCGTCGATCAGCGGTACGCCGTCGTCGCCGAACCGTTCGACGATCAGGTCGCCGAGCCGCCGGGCCACGCCCAGGAACCGTTCGTCGCCGCTGCCCCGGCGCAGCGCCACCGCGGCCTGCATGAGGTGGCCGGCGCAGTACAGCTCGTGCGCGTACTCCGGGTGGGCGAACTCGGTCACGCCCGGCGTGCCCTGCACGTACGTGTTGAGGTAGCCGTCCGCGGTCTGCACCCGCTCGAACAGCCCGGCGACCTCGTCGAGCAGGGCGGCGTACGCGTCAGTGCCGCTGCGCCCCTGCTCCCAGCCGATCGCCTCGAGCGTCTTGTAGAGGTCGGAGTCGGCGAACCAGAAGCCCTGGAACTTCCCGCCCCGGCCGGTGTCGGCGATTCGCCGGAAGTTCTCGATGACGCCGGTCCGCTCGACGTTGGTGACACAGTGCGGGATGGTCGCGCTCGCGTTCAGCTCCTGCCAGGCGCCGAGGAAGGACTCCGGGTCGAGGCGGCCTTCGACCGGCGCGAGGCGGGTCCTGGCGCGTGGGGCAACAGGGGTGCTCACTTGGCCTCCGCTTCCGGAATCTTCTCGACGCCAACCTAGGAGCCTGGTCTTTCACCGGTCAAGGACGGTGGATCTAGGCTTGGCGGAGATCGGCCCCGGCCCCCGGGGTCCCTGCCACCTCGCCGTACGGGAGTCCCAGCCTTGTTTGTCGATGTGAACGGCGCCCGCCTCGCCTACTCCGACGAGGGCTCCGGGCCCATCGTGATCAACGCACACGGCCTGACCCAGAGCCGGGCCAACGACCGCGCCGCCGGCCTGGTCGACTGGTCCGCCCTCCCGGCCGCCGGCTACCGCCTGATCTCCTACGATGCCCGCGGCCACGGCGAGTCGACGGGCATCGCCGACCCGGCCGTCTACCGCTGGGACAACCTGGCCGACGACCTGCTGGCCCTGATCGACCACGTCTCCCCGGGCGAGCCCGTGCACGCCTTCGGCGTCTCGATGGGCACCGCGACGATCCTGACCGCGCTGACCCGTTCGGCCGGCCATTTCCGTTCGGTCACGCTGGGCGCGCCGCCCACGGCCTGGGAGACCAGAGCGGCCCAGAGCGCCCTGTACGCCCAGTTCGCCACCATGACCCCGGCCGATTTCGCGTCGGCCTTCGCCGAGGCACCCGCCCCGCCGATCTTCGCCGGTTCGGACTTCGTCGTGCGCCCCGACGTCCGCCCCGAGCTCCTGTCGGCCGTCCTCGGCGGGGCCGGCGACTCCGATCTGCCGGCCCCGTCGCTGCTCGCCGGCGTCGACGTGCCGGCCCTGATCCTGAGCTGGGCCACCGACCCCGGCCACCCGGTCAGCACCGGCGAACGTCTGGCCGAGCTGCTCCCGCATTCCACCTTCCACGTCTCCGAGACGATGGCCGACGTCAAGACCTGGGCCGCCCGCGCCGCCACGTTCTTCGGATGACCCTGTCCACCGCGTTCACGTCGCTGCTCGGCCTCCGGCATCCGATCGCGTCCGCGCCCATGGGCGGTTCGGCCGGCGGCGCCCTGGTCACCGCCGTGTCCCGGGCCGGCGGCCTCGGCCTGCTCGGCTCCGGCGACGGCGACCCGGCCTGGCTGGCCCGGGAGATGGTCCTGGTGGACACCGGCCGGCCCTGGGGCGTCGGGTTCCTGACCTGGGCCCTCGACGAGGCCAAGCTGGACCACGCGCTCACCTACCGGCCGCCGGCGGTGATGCTGTCGTTCGGCGATCCGGGCCGGTTCGTGGCGGCGGTCCGCTCGGCCGGAGCGACGTTGATCCTTCAGGTCACCGACCTGGCGGAGGCGCGGCGGGCGGTGGACCTGGGCGCCGACGTGATCGTGGCCCAGGGCACCGAGGCCGGCGGCCACGGCGCCCGGCACGGCCGGTCGACGCTGCCGTTCGTACCCGCCGTCGTGGACCTGGCCGGCCCGATTCCCGTGCTGGCCGCCGGCGGCATCTCCGACGGCCGGGGCATCGCCGCGGCCCTCGCCCTCGGCGCGGCCGGTGCCCTGCTCGGCACCCGCTTCCAGGCCACCACCGAGTCCCTGGCCGACCCGGCCGTCGTCAAGGCGATCCTGGCCGGTTCGGAGACCGAGCGCGGCTCCGTGCTCGACATCGTCCGGGGCTCGCACTGGCCATCGGCCTACACCGCCCGTACCCTCGCCCATCCGCACCTCGACCGGTGGCGCGACCGCGAACGGGAGGCCGCCGCCGACCCGCGGGCCCGCCAGGACTACCAGGACGACCTGGCCCGGGGCACCATCCCGCCGCAACCGGTGTGGGCCGGCGAGGGCGTCGGCCTCATCCACGACCTGCCGTCGGCCACCGACCTCGTTCCGGCCCTGGCCGAGCAGGCGGCCCAGGCTCTGGCCCGGGCCGGGCGCCGGCCGTGAGCCCCGGCGTCATCGGCTCGGCGGCCGGGCTGTTCGCCGTCACCAACATCGACGACATCGTCGTGCTCGCGTTGTTCTTCGCCCAGGGCGCGGGCCACCGCGGCACGGTCCGCAACGTCGCCGCCGGTCAGTACCTCGGTTTCGCCGCGATCCTGGTGGCGGCGGTTGCGGCCGCGTTCGGGGCGACGTTCCTGCCCGAGCGGGCGATCCCGTTCCTCGGTCTGCTGCCGCTGGCCCTGGGCGTCAAGGCCGCCGTGCGGACGTGGCGGCACCGTGACGACCCGGACGAGTCTGCGGGCGCCCGGTCCGGCGCGCCGCGGATCCTCGAGGTCGCCACGGTCACGTTCGCCAACGGCGGTGACAACGTCGGCGTCTACGTTCCGGTCTTCACCACCGCCGGACCGACCGGCATGACCGCGTACGTGATCGTCTTCCTGATCCTGGTCGCCGCCTGGGTCGCGGCCGGCCGCTACTTCGCCACCCGCCCCCTGATCGCCAGGGCCCTCAGCCGCTGGGGCCACATCCTGCTCCCCCTGGTCCTGATCGCCATCGGCCTGCTCATCCTGATCAACCCCTGACCCACCACCAAAACGACCAGCGGTAGCCCCGAGCGCCCTCCACGCCCCGAAAGCCGCCCAGACCTACCACCAAGACGACCAGTGGTAGGCCCGCGCGCGGTATCCAGGACCCGGACACCGACCGGGGCCACCACCGACAAGAACAGTGATAGGTCTGGGCGCTTCAGGACCCGGACACCGACCGGGGCTACCACCAAGCGCCGGGGGCGGGTCAGGCACGGTAGCGGCCGTTGCCGTCGGGGCCGGCGCCGTCACGGCGAGCCCGGTCGTGGCCGGGGCGACGGACATCGCCCCGGCCACGACGA
>NZ_JBICSP010000022.1:0-137033 GCF_043197135.1 Actinoplanes sp. NPDC049265 | reverse complement strand
TCGGGGGGGGGGGGGGGGGGGGGGGGGGGGGGGGGCGCCGGCGGGCGCGGGGGGGGGGGGGCGGGGGGCCCCCCCCCCCCCCCCCCCCCCCCCCACGACCCGATGGCCTCGTCCCCGGATGCTCACGATGAACCGCAACGGTGCGACCGACGAGCGGGTGCGACCGACGAGCGGATGCGACCGACGAGCGGATGCGACCGACGAGCGGTGCGGCCGGGGTCGATCCGTGCCGGGAAGTGTTCCTCAGGCGGCCGGACGGACGGACGAGAACTGGTCGGCGACCAGCCACGCGGTCTGACCGGGCAGCTGCGTCACGTAGGCGTTCACACGGTACGCGTCGGCGTTCAGGGCCGCCTTGTGCCACTGGCGGGTCGCCTCGTCGACGCCGAGGTTCATGATGATCGGCGGCACGTCGCGGATGTCGTCGTCGATCATCCTGGAGATCTTTCCGAGGTCGGCGGCGATGCCTCCCCAGACCCCCTGGATCTTCTGGATCACCGGGAGGGCCGCGGCCACCTCGCGGGCGATGGCGTTCATGGTGAACTCGGCCGTGTTGAGGGCGACCACCAGCTTGAAGTCGGCGGCCAGCTTGGCCTCCAGGTTCTTGACCTCCTGGTCGGCGGCGCGGGCCCGGGCCAGCGCGTCGGTGGCCCGCTTGCCGTACACGCCGGCGACCACGGCCGCGGCGATCAGGCCGGGCAGGCCCACCCACGCGTACGTCACGGTGGTCGCGGCGATGACGACGTCGTGGTTGTACTCCTTGTTGGCGTCCTCCAGGATCTGCTTCTGGTCGACGAAGTCCCTGAACAGATGGAAAACTTCGTCGCTGGTAGCGCCGTGTTTGTCGGTGTAGTAGCGGACCAGCCCACTCTTGCCGTCGGCGCCGCTCAGCGTCTGCTGATCGGCCTGGGTGTTCCGCGCGAATTGGGCGATCTTCCCGGCCACGCTGCCGGCCTTGTCCGCCTTGCGCTCCGCGTCGGCCTTCAGGTTGTCCAGGATCGCCTTGAGCGCGGCCTTCGCCCGCTCGTTGCCGGGGTCCCGCTCCAGGATGTCGGCCTCCCGCAGGATCGCCCCGTAGAAGACGGGCGCCTTCGTGTCGCCGTACTGCACGATGTCGGCGGCCAGATCGACGGTGGCCGGGAAGATCACGTTGGTCCAGTCGGCCACGTGGTCGCGAATGGCCCCGTAGGCCCGGATCAGGTCCGCGAAGTCGGACAGGTCGGCCGGCGCGCCGGCGCCGAGGGAGGTGCGGAAGGTGTCCTCGTTGTACGGCAGCACCGAGGCGTCGGCGGAGTACTTCTGAATGGCGATCCACTCGGGACGGGACAGCAGGAAAGCGGGTCCGCCTTCGGTGCCGGCCTCGGCGACTTCACGCGGACCGAGGTCATAGGACGGTGTGGACATTGGTCTCCTCTTTCTGGCCAGGAGGCGGACGTGTGTGCCTGCCGGTTCTCATAAGATGACGCCGTGGTGGGACGACGGAGGGACGCCGGTGGGACCGTCCGGCCGGGCGGCCGGGACGCGCCCCGCGACGGCGGCTGACCATGGTCGTCAGCGTCGACGTACTCGGCCCGGTGCGGATCCGCGGCGGTGGTACGACCGATCCGCTGACCCGGTCGATGGAGATCGGGGTGCTGTCCGTGCTGGCGCTCAACGCCGGGAGCGCCGTCTCCGGCCACAGCCTGATCAGCGTGCTGTGGCCGCGAGATCCGCCCCGGACGGCCGGGAAGACCCTGCAGGGGTACGTCAAGCGGGTCCGGGCCCTGGTCGCCGCGCACGGGGTCGAGCTGACGTACGCGGGCCCGGCCGGTTACGTCCTCCGGCTGGCCCCCGACCAGGTCGACGCGATCCGGTTCGAGTCGATGATCACCCACGCCCGGGCCGGCGACGACGACGCGCGACGGTTGCGCGAGCTGGACCAGGCGCTGGCCCTGTGGCGTGGAGATCCGTTCGCCGGGTGCGAGCTCGACGGCCTGGCGCCGTACCGGGAATGGTTGCTCGGGCTCCGCAGCGGCACCCGGGTCGAACACGCGGCCACCCGGATCCGTCTCGGGGTCGGCGCCGACACGATCAGTACCGTCCGCGCCCAGCTGGTGGACGAGCCGACCAACGAGCGCCTCTGGCTGCACCTGGCCGGGGCCCTCTATCTGAGCGGGAATCCGGTCGCGGCCCTGGACGCGATCACCGAGGCGCGGCATGAACTGGACGAACGGGTCGGCGTGGGTCCCGGCCCCGAACTCCGCGAGCTGCAGCGCCGCATGCTCCAGCACGACGACGTGGAGGGCGCCTACCGCCGGCTGACCGGGCCGGAACGCCCGGTCCGGGCCCGCTCGGCCGGACCGTCCGGCCGGGGTGCGCGCAAATCGGCCGGTCCGCCGATCGCCCTGTCGCTGCCCCGGTGGGCGGGTGAACTCGTCGACCCGGACGGCCTGGTGCCGCGGATCGCGGCCCGGCTGGACGAGGGACCGGCCGTCATCACGGTCTGCGGGCCGGGTGGCCTGGGCAAGACGCGTTGTGCCGTGGAGGCGGCCCAGCTCGCCGCGACACCGTGCCGGGGGTTCATCGATCTGAGCTCGTTCACCACCGCGGCCGAACTCCTGCTGCACCTTTCCGGGTCCTTCGGCGTGCCCGACCGCGACGACCCGGTCTCCGCGGTGGCCATCCAGCTCGGTGACGCCCGGTGCGTCGTCGTCCTGGACAATCTGGAGCAGATCGGCGACGCCGCGCCGGCGATCCGCGAACTGTCCGGCCGGTGCCCGTCGGTGACGTGGTTGCTGACGTCGCAGACCGAACTCGGCATCGACGGGGAACGGGTGGTCCGGTTGCGCCCGCTCGCGCACAGCGGCGCCGGCGCCGACCGGCCGTCCCCGGCGGCGGCTCTGCTGGTCGCCGCGGCCGCCCGGCGTGGCCTGCGGCTCGACGCCGACGCGGGGATCGAGCGGATCGCCGGGCTGCTGGGCGGCATTCCGCTTGCGCTCGAGCTGGCGGCCGGCCAGCTGCAGCACCTCCGGCCCGAAGCGCTGCTGGGCGCGCTGGCCGACCCGATCGACGCGCTCGTCGACCCGCGCCGGCTGGTCGACCGGCACCGGTCGATGCGGGCCTGCTTCGAACTCGGGCTGGCCCGCCTCGGCCCGGACGCGGTCGACCTGTTCTCCGTGGTGTCGCACCGCCCCAACGGCTGCCGGTTCGACGATCTGATGACCTGGTGGGGGCGGCCCACCGCGTTTCCCCGGGCGGTCGCAGAGTTGGTCGAGGCGGGTTTCGCGACGACGGTGATCGATCTGGCCGGTGCCACCCGGATCACCCAGATCCCGCTGGTCCGGGCCTTCGGTCGTACGCTCCCGCGGCCGCCGGACGCGGAGGCGGCGGACAAAACCCTGGATCTGGCCGTCGTGGGCCGCGCTCAAGCCTCGATGACCGAGCCCCGGGCGCTGGTGACCGAACCCGACCTGGCCGACATCCGCCGCATGCTCCAGGCCGGCCTCGACCACCCCGAGGCGGTCGACGGCGCCCTCCAGCTGGCCGTTCTGCTGATGCTCTACTGGTGGACGGCCCGGATCACGGAGGGCCGGCGCTGGCTGGCGGCACTGCTCGCGCAGGCCGGTGACCGGCCGTCGCCGGTCGTCGGAGTCGCGGTCCATGTCCTGTCCCTGTTCGACTTCTACGTCGGCGACGCGGAGGGGGCGCGCCGGCGGCTCGACGCCGGCCTGGACACGAAGCCGACCGACCCGCTGGAGCGGGCCCGGCTGCTCGCCCTGCGGGCGATGCTGGACGCGTGCGAGGACGACCACGCGACCGCGACCGGCCGGTCCGAGCAGGCCGTCGCCCTGGCCCGCGCCGCCGGTGACCAGCAGGCCCTCGCCTACGCCCTGGGCAACGCGGGCGACGTGGCCACCGCCGCCGGTGATTTCGCCGCCGCTCGTGGCCACTACGTCGAGTGCGTCGACGGCATGCGGCGCGGCGGCCTCAACTGGCTGTCCGCGGCCCCGCACGCCCGCCTGGGCGACCTCGATCTCTCCGACGGGGAACTCGGGCGGGCCCGGATGTGGTTCGACCGCGCGGTCGCACTGTGGTCGGCTCGGGAACTCGGCCCCGGGGCGCCGCAGACCCTGGCCGGGCTGGCCCGGCTCGACGTCATCGAGGGTGACCACGCGAGCGCCCGCCGCCACCTCGACGCCGCGCTGGCCACGGCCGAACAGTGCGGCAGCCGCGGCGAGTACCCGTGGGTCGTCCTCGGATACGCCGCGCTGCTGGCCGCGACCGACCGGCGGGCCGACGCGGCGGTGCTGTTCGAGCTCGGTCTGCGCCACGGTCGCGCCGCCGGCCACCACGTACGCCGGCTGGTCGAGGCCGAGCTGGCCGGGTTGTACCGCGCCGCCGTCCCCGATCCCGGAGCCGTACGCGCCGATCCCCGGGTGCTCACCACCCCGCTGGAGGACCTGCCGATGGTTGTCGCCCAGGTGCTGGCCTCGTGACCGGCGCCGAACCGGCCGGCCGGGCCCTCGACGCGGTCGCCGCGCTGCGTGCCGCCGTCGCCCGGCCCCCCGGCCCGCTGCGGGCCCTGCTGGACGAGGCCGTCGGCCATTTCGACCTGGTGCTGCGGGAACGACCCGCCGGAACGGTCGCGGCGACGGCCGTACCGGACGGGGTCTTCGCCGCTCTCGGCCCCGGTCCGGCCCCGCCCGGCCTGCTCGCCGCCGCGGCCGCGACATACCTGGCCCTGGACGTTCTCGACGACCGGATGGACGGTGCCGAGCCCGCGTTCTGGGGCGGACGGCGCCCCGGCGAGGTCGTGGTCGGCGCCCAGGCGCTGCTCCAGCTGGCGGCTCAGGTGGTCGCCGACGGTGCCGCCCCGGCGGTCGCCGACCGGATGCGTGTGCTCTACCGCACCATGATCCTGGACGTCGGCGAGGGGCAGCTGCGGTCGGAACAGCCGCTGACCGAGGCGACCACACCGGACACCGTCGGTACGGCGATCAGCGCTCGCAGCGGAGCCATGCTGGCCGGGTTCGCCGCCATGGCCGCGGTCGCCGCACACGCCCGGGAGCCGGTGGTGGAGGCGGCGCGGACGTTCGGCCACGAGCTGGGTGTGGCCCGCCAGCACCTGAACGACCTGACCGAGCTGGCCGGGGACGAGACGACCGACCTGCGCAACGGCACGGCGACACTGGCGCCCGCGCTGGCCCTGCAGGTGCTGGATCCGGCCGGGCGCCGACGGCTGATCGACCTCATGCACGCCGCCGCGGACGGCCCCGCGGCCCGCCGGCGGCTGGTGTCGGACGAACTGGCCACGGCGATCGCGGAGGTGGGCGTCGTGATCCAGCTGCATCTGCGCCGGGCCCAGTTGGGGGTGGCCGAGCTGGGCGGCTCGGCCGAGGGTACCGGCAGCCTTATGAATCTGGTGGAATTGACCGCTGCGACGCTGAGGAGGAGCCGTGTCCGGTAGGGAAGATCGACTGGCGTCCTACGACGAGATCCGCCGGCGGTTCATCGAGGAGCCGCAGTTCCGGATCGCGCTGCGGGCCGACCCGGTGGCCACGATGGAGGCGATCCTCGGTGAGCTGACCGAGGACGAGCGCCACTGGGCCCAGGGGCTGGCCTTCGGCAGCAAGTCCGACTACAACCTGGTCGAGCTGCTCAGACGGGACCCGTTGACGGCCTGGTGACCGGTTGGGCGCGGGACAGGTCGGCGACATATTGCCAGCCCTCGGCCGGGCTCAGCATCAGCACCTCGACGGCCTCGACGCTGAGTCTGTCCGGCGTTCCCGCGCCGTCGGCGAAGACACAGGTGAAGACGCCGCGCCGCCACGCCAGGACGCCGTCCCAGACGTCGAAGTCCTCCGTCGGCGGCGTCTCCTCGATGACGGTGTACGCCCGCAGCGCGACGGCCAGGTAGTCCTTGATCGCGTCCCGGCCCACGGCCCAGAACGCGTCGTCCTGGCCGCGGGCGCTGGACAGGACGGCCCCGGGGGCATACAGATCACCGAGGCCGTCGATGTCCTTCGCCTTCAGCCGCTCGACATAGATCGAGACGAAGTCGGCGAGGGACCGGACCGGGGAGGCCATGCCGGTGGCCGCGTCAGCCGGCGGCGGCCGGTGTCGGGCGGCGCCCGGAGCCGTACGTGCTGCCGGCCCGGTCGCGTTCCAGCCAGCCGGTGTCGACCATCATCCGGCGCACGCCGGCCACGTCGTCGGCGACCGCGGCCAGCCGCTGGTTGATCTCGTCCTCGGTGTAGAGGCCGTCCAGCGCCAGGAACCGCGCCAGCAGCTCGCCCACCTGCGTGTACCGCTCGCTCAGGGTCGGCGGCAGCGAGGTCAGCCGGCCGTGCGCGAAGTAGCCGCGCAGCTGGGGGTAGTCGTCGAGCAGCGGGGCGATCGGTTGCAGGCGGTCGACGGCGGCCGCCGCCTCGCGCAGGCCCTCGGGGCGGGCGCGGTAGAGGCCGTTGCCGGAACCGGTGGCCAGACCGAGCGCGACCAGCCGGGCGCAGGCGTCACCGGCCTGCGGGACCGAGGCCTCCAGGGCGTAGGCCAGCTCGGCGATCGTGGCGCCCTCGCGACCGCGCCGGGTCAGCTCGGCCAACGCGCTCAGGCGGATCGGGCTGGACAGTGCGGCGAGCACGTCGGCGGCACGGGCGGCTTCGAGCGACATGCGCCCACCGTACGCATCGGATCACGCCGCGCCTACCGCATTACCCGCTCAATCCAGCGTGATCAGGTCCGGGAAGTGTTTGGCGCCGGCGGTGACCAGGTCGCCATCCATTGTGACGCCCCACCGCGGGTCGGAGGCCACCTTCTTCGCCTCGGGCACGGTCAGCGGCGGCGGCGACTCCGGGTTCGCGCTGCCGTTCCACGGAAGGCAGGTGGACACCGTCACCTCGACGTGGGTGCCGTCGTCCCAGTCGGCCACCACGATCACGTTCTGGATGCAGTTGCCGGCCGGCCGCTGGACGGTGATTCGCGGGCCGGTCGTGCGTACCTCGGAATCGGGGTTCTTGTCCCGGCTGATCTCGACCGCCATCCGGCCCAGGCCCTGGTCGCCGGACATCAACACCTGCACGAACAGCCGCTTCTCGTCCGCCGGCGCGGTCGACGCGCGCAGCAGCTTGCGGTCGGGGAACATCTGGGCCAGCAACTCGAGCATCGCCTGCGGCGTCGTCTTGCGGGCCACCGGTGCCGGGGCGGCGTTGGTGCGCGGTGAACCGGAGGCCGCGGCCGCGACGCCGCCGCGTTCGACGGCCGTGTTGGTGCGCGGCGTTCCGGCCTGCCCCGAGTCGGGGTTGACGGCCAGGCCGAGAATGGCGGCCGCGGTGAGGGCGACCGCGCCGCCGGCCGCGGCGAAGGCGTTGCGTTTGCGGCGGCGCGAGGTGCGTGCGGCGAGACGTTCGACCGAGCGGGGTACGCGCGGAGGGCTCGGCCACGCCCCCGGCGGCGGTGCGACCGGATAGTCACCGGCCGGCGCGAACGGGTAGACAGCGAGCAGCTGCGTCTCCTCGGAGAGCGCCTGCTTCTCGTCGGAGAGCAGCGCGTCCAGCAGCTGCCGGGCCGTCGGCCGCTGGGCCGGTTCCTTGGCCAGGGCCCGTTCGACCAGGCCACGGATCGGCTGGGTGAGCCCGGACAGGTTCGGCGGCTGGGTCAGGATGCGCATCGCGGTGGCCGGCGGCGAGTCGGCGCCGAACGGCGTACGCCCGGTGGCAGCGTAGGCGACCATCACGCCCCAGGCGAAGATGTCCGCGGCCGGGGTGACTGTCGTGCTGCCGTCCGAGGCGAACCGTTCCGGCGCCATGTAGGAGACGGTGCCCACCATCTGGTCGGTACGCGTGTGCAGGCTGGTCGCGTCCAGGGTGCGGGCGATGCCGAAGTCGATGACCTTGACGCCACCCACCGGGAGCAGCACGTTCTCCGGTTTGAGGTCGCGGTGGATGACCCCGGCGCCGTGGATCGCGCACAGCGCCGTGGTGATCCCGATGGCCACGCCGCGCAACTGCTCGGGCGACAGCGGGCCACGCTCGCGGACCACGCTGGCCAGGCTGGGGCCGTCCACGTACTCCACGACCAGGTACGCCGGGTCGTGGTCGACGTCGGCGTCCAGCACCGCCGCGGTGGAGAACGACGGCACCTGACGCAGGCGGTTGACCTCGCTACGGAACCGGCGACGCATCTCGTCGTCGCTCAGCTCGGCCCGGATCACCTTGATGGCGACCGTCCGGCCGTCCGGTGCCCGGCCCAGGTAGACCGTGCCCATCCCGCCGCGACCCAACCGCCCCAACAACTCGTAGTCACCGAGCCGGGTTGCCTCGCTCGGGTGCAGGGGCATGCTCATTCCGATTCCCCTCCGATATCGTCCGGCACGCCGTCGCGGACCATACTCCTGATCAACGTGGTAAATCCCGTCCGGTGCGCGCGCGTCGAAAGATCGAAGTCATTCGTGCAAATGCCGAGGCAAGGTGAACCATTTCAGCCGATCACTCGTATCAGGCGAGGATCAACATCAACTGAGCGTAGTTGGCTAGCCTGCCAAGATGGCCGTTCACCAGCTCACTCGGGCCGAGGCGAGACAGGTCGCGATCTCCGCGCAACTGCTCGATCACACCCAGCCACCAGATCCGATGGCGGTGATCCAGCACCTCACCTGCCTGCAGTACGACCAGACGGCCGCCGTCGCGCCCAGCGCCGACCTGGTGCTGTGGAGCCGCCTCGGGTCCGCGTACACCCCCGAAGATCTCGCTCGTGCCCTGGCCGACGGCTCGCTGGTCGAACTGGACATGATGATCCGCCCGGCCGGGGACATCGCGCTCTACCGCGCCGACATGGCCGACTGGCCCGGCCGCGGTGAGATCAGCGAGTGGCAGGCCGCGCTGGAGGACTGGGTACGCGCCAACGACGAGTGCCGCCGCCACATCCTCGAGCGCCTGTACGACGAGAACCCGCTGACCGCCCGCGCGTTCCCCGACCTGACCATCGTCCCGTGGCGCTCCTCGGGCTGGAACAACGACCGCAACGTGATCCGCCTGCTCGACCAGATGGCCGCCCGCGGCGAGGTGGCGGTGGCCGGGCGCCGCGGCCGCGACCGGCTGTGGGACCTGGCCGGACGCGTCTACCCCGACGATCCGCCGGTGCCGGCTGAGGACGCGTCGCGGATTCGCGCCGAGCGGCGGCTGCACGCGCTCGGCGTCGCCCGTGCCCGCACCACGGCGGTGCCCGGCGAGCCCAACCACGTCGGCGAGGTGGGCGAGCCGGCGACGATCGAGGGGGTACGCGGCCAGTGGCGCGTCGACCCGGCGTACCTCGGGCGTTCCTTCGAGGGCCGGACGGCGCTGCTGTCCCCCCTCGACCGTCTCGTCTTCGACCGCAAGCGGATGACCGAGATCTTCGAGTACGACTACCAGCTGGAGATGTACAAACCCGCGGCCAAACGCCGGTGGGGATACTGGGCCCTGCCGATCCTGCACGGCGACCGCCTGATCGGAAAGATCGACTGCACCGCCGACCGGACCCAGGGCATCCTCCGCGTCGACGCGATCCACGAGGACGCGCCGTTCCCCCGCAGGACCGCCGCCGCCGTCCGGTCCGAGCTGGCCGACCTCGCCGGCTGGCTCGACCTCGACCTCGTCACCTGACCACCCCCGCCGTCCACGTCGTGGTCCCGCCCTAAGTCGTGGTCCCGGTCTGAGTCGTGGTCCCGGTCTGAGTCGGGGTCCCGGTCTGACAGTGGTAGGTCAGGGTGCTCGGATACCGCCCGGGGCCACCACTTGAGGTTGGCCGCCCAGAGGAGGCCGCGTTCGGTCAGGCCGCCGAGCCCGGCCACGATCGGATGGTCGCGTCAGGCACGAACCGCAGCGCGTCATGAAGGCAGGCCTTCGCGAAGTCGTCGATCACTTCAGTAACTTGGGCGCATGCGGATGTTGGTGGATGGGGCCTGGGTGGACGCGGCGTCGGGGGGCACCACGGTCGCGGTCAGCCCGGCCACGGGCGGGGAACTCGGTACGGTGCCGGACGGGGACCGGGAGGACGCGCGGCGGGCGATCGCGGCGGCGCGGAAGGCGGCACCGGGGTGGGCGCGGATCTCGGCGTTCGAGCGGGCCGCTCTGCTGCACCGGGTCGCCGACGTCGTCGAGAGCCGGCGCGACGATCTGGCCCGGACGCTCACGCTGGATCAGGGGAAACCGCTCCGGGCCGAGGCGTACGACGAAGTGGACGAACTGGTCGTCTACTGGCGGATGGCGGCCGAGGACGGCAAACGGTTCGGCGGGCTGCTGCCCAACTCGGCCGCCACCGGCAAACGGGCGCTGCTGGTGCGGCGGCCGCGCGGGGTCGTCGGGGTGATCACGCCGTGGAACTGGCCGTACACGATGCCCGCGGAACTGATCGCACCGGCGCTGGCGTCGGGGAACACCGTGGTCTGGACGCCCGCGCCGACCACGTCGATCTCGGCCGGCGCGCTGGCCGAGTGCGTGGCCGAGGCCGACCTGCCGCCGGGCGTGCTCAACCTGGTCACCGGGCCGGGCGCGGTGGTCGGCAACGAGATCGCCGCCCACCCGGGCACCGACGCGGTCGCGTTCATCGGGTCGACCGCGACCGGCCGGCTCGTCGCCCAGGCCGCCGCGGGCAAGGCGACGCTGCTGGAGATGGGCGGCAACGGGCCCGTGGTGGTGCTGGCCGACGCCGACCTCGACCGGGCGGTGGAGGGCGCGCTGGCCGCGTGCTTCCTCTGCGCGGGGCAGAGTTGTACGGCGGGGGAACGCCTGCTGGTGCACGAGTCGGTCCGCGACGACTTCGCGGCCCGGCTGGCCGAGGCGGTGACCGGGCGCATCCGGCTGGGCGACCCGCGGGACGACGCGACCACGATGGGACCGCTGAACAACGACGCCGTGGCGGCCAAGATGGACGAGCATGTGGCCGACGCGGTCCGGCGGGGCGCCGAGGTGCTGACCGGCGGCGCGCGGGCCACCGGCTTCCCCACCGGCCTGTACTGGCCGGCGACGGTGCTGTCCGGCGTACCCGCCGAATCTCTGGTCGCCACCGAGGAGACCTTCGGGCCGATCGCGCCGATCGTCGGCATCGGCTCGCTCGACGAGGCGATCGAGCTGACCAACGCCTCCCGATACGGGCTTTTGGCCGCCGTCTACACCGCCGATCTGAACACCGGCCTGGCCTTCGCCGACGCGGTCCGCACCGGCTGGGTGAACATCAACGAGTCGACCAACTACTGGGAGTCGCACCTGCCGTTCGGCGGACGGGCGGGGTCGGACAGCGGGCTCGGCCGGGTCGGCGGCGCCCACCCGATGGAGGCGTTCACCGAGCTCCAGACCGTGATCATCGGCTAGACGGCGACCTGCATCCGTTCGCACAGGCCGCGCAGTTCGGCGCCGCCGGCCGCACGCCGGGCCCGTTCCAGCAGCGACCGCACGGTCTCCTGCGCCATCGCCGACGTGTGCACGTGCTGCGGGGCGATGCGTTCCGCGGTCAGCAGATAGCGGATCGCCTCGCGGTCGCGGCCTTTCATCGCGGCCAGGGCCCGGCCCGCGTCGGCGTAGTAGAAGACCTGCCGGCATCCGTACGGCAGAATCCCCGGGTTGGTCCGCCCGGCGATGGTGACCGCGACGTCGGGCTCGCCCCCGTCGGCCTCCATGCCGATCCGCCAGATGCCCACATTGGTCGGTCCGAAGAAGATGTGCATGGCCGAGCTCTCCCCGGTCCGGTCGGCCACCGCGCCCGCCTCGGCCGCCCACCCGCGGCTCTCGTCGACCCGTTTCAGACCGCGGCTGGCGTACGCACAGATCAGCTGCAAAGTGCCGGTGACCTCGAGGGCGCCCGGGGCACCGAGGTGGGGGCGCAGCTCGTCCACCGCCCGGCCGGCCAGGGTGAGTCCGCGCTGGAACGCGTCGCACGACAACGCGGCATTGGCGCGCGCGTATGCGGCGTACCCCAGCAGAACCGGATCCTCCGCACCCACCGCGGCCTCCACGCACCGCTCGGCGGCCAGCCACGCCTCGGCCGGATGCCCCAGATTGCGCACCACTCCCGATGCGATGAACGTCGCGTGGCACAGCATTCGCAGCGCCGGCTGCCGCTGCGCCGGGTCCCGGGCCAGCGCGTGCAGGTCGCGCACCAGATCGGGCAGGACCCGGGCCGCCCCCGCGTAGTCGCAGGCGCCCCGCAGCTGCTCGACCAGGTCGACCGTGCGGCTCAGCTCCATCGCGGGTGGCGCCGGACGCTCGGCCGGCTCGTCCAGATCGGTCTCGACCAGCGCCTGGTGGATGGCGTGGACGCCGGCGTGCGCGGCCAGCGCGGTCCGGTCACCGACCGGCACCAGCATGCCGGCCAGCTCGGTCGGCGAGCATTCCAGCGCCGTGGCGATGTCCGCGAGCACGAACCGGTTGTCCGCCGCCTGACGCCCCCGCTCGATGCGGCTCCAGGTGGCGTGCGAGACCCCGGCCCGGCTCGCGGCGTGTCGTATGCTCCAGCCCCGCATCAGCCGCCGGTGCCGGATCCGTTCCCCGATGGTCAGCATCTCCATGGGGCGACGCTATCCACGGTCCCCACGTCCAGTGGTACGCACGCGTACCGCTCTCAGTCGTCCTGGTCACCCGATCGGATGATCCCGGCGAGGTCGAGGCCGGCGAGGAATTCGGCGCGGTCGTCGTGGTCACGCAACTGGCCGGCGACGGTACGGGTGAACGCGTACTCCTCGGCTTCCCCGGTCACTGGGGATGACATTTCGCCCTTTCGCGCGCACCAAAAGAGGACCTGAGTGGACTCAGGCCGACGATGGTACAACCGGGCATTAATTCAAGGGAATAAGAGCCGTGGCCCCCTTCTGTCGCATTTCACCGGTCCTAGAATTCCCCCTATGAGTTCTCCAGTTGTCGATCGACTGCTCGCCGCCATCAACGCCCGCGATCCGGACGGCGTTGCCGCCTGTTTTGTCGAGGACTACGTCTGCGAATGGCCCGCGCATCCCAACCTGACGTTCAGTGGCCGCGAGAACGTGCGGATCAACCAGGTGATGAGGTATGAACAGCGGCCGACGGTCCAGGCCGAGATCGTGCACTCGGTGGTGGTGAACGACGAGGTGTGGGGCGAGTGGCACTTCTTCGACCAGGACGGAAAGGCCGAGCGCGGCGTCATTGTCCTGGTTGTCGACAGTGAACAGGACCTGATTCGCAGCTCCCGCTTCTACATGGAAGTCGTCAAGGACGCCGTATTCATGTAACGACGGGGAACCGGCCCGGGTAGTGGAACAGGAAGCGGTCGATCAGCGCACGGGTGGCGGCCGGCGACAGCAGCGAGTCCCCGGCCATGACCGTGCGGATGCCGTCCAGCAGTCGCTCCGGGGTGACGTCCTTGCCAAGGAACCCACTCGCTCCGGCCTGCAGCGCGCGGGCGACGTGCTCGTCGGTCTCGAAGGTGGTCAGAACCAGCACGCGGGTGCCGTCGTTCTCCGGTGCGGAACAGATCTGCCCCGTTGCCGCCAGCCGGTCGAGAACAGGCATCCGGATGTCCATCAGGCCTGAACAGGACGTTTGGCCAGGAGGTGTCCGGCCGTCCCGGCTTGTGCGTTGGCCACCGTCAGGTGATGCGCGACGACGTCGTGCGGTTCGCGCGCGATACGCAGGCGTTCCTCGCTGATCCGCTGGCCATCCCGCCGAGGATCACCGCGCCCACCGCGAGGCCGGTCCACCCGGTCGCCGGCCTGGCCGTCCCGACGACCGTAGCGGGTCTCGGCCCTGGCTGGGGCCCGGGCCGCCGACCTCGGGTGGTAGCCCCGGGCGGTGTCCGCGGATGGGCATCGTCGTCGCCTGAGCCGCCCGACCGCGGCTGGTCAACGGCAGGCGGACCCGCTCCGGGCGTGCCAGACCAGGCAGCCCCACCCCCTGATGCGCACCGGTGCCCGACCTCCTCTCCGCCGCCTTTGCTCTGAGCACAGATATGCATCACCCGGCCAGGTGGCGTGTCGCACATGTGTTCCCGAATCGGGCGCGCGGCGGGCGCGCCTCAGAGAAAGGACACGCCCGGGCCGCGAGGTGATGCATATGTCTGCTCAGAGCAAAGGGGCGCGGGCCGGAGCGTGTCGACCGCGGCATCCGAGAGGTGACCGCGGCATCCGAGAAGTGACCGCGGCATCCGAGAGGTGATCGAAGACAAGCGCGAGCGAACGGCTTGACCTGGACGACGACGACGCCGCCGAGGCGGGCGGTCACCTGCGGGGCCTCGGCCGGGTGGGCGCAGGCCTCCCGCACGGTTTCGTTCATGAGCTCCGGCGCCGGATCTGGTCGAGCCACTCGGCGGCCAGCGCGCGGCCGCCCGGCAGCTGGTCGTCGCGGTCCCAGCGCCACATGGTGATGGTCGCCAGCACCAGGAGCCGGCAGTCGCGGAGCAAGTCGTGGTCGAGGCCGGGATAGTGGGCGGCAACCTCCTCGGGCGCGTGGGCCAGGTCGTACTCGACCGGTCCCCGGCAGCAGGTCTCCAGGTCGATGAACCGGGGCCCGGCGACCAGGTTCCCGGGGTGCGGCTCGCCGTGCAGCAGTTGCTCGGGGGCACCGCGTTCCAGGATCGACCGCCGGTGGGTGCGCAGGGTGCGGGCGAGCACCTCCCGGTCGTCGTCGGCCAGGTCCGGGGTGCGGTCGCGGTCCGCGGCGAGTTCCTCGGCCTCGGTGACGCGATCGGTGAAATGCGGTGTCGGCAGGTCGACCTCGCGCATCCGGGCGTGCAGCCGGGCGAGCGCGGAGGCGTAGTCGGCCGGTGAGATCTCGGCGGAGCCCTCGTAGAACGTCCAGAACGTGATCCTGAGATCGTCGCGCGAGTGGACGCGCGGTTCCACCCGCGGGTCGAGGGCCGCCACCGGGCCACCGGCCAGCCGCTGGGCCAGGTCGACCTCGAACCGCACGTTCTGATGCGCGGACGGTGCCACCCGGGCCACGACGTCGCTGGGCAGCAGGCGCAGGGTGAGCTTGTTCGAGTTCTGCAGGACGATCGCCTCGTCGGCGGCCAGCCCGAGCGACTCGGCGACCGTCTGCGCCGTGACCACGGCACCGGTGTCCATCAGGGCAGGCTGACGACGTCGGCGAGCACGATGTCGTCGCCGTGGAAGCGGGCCACGGCGGGGCTGTCGTACACGATCAGGGCCTGTTTGCTCTCCGGCGGGCCGATCACGCCCAAGCCCTCGGCGTGGTCGTCGCCCTCGCCGTAGGTCAGCTCGACCTCGCGGGTGATCACCTCGTCGCGCACCACCGACGGCTGTTCCACGGTCATCGCCCCGTGCCAGCGGTAGATCCGCACCGGCCCGTCCAGGTCCATCGTCGGCCCGGCCAGCACCAGCAGGTCCTCGCCGGCGGGGCACAGGTCGCGCACGCCCAGCCCGTCCAGATCAAGGACGTGTTTGCGGTACGCCCGCCCGTCGGGGAAGTCGCGCAGCCGGAGCCGCTCCGGCGAGTCGGGGTCCACGTACGGCCGCAGCTCCAGCACGAACGCCCAGCCGCGCAGCACGGGCCCGCGTAGTCCCAGGTAGACCCGCTCGCCCTGGACGGCGATGCCCTCGATGTCGAGCCCGTTGTCCTTGCCGGGGATGGGCAGGAACAGGGCCAGGTGCTCGTCGTCGGCGAGCAGGGCGCGCAGGTTGTCCCGCGGCGCCAGCGCGGCGGGCACCAGCGTCGTCCCGTCGGCGTCCAGGGACCGAACCGGCGTGGGCAGGCCGTCGACGTCGGCCACGGGCAGGCGTACCAGGATCTGCCGGTTGTCCTGGCCGACGACCCGGCCGAGCCGGCGCAGCGCCTTGTCCCCCTCGTGCCTGGCCTTGATCTGCTTGCGCCGCAGGCTGTGCGACCCGACCGCCCACAGGAAGTGCCCATCCCGGGCGACGCCCTCGATGTCGGCCTCCTCGTCGGCGTCCTCGCCGGGCAGGGCGACGAAGTCGGCCAGCCGGAAGCTGGCGTCCTCGGCGTATTCGGCGGGCGCGGCGGGGTCGTCGGCCACCAGGCGTTCCAGGGTGGCGGTCTCGTCCCCGGCGATCCACAGCACCGGGCCGTCGGAGCGCACGGCCGAGAGGTTGGTGTGGGTGGCGTTGGCGCGGGAGAGGTGGCCGAAGCGGAGCCGGACCGTGCGTTCCAGGGTCATGATCGCCATCGTCGCATCCCCCGGTACAACTGCTACCTCGACCGAGTCTTGACGCGCCGCCCGTAAGGCAGAAGCATCGTCCATTGTCTATCTGTTACGGGGAGGTTACCGTGCGCCTTGCCGCCGTCGGACTGTTGCTGACGACCTTCATCGGTGCGCCGCAGTCCCAGGCTCTGGATATCTACAGTTATCTGGACAATCCACAGCTCACTCAGGAAGGGCAGGTCGAGCCGCACGCCGACCTGCGACCGTACCCGGACGAGCAGTCGGCGGCGGCGGACGTGACCGAGCGGACGGCGCCCAACCCGTACGTGCGGTCGCTGGACGGCTCGTGGCGGCTGAAGATCTTCGACAAGCCCACCGACGTGCCGGACAACTTCGCCGACCAGGCCGGGAACTGGCCGACGGCCCAGGTTCCGCACACCTGGCAGTCGGACTTCATCGACCACCCGATCTTCCGGAACATCCCGTCCGAGATCGTCCCGGACGACCCGCCGCGGGTGCCACGCGACGTCAACCCGACCGGCGCCTACGTGAAGACCTTCACCGTGCCGGCCGAGTGGCGCGACAAGCGGACCTTCCTCCGCTTCGAGGGCGTGACCAGCAACTACCTGGTCTGGATCAACGGCGACTACGTCGGGTACGACCAGGGCGGCTACACCCCGGCCGAATACGACATCACCGACCACCTGCACGCCGGCACCAACACGCTGTCGGTCCAGGTGCACCGCTGGGGCTCGGGCGCCTACCTCGAGGACGTCGACCAGTGGCGCTACAGCGGCATCTTCCGCGACGTGTGGCTCTACCGCACCGAGGCCTCGCACCTGCGGGACACCTACGTGACGACCGCGGGCGACACGGTCACCGCTCGCGTCTCGAAAACGGGCGAGGGACAGGTCACCGGCAAGCTCCTCGACGACAAGGGCCGGGTGGTGGCGACCGCGGCCGGCGACACGCTCGGCCTGACCGTGCCCGGGGCCCGGCGCTGGAGTGCCGAGGAACCCAACCTCTACACGCTGATCCTGCAGCTGACCAGCAACGGCAGGGTCGTGCACACCACGTCGCAGACGGTCGGCTTCCGCGATCTCAAGGTCGAGGACAAGCAGATCAAGGTCAACGGGAAGCGGATACAGATCAAGGGCGTGAACCGGGCCGAGACCAACCCGGACACCGGCCGGGCGGCCACCCACGAGTTCATGAAGCAGGACGTCTTCCTGCTCAAGCGGCTGCACGTGAACGCGATCCGCACCTCGCACTACCCGAGCGACCCGTACCTCTACCGCCTGGCCGACAAGTACGGTCTGTACATCGACGACGAGGTCGACATCGAGACCCACAACCACGAGAGCTGTCCGAGCGTCTGCCTGGCCGACAAGCCGGAGTGGCAGGCCGCGTTCGCCGACCGGTTCCGCGGCATGGTCGAGCGGGACAAGAACCATCCGAGCGTGATCTTCTGGGACACCGGCAACGAGGCCGGGCTGGGCGCCGCGCACTTCGCGATGGCCGCCTGGGCCGACGCCCACGAGCCGACCCGCCTGCTCTACCACCAGTCGAACAGCCCGGACGGCGACGCGCCCTACGCCGACGTGGACGGCCCGCGCTACCCGACCCCGGCCCGGCTCGAGGCCCGCACGCTGAGCAGCGCCAAGCCGATCGTGATGGGCGAGTACGCGCACGCCATGGGCAACAGCCTCGGCAACTTCGACGACTTCTGGGACCTGTCCCGCCGCTATCCGTCCATGCAGGGCGGTTTCATCTGGGACTGGGCCGAGCAGAACCTGCGCCAGCCGCTCTACATGGTCTCCGACACCGCCTTCCTGGTCGGCAAGCCCACGGTCAAGGACGGCGTGGTCGACCTGTCCGGCCTGGACGACTTCGTCGACACGTTCCGCGCGCCCAGCCTCGACCTGACCGACCAGGTCCGCCTGGAGACGCGGATCAAGCCGGGGGCGTGGAGCGGCAGCTTCCCGATCCTGACCAAGGGCCTCGGGTACGCCCTGCAGATGCGCGATCAGAACACCCTCGAGTTCGGCGCCGACATCGGCGGCTGGACGACAGCGGCGGCGACCGTGCCGGCCAACTGGTACGACACCTGGCACACGGTCGCCGGCTCGTACGACGGATCGAGGTTGAGCCTGGTCATCGACGGCACCGTGGTCGCGACCACCCCGAAGACCGGCAAGATCGACCCCGGTCTGTACGAGGTGCAGATCGGCCACAACGCCGAGACCCAGCTCGACAACGACCTGTGGAGCAAGCGCACCGGACACGGCCAGGTCGACTACGCCCGGGTCTACGGCACGTCGGCCGAACCGGTCCTGGACCTCGGGTTCGAGTCGGTCCGGCGGCACGGCGACTTCCTCAGCCTCGGCATCAGCCTCTCCGGCACCGACGGGCTGGTCGGCTCCGACCGCTACCTGCAGCCCGAGGTGCGGGAGATGTCCTGGGCGCAGTCGCCGATCCGGGTCACCCAGGTCTCCCCCACCGTCGTCCGGCTGACCAACGAGCAGCAGGCCGGCGCGCTACCGGTACGGGCCCGGTGGAAGCTCACCGAACAGGAACGCACGCTGCGGTCCGGGTCGTCGGAGGTGACCATCGGGCCGAAGGAGAGCAGGGACGTCACGGTGGATCCGGCGCCGGCCAACCCGGCCGACCGCGAGCGGTTCCTGACCGTCGAGGCGCTGAGCACCAGGGCGACCGCGTGGGCCCCGGCCGGGTGGCTGCTGGGTCAGGGCCAGTTCGCGGCCGGCGGCCGGGCGGTTCCGGGCGTTCTCCCGGCCCCGGTACGCGGGACGCCCAAGCTGACCAGCGGCGGTGGGACGGTCACGGTCAGCGGTGCCGGCTTCCGGTACCGGTTCGAGGGCGGCACGCTCGCCTCGATGCGCGCCGGTGGCCGCGAACTGCTGCGCGGCGGGCCGCTGCTGTCGGTCTACCGGCCGCCGACCAGCAACGAGACCTACGACTGGAACGTCAACGACGGCGGGGTCTGGCACGACATCGGCCTGGACGCGATGACCCGCACTGTCACCTCGGTGCGCACCTCGGCCGAGGCGGACGCCGCGGTCGTCGAGGTGGCCGAGCGGTACCAGGGCCGGACCATCGCGTTCGACCAGACACTGCGCTACGCCGTCGACCGGAACGGGACGGTCACGCTGCGGCAGAACGTCACGCCGTCGGGATCGGGCACGTCGGCTCTGCCGTACCTGCCCAGGGTCGGGCTTGCCCTGAAGCTTCCGGACGCGATGCAGAAGTTCGCCTACTACGGCCGCGGCCCGTTCGAGAACTACAACGACCGCAAGTCGGCGGCGCCGATGGGTGTCTACCGCAGCACGGTCGCCGACGAGTACGTGCGGTACTCGCGGCCGCAGGCCTACGGCAACCACACCGACGCGCGCTGGGCCGCGCTCACCGACGGCCGCGACGGCCTGCTGGTCGGGGGCCTGAACGACGTCAGCGTGTCGCAGTACGACGAGCTCGCCCGGGCCGAGTACGACCACCAGCTGCCCCTGGTCAAGAACCACGGCTGGGTCACCCTGCAGGCCCTGGCCGGCGAGACCGGCATGGGCGAGACGCCGAACTCGGTGCTCCCGCCCTACCGCCTGCCGGCCACCCGCCCGTACGCCCAGGAGCTGGTCCTGCGCCCGCTGACCCGGGCCGAGGCGGCTCGGGGCGGCGTGCCCGACTCGGACGTGCCCGCGCCCTGCCCGCCCGACGTCGGCCTGCACGCCCCCGACACTGTCACCCCGGGCACCCCGGCCGCCGTGACAGTGACCGTGACGGCTCGCTGCGCCGAGGGCCTCACCTCGGTCAAGGTCACCCTGGCCGCCCCGGACGGCTGGACGGTCACGCCGCCGGTGGTGACCCGGGACGGCTCGGGCACCGCGTCGTTCCAGGTCACCGCGCCGGCCGGCACCGACGCGGGCGACCACACGCTGACCGCCACCGTGGTCAGCACGACACCGAGCGGCTTCAGCACGACCACCACCGCGTCGGCGACCGTGCGGACGCCGCTGCCGCCCGGGTACGCCTGGCTCAGCGACAAGCCGTACGAGGCGGTCAGCAACGGCTGGGGCCCGGCCGAGAAGGACATGTCCAACGGCGAGGCCGGCGCCGGTGACGGTCAGACGCTGTCGATCGCCGGGAGGGCGTACCAGAAGGGTCTGGGGGTGCACGCGGCCTCGGTGGTGCGGGTGCCGCTGGGCGGGAGCTGCACACGGTTCAAGGCCGACGCCGGCCTGGACGACGAGACCGGCAGCGACGGCACGGTGGTGGCGTCGGTGTGGCTGGACGGGCGGCAGCTGACCCAGACCGCCCGGCTCACCGGCGACGGCCCGGCCGTGCCCATCGACGTCGACGTGACCGGCGGGCAGACGCTTGAACTCCAGGTGAACGACGCCGGCGACGGCAACGCGCACGACCACGCCGACTGGGCCGCCGCCCGCCTGCGGTGCTGAAATCAGTGGTAGGCCTGGGCGGTATTCGCGTGCGCGATGCCGCCCGGGCCTACCACTGGTGAGCGGAACTACCAGATCGCGTCGGCGCCCGCGGCGGCCAGCGTGGCGCCCGACACGATCAGCACCACCAGGCTGAGTTTGTGCAGGCGGGTGCCGCTCCGGACGTGGGGGCTCTCCATGGCGGCGAGCAGCACCCCCGTGCAGGCGGCCAGTCCCATCCCCACGAACGCGATCACGGGTTACACGGTGCCCTGCGCGCCCCTACCCGCGTGCGACCGACACATGACATTCAGGCAATCGGGTGGTAATCATTTGCCTTCCCGGGCCGGGTAGGCGCTGTGCTTCGTTCCCAATACCTGGCGTACGGAGGGCTCGTCCATCGGCTCGCCCAGGAACGTGAAGAGTTCGCGCACGTTGGCCAGGCCGTCGTCGATGTCGTCGTAGACGAAGTGGTGGTGCCGCCCGTCGGCCGGGATCCGCCAGAGCCGCTCGTCGGCGGTCCGGATGGTCCGCTCGGCGTCACGCTGGTCCGGCCACCAGCCGCTGCGGGCCACCGCGGCCGGGTCCCGATGGTTGATCACGATCTTGACGGCCGGGAACACCCGGTGCAGCCAGGCCAGGTATTCGTCCAGGTCGGGGATGTGCGACGGGGCGTAGCGGATCTCTTTGAACCCGAGCACCCGGTCGCCCGGTTCGGGGCGCAGAATGTTGCTCACAAAGGTGTTGAGCAGGCCGGAACGGAACCGGTTCTCGCGGACCCGCGGGGTTCCATACCACGGGCTCAATGGGCTGAGATGATCGGCGCCGGAGAAGCTCTCCCGGGCCTTGGCGATCGCCGCGTCGGCCTGGTAGATCCGATAGAGGGCGCTGTAGTTCTCGCCGCGGACGCGGTAACCGGGAATGGCGTTGAGCAGGCCGGCCAGCAGTGTCGAACCCGACCGGCCATAGGTGAGCACGAACAGGTAGTCGTAGTCGGCGACCACGCCGACGTGCCGGGTCGCGGCGCGCATGCCTTGGCGCATCAGCCGGAAGCCGCCGCGGCGCAGGGGGGACAACACTTGTCGTACGGGCTGGGGGATGTGCTCACGCATGGTGAGGCCGAC
Organism: Actinoplanes sp. NPDC049265; assembly: GCF_043197135.1. NCBI lineage: Bacteria > Bacillati > Actinomycetota > Actinomycetes > Micromonosporales > Micromonosporaceae > Actinoplanes > Actinoplanes sp. NPDC049265. The sequence continues at coordinate 115,363 of NZ_JBICSP010000022.1, read as the reverse complement.
GCTACCGAAGCCCGAGAACATGAGGCGTACGGCCTCACGACTGAAAGGCGTGTAGATCTTGGTTTTCCGGTGTATCCCGGCCCCGCCACCTCCGGTTCTTCGGCCGGCGGGCCGGAGGGCTACACGTACGCCGTCATTCTCATTTCCAACTTTTCGGACATTTCACCCCTACGGGCGATCCGGCCGGGCGCACCCGGAGTGCTCCCGGGTCCGGTCCTGAACGTGGTCCGCAAACCCCGCCCGCCGTCACCCGCGGTAACCGATCCGCCTCGCGGCGGCGGCCTGGAACCATGGCTGCCCTGACATCGGTTTTTGCCCGACCAGGCAGGTTACGTGCGTCGTCTGATTGAAACGTGACTATCTCCCTTGATCCAGGTATTTTTGCCGCCCGGTAGGTCCAACGGCCGGGACGGTGGTAACAGTGCGCGACGAGAGTGGTTACGAGGACTACTCGAACCGTTCCGACCAGACCGAGAATGTGCTGGTCAGGCCCTATATTCCGCCAGATCAGGACTTCGGTGAGGCGGCGGGGTACACGCTGCCCGAGGCGCCACCGGAGATGCACGACCCGAACGCCTACGACACCGCCTCCTTCGAGAGCTACCCGGCCGGCGATTACCCCGCCGACGGTTACCCGGCCGAGAGCTACCCCGTCGAGAGCTACCCCGTCGAGGGTTACCCCGCCGACGGGCAGCCGGCCGACGCTTTCCCGGCCGAGGACTACCCGGACCGCCCCTACCAGGACGACGCCGAGCACACCGGCCCGGTCTTCGTCCCCGATCCGACGCCGATGACGATGCCCGGCGACAGCGACCGCGAGCCGCCGGTGTCGCATGTGCACCCCGAGTCGGACCGCCGGCAGATGGTCTGGCTCATCGGCTCCGGGCTGGCCCTGGTCATCGCGGTCGCGGTCACGATGATCGCGTTGTGGCCGGCGCACGAGGAGGAGACGCCGACCGCCGCCGACCGGAACTCGGCCGCGCCGACCGCCACCGCCCCCGGTTCCCCGCAGGGTTCCGCCCCGGGCGGCGCACCCTCGGCCGGCCCGTCGAAGGGCGCCGCGGCCCCGGCCACCACCGGCACCCGGGCGGCCAACGGCACCACCACTCAGCCGGGCACCCAGAACGGCACCACCGTGCCGAACTTCCCGCTCCCGCCGGCCGGCAACGGCCAGGGCAACAACCAGGGCAACGGACAGCAGCAGCCGGCCCCGCCGCCGGCCACCCTGGCGCCACCGCCGGCCGCGGACCGCACCGGCCCGGTCGTCGCCGCCTCGGGCAACTGCCTCGACATCGACGCCGGGATCATCCTGTTCGGCGACGAACTGGTCGCCCGGGACTGCAACAACACGTCGTCGCAGAAGTACACGCTGGCCAAGGACGGCACGCTCCGGGTCAGCGGATCCTGCGCGGTCCAGGAGGGCGCCGAGATCAAGGTCCGCGCCTGCGGCAGCGGCGCGGCCGCCGGCGACGCCGGCCAGTGGCGTGCCGGCCCCGGCAACAGCCTGGTCAACAACGGCTCCAAGCAGTGCGTGACGGCCAACGACAGCGACGTCTCGCTGGCCTCCTGCGGCGGCAACGGCCAGGCCTGGACCCTCCCCTGACCCCCACCCCCAACCTCGGGCGGTAGCCCCGGGCGGCATCCGCCCGGGGCTACCACTGAAGCTTTATGACTTTTGACCACCCCTATGAAGAACTGGACATAGCTTTGTAGAGTACGGGCATGCCCTCGATGCGCATGACCACACCGCGCCTGCTCGTCCTGCAGGCCCTGATCGACGACCCCGGCCGCGAACGGTACGGGCTCGACCTCGCCGGTGAGGCCGGCTTGGAACCGGGCACCATCTATCCGATCCTGGTCGCCTTCGAGAACGCCGGCTGGCTGAGCAGCCGCCCCGAGGACATCGACGTGCACGCCGAGGGTCGGCCGCGCCGCCGCTACTACAAACTGACCCCGGCCGGGGACACCGCCGCCCGGGCGGCCCTGGCCAAACGCCGCCGGGCACCCCGCGGCGCGACCGGGGAACTGGCGTGGTGACCCGCGTCGCGCTGCGGCTGATGCTGGCCCTGCTGCCGGAAGACTTCCGCGACCGGCAACGCGACGAGTGGACCGGCGACCTGCTCGCCCTCACCTCGGCCACGGACCGGCGCCGCTACCTGGCCGGCGCCGCGCGTACCCTGCCGAGCCTGCGCCGCGCGGCCCACCGCCGGCCCGCCCCCGACGAGATAGAGGTCGAACCCGTCGTCGGCGACACCGTCGCCCGGGTCCTGATGTCCGGCCTGCTGTTCTCGATGCTGGCCTTCTACCTGTTCGTGCCGCTGCGCTACTACGCGATCGCGGACGCGACGACCACCGACCCCAAGGACGTCTGGCCGCTCAACGGCGACCCCGGCCCGCTGCTGCCACTGTGGGCCGTCTTCTCGCTGACCGGCTGGGCCGTGGCCCTGGGCAGCGTCTTCCTGCTCGTCTCGGTGACCATCACCGGCCTGGTGGCGACCGCGATCAGCCGCCACCGGTACGCCATCGGCCTGGTCGCCGCCCTGCTCCTGACCCTGCCGGCCGGGCTGGTGGCCTCGCTGATCTTCGCCCTCACCGGCGGCGAGGACCACGGATACACCGCCGGCCTGCTGGGGCTGGTCGCGCTGCTCCTCGCGTACCTCCGAAAAGGTCTCCCCCGCCGCACCCGGATCCTGCTGGCGCTGGCCGGCGTGGCCGCGGTGATCCTGCCGATCTGGACGGCCACCCCGTCCGGCACGACAGTGCTGTGGTGGTGGTTCGACTGACACTCCCGCAGGAGCAGCTGATCGCCCGGGTCCACGACCTCGTCCGCGACGACGACCGCCTCCGGGCCGTGCTCGCCTACGGTTCGTTCGTCAGCGGCGAAGGCGACGAACACAGTGACGTCGAGTTCTGGCTGTTCACCGCGGCCGACGTGAACCCGCGGGCCTGGCTGGCCGCGACCGGGCCGGCCAGTCACGTGGTCGTCAATGAGTTCGGCGCGCACGTGGCGTTCTTCCCGGGCCTGATCCGGGGCGAGTTCCACTTCGCGCCGGCCCGCGAGATCGCCTCGGTGGCCGGCTGGCCCGCCCGTGGCGGCGCGGTCGACGACATGATCGTGCTGGACCGGACCGGCGAGCTGCGCCGCGCCCTGGAGGCGCTCCCGGCGGAGCCGGCCCGGCCGTCCACCCCGGACGAGATCGACCAGCTGTGCGGGCGCTTCGCGAACTGGCTGGTCCTGGCCCACCACGTCGAGCGCCGCGGCGAGCGGCTGCGCTCGGCCGACGCCCTGGCCCACGCCCGCCGGCATCTGTTGTGGATGGTCCGGCTGGCCGAGAAACGTACGCGACACTGGCTGACACCGTCCCGGGCGTTCGAGACCGACCTGCCCGCCGACGTCGTGACCACCCTGCACCAGGCCGCGTCCGTGGCCGACCTGTGGGCGATCGGCCGCCGCTACTGGTACCGGCTGGCCGAGCCCCCCGAAGCGCTGGTCGCCGAACTCGACCGGGCGGTCGGGCCGAAACAGATTTAGGGTGGGCCGTATGGGGGACGTGCTGGCTCTGCGGCTCTGCCGCGCTCAGGACCTGGCCGCGCTGATCGGGCTGCTCGCGGTCCTGGAGGGTGAGTTACTGGTCGGCGGGGTCACGTCGCACCTGGCCGGGCGGCTGAGCGAACGACTGGAACTCGGCTCGCTGCTGCCCGAGGCGGCCGACGAGGAACAGCTGGGGCAGGCGATCCACGATCTGAACCAACGGCTGCGGTACGCCCTGGGCGAGTTCGACGACTTCCCCGGCTGACGCGGCGGTAGGCCCGGCCCCGCTTCACCGTCGCCTCCGGCCTAGCGGGCGGGGAGGAGGGCGCCACGGGTGGGTGGGGTGTTCCAGGTGCGGAGGCGGACCGCGTTGTTGGTGAAGCGGGAACGGTAGGCGGTGGCGCTCAGGCCGTAGTGGGCGCGGAAGCGGCGGGCGAAGTAGTTCTGGTCGGGCCAGCCGACCGACTCGCCGATGCGGGCGATGGGCTCGTCGGTGCGCAACAGCTGGGCGGCGGCCAGCTCGACCCGGTGCCGGGCCAGGTAGGCGATCGGTGGCAGGCCGGTGGCCGCCTTGAACAGCCGGACCAGGTAACCGGGGGCGAGGTGGAGCGCGTCGGACAGCTCGGCCAGGGTCCAGCGGTGGGCGGGGCGTTCCTCCATCATCCGCATGGCCTCGACGACGGCGGGGTGGGTGGCGTGCACGACCCCGGCCAGGACGTCGCCGCCGTCGACGATCACGGCTCGGGCCAGGGCGCTGAGGAACAGCGACAGGCGGCCGATGACGTCGCCGCGGAAGAAGGTCATCGGGCGGGTACGCAGGGCGCCCAGCGCGTCCAGGTGGACGACGCACTCGGCCAGGTCGGCGGGGGTCAGGTGGGCGGCGAGGATGCCGCGGCGCTGGCCGGAGTAGGGGCCGCTCCACAGCAGATAGCCGAGCAGTGGGTCCTCGCGCGTCCAGGACAGTTCGTGCTGGAGGAGCTCGACCGAGAAGCAGCAGTTGTACATGTCGAGGTGGCGGCAGTCCTCGTAGCCGTGCCAGACGCCGGGGCGCAGCAGCACGACGTCGCCGACCCGGGCGGGCTGCCGGCCGGCCAGGCTGTGGTGGACGCCGGTGCCGGAGATGACCAGGGCGACCTCGACGAAGCTGTGGGTGTGGGTGGGTACGACGCCGTCGTGCCGCCAGTGGCCGGCGTAGGCCACGGCGCCGTCGATGAGATGCATGAGATCGGTTGACGTGTTGACCGGCAACTCGCTCATCGGCCGAGTATAGGGCGGTCCCGGAACCGGTCCCAGGTGAACTTCGTGCTAGTTCCGGTCAAGTCCGGGCTATCCGGTCGTGAGCTGGGCCACGCAGGATCGGGAGACCACCGCAATCCCCCCGACATCTTCCGGAAAAGCCTCATCAACATTTCCGCCGTCGTAATGAATCGTTTCAGGAGGCAGCGGCATGCCCCACCGGCTCCGCTTCGAACACCAGACCGACGCGCTCGGCATCGGCACCCCCGCGCCCCGGCTGTCCTGGTGGAACGACGAACCCCAGACCGCGTACGAGCTGGAGATCACCCGCAACGACGAACCGGCCCGGACATTCCGGGTCGCGTCGGACGAGCAGGTGCTGGTCCCGTGGCCGGCGGCGCCGCTGAGGTCCCGGGACCGAGTCAGGGTGCGGGTGCGGATCAACGACAACCCCGGGTGGAGCGAGTACGCCGAAGCCGAAGCCGGCCTGCTCGACCCGGGCGACTGGACGGCCCGCTTCATCCAGGACGTCCGGAACGCCGAGGCACCGATCCTCAGCGCCACCGTCGACCTGCCCGCCGGCGCGACCAAGGCCCGGCTCTACGCCACCGCCCACGGCCTCTACATCCCGCACCTCAACGGCCGGCGGGTCGGCGACCACCAGCTCGCCCCCGGCTGGACCGCCTACCAGCACCGGCTGCGCTACCAGACCTACGACGTCACGGGACTGATCCGCGCGGGCACCAACCGCCTCGACATCCAGCTCGGCAACGGCTGGTACCGCGGGCGCCTCGGCTTCCGCGACCAGCGGGCCGTCTACGGCGACCGGATCGCCCTGCTGGCCCAGCTCGAGGTGACCACCGGCGACGGGCAGGTCCACGTGCTCGCCACCGACGGCTCCTGGACCGCCCGGGCGAGCACCGTGACCGCCAACGACCTGTACGACGGCCAGACCACGGACCTGCGCCGGATCGCCGGCGACACCAACCCGGTCGAGGTCGTGGACGCCGACCTCGGCCTGCTCGTGGCGCCGGACGGACCACCCGTACGCGTGACCGAGGTGATCCCGGCCCAGAGGATCTTCGCGTCGAGAAGCGGCCGGACCCTCGTCGACTTCGGACAGAACGTCGTCGGGCGGGTGCGGCTACGGGTACGGAACGGGCAGAGCGGCCAGGAGATCGTGCTGCGACACGCCGAGGTGCTGGAGGACGGCGAGCTCGGCGTGCGCCCCCTGCGCACCGCGAAATGCACCGACACCTGGATCCTGGCCGGCCCCGACGAGGTCACGCTCGAACCCGAACTCACCTTCCACGGCTTCCGCTACGCCGAGATCACCGGCGCCGAGCCGGCCACGGACGACATCCAGGCCGTCGTCATCCACTCCGACCTGGAGCGCACCGGCTGGTTCGAGAGCTCACACGAACTGCTCAACCGCTTCCACGGGAACGTCGTCCGGGGCATGCGCGGCAACTTCCTCGACGTACCCACCGACTGCCCGCAACGCGACGAACGGCTCGGCTGGACCGGCGACATCCAGGTCTTCTCGCCCACCGCCACGTTTCTCTACGACAGCGCCGGCTTCCTCACCAACTGGCTGGCCGACCTGGCCGCCGAGCAGCACAAGGACGGTTCGGTCCCGTACGTGATCCCGGACGTGATCCGCGACGCCGGCCCGGCCGCCACCGCCTGGGGCGACGCCGCGACAGTCGTGCCGTGGGTGGTCTACCGGGCGCACGGCGACGCCGGCCTGCTCGCCCGCCAGCTGCCGAGCATGCGCGCCTGGGTCGACCGGATGGCCGAGCTGGCCGGGCCGGACCTGCTGTGGCAGGGCGGCTTCCAGTTCGGCGACTGGCTCGACCCGACCGCGCCGCCGGACGACCCGTTCCGGGCCAAAGCCGACCCGGACGTGATCGCCACCGCCCATCTGGCGTATTCCGCGCAACTCACCGCCGACGCGGCCGGAGTCGCCGGCGACACCGTGGCCCGGGACCGCTACGCCGACCTGGCCGCAAGGGCCCGCGCGGCGTACGCCCGCGAGTACACGACCGCCGGCGGCCGGGTGCTGTCCGACTCGGCCACCAACTATGCGCTGGCCCTGCGCTGGGGACTGCTGCCGGACGAGGAGCAACGCGAACGGGCGGGGCGGCGGCTGGCCGATCTGGTCCGGGCGGCCGGATTCCGGATCAGCACCGGGTTCGTCGGCACGCCGCTGATGACCGACGTGCTCACCGACGCGGGCGAGCCCGGGCTGGCGTACCGGCTGCTGCTGCAGACCGGCTGCCCGTCCTGGCTGTACGCGGTGACGATGGGCGCGACGACGGTGTGGGAACGGTGGGACAGCATGCTTCCCGACGGGAGCGTCAACCCGGGTCAGATGACCTCGTTCAACCACTACGCGCTGGGCGCGGTGGCCGACTGGATGCACCGCCGGGTCGCCGGTCTGGCGCCGGGTTCGGCGGGCTATCGCACCCTTTCGGTACGCCCGCTGCCGGCGCACACGCTGACGTCGGCGAGTGCGCGGCACCTGACCCCGTACGGCGAGGCCGCGGTGGCGTGGGAGCGGTCCGGTGGCCGGCTCACCCTGCGGGTCACGGTGCCGGTGGGCAGCACGGCCACGGTCGAGGTGCCCGGTGGTGACATCGTCGACGTGGCTCACGGCGTACACGAATGGACCGTCGACGACCCGTACGCGGAAGAACCCGGCCTGCCCACCGGAGCGACCATCCGGCAGCTGATGGACCACCGGCCCAGCTGGGACCGCGTGGTCGCCGCGGCGGCCGAGGCCGGCGTCGCCGCCGACGAGGCCGCCCTGGCCGGCCGCCTCGCGCGCTACCTCGACGCGCCCTCCACCGACCTGGCCGACGTGGCCACCGGCCGCGGCTACATCCCCGGCGCACAGGCCTTCCGCACCGCCCTGGAAACCCTTCTCGAGAGGTCGATATGAAGTTTCGCGTGATAACCGCCGTGGCGCTGGCCGCCGCGACGCTGGCCGCCGGGAGCGCGTGCAGCGCCGGCAGCCTCGGTTCCAGTGACGACAACGGCGGCGACGGCGGCAAGGTGACCCTGTCGCTGCTGGTCGACAACTCCGAGGACACCGTCCGCACCGGCGAGCAGCTGGCCCGGGACTTCACCGCCAAGAACCCGAACATCACGGTCAAGGTGGAGACCCGCCCGGCCGGGACCGAGGGCGACAACATCATCAAGACGCGACTGTCCACCGGGGACATGACCGACGTGTTCATGTACAACTCGGGTTCGCTGTTCCAGGCCATCGCGCCACAGAAGAACCTGGTCGACGTGAGCGACCAGCCGTACGCGGGCAAACTCGACGACAACTTCAAGAAGACGGTGTCGGCCGGCGGCAAGCTCTACGGCGTACCGTGGGGCACCTTCTCGGCCGGCGCGATCATGTACAACCGCGCCGTCTACGCCCGGCTCGGCCTGCGGGTGCCGAAGACCTGGGCCGAGTTCATGGCCAACAACGCCCGGATCAAGTCCGACGGCAAGGCCGCACCGGTGATCCAGACGTACCAGGAGACCTGGACCTCCCAGCTGTTCATCCTGGGCGACTTCCACAACGTGCTGGCGGCCGAGCCCGGCTTCCCCGACCGGTACACCAGGAACCAGGCCAAGTACGCCACCGACCCGGCCGCGCTGCTCGGCTTCCAGCACCTGCAGGAGGTGCACGACGCCGGATACCTGAACTCCGACTTCGCGTCGGCCAAGCTGGACGACGGCCTGCGGATGGTGGCCAAGGGCGAGGGCGTCCACTACCCCATCCTGTCCGGCACCATCGCCACGATCGCCGCCAACTACCCCGACAAACTGAAGGACGTCGGCCTGTTCGCGATCCCCGGCACCGACGCGGCCAAGAACGGCCTGACCGTGTGGACGCCCAACGGCCTCTACATCCCGCAGACCACGAAGGACGCCAAGCTCGACGCGGCCAAGAAGTTCCTGGCCTTCGTGGGCAGCCCCGACGGCTGCACCTCGCAGTCGGCCGGCGCGGCCCCGACCGGCCCGTACGCGGTGACCGGCTGCCCGCTGCCGGCCGACGTGCCCCAGGTGGCCAAGGACATGCAGACCTACATCGACGGGCAGAACACGTCCAGCCTGGCGCTGGAGTTCCTGTCCCCGGTCAAGGGCCCGGCACTGGAGCAGATCTGCGTCGAGGTGGGCTCCGGCATCCGCAAGGCGCAGGCCGGCGCCGCCCTCTACGACGAGGATGTGAAGAAGCAGGCCCAGCAACTCGGGCTGGAGGGCTGGTAGTGGGCCGCCCGTACCCCTACTGGTTCTACGCGCCCGCCGCGGCCGTGTACGGGGTGCTGTTCCTGATCCCGACCGTGCTGGCGCTCTATTTCAGCCTGACCCGGTGGAGCCTGTTCACCAACGAGTTCATCGGCTTCGGCAACTACGCGCTGTTCTTCCGGGAGCCGGCGCTGTTCTCCGGCCTGTGGCACACGCTGGTCTACGCCGTCGTCACGTCCGGCCTGAAGGTGGTGCTCGGCATGGCCCTGGCCATCCTGCTCACCTCGCAGATCATCGCCCGCGGATACCTCCGCTCGGTGGTGTTCTTCCCGACCCTGGTCAGCACGATCGGGGTCGGGCTGACCTTCACGATCCTGATGAACCCCGAACGCGGCCTGATCAACCAGGCGCTGGGAGCGGTCGGGGTCGACGGTCCGGGCTGGCTCACCGATCCGTCGTACGCGTTGCTGTCGGTGGCCCTGGTCGACGTCTGGAAGGGCGTCGGCCTGGCCACCCTGATCTACATCGCCGGCATCGTGTCGATCCCGCAGGATTACTTCGAGGCCGCCCGGGTCGACGGGGCGAGCGCGTGGCAGAACTTCAGGTCGATCACGTTGCCGCTGGCCCGCCCGGCCACGGTCACGGTCGTCATCCTGTCGCTGATCGGCGGCCTGCGGTCGTTCGACCTGATCTGGGCGATGACCCGCGGCGGCCCCGGCTTCACCTCGGACGTGATCGCGTCGGTGATCTACAAGCAGTACCAGGCCGGCTTCTACGGTTTGTCCACCGCCGGCAACGTGGTGCTCTTCATCGTCGTGACGGCCATCGTCTTCCCGCTGTGGCGCTTCCTGAACCGCAAGGAGGTCGAGCTGTGATTTCTTGGAAGAAGCCGAACTATCTGGTGAGCGCCGCCGCGATCCTGGCATCGGTCGTGGTGTTCCTCGTACCGTTCGCCTTCATCCTGCTGACCTCGTTCATGGACCGCGGCCAGGCGTCCGAGCTGACCTTCGCCTGGCCGCGCCAGTTCCAGTTCGTCGACAACCTGATGGCCGTCATCGAGGCCCGCGACTACCTGCTGATCATCGCCTTCATCAACAGCACCATCCTCACCGTCGCCAGCGTGACCATCATGGTCATCCTGTCGGCGATGGTCGCGTGGACGCTGCAGCGCCGCGCCGGCCGCTGGAACCCGCTGGTCAACATCCTGGTCCTGGCCGGCCTGATCATGCCCCCCGCCGTGGTGCCGACCATCTGGGTGCTGCAGCGCCTGGGCCTGTTCCGCACGATGCCCGGCCTGATATTGGTCGAGGTGGCGTTCGGCCTGTCGTTCTGCATCCTGCTGTTCCGGGCGTTCATCGCCACGATCCCCCGCGAACTCGACGAGGCCGCGATCATCGACGGCGCCACCCCGCTGCGCCTGTTCTTCCGCGTGATCTTCCCGCTGCTGCGCCCGGTCGCGATCACCGCGATCCTGGTCCAGTCGGTGAACGTCTTCAACGATTTCGTGAACCCGCTGTACTTCCTGCCCGGCGAGCAGAACGCCACCGTCCAGCTGACCCTCTACAACTTCTACAGCCAGTTCAACACCCAGTACAACCTGCTCTTCACCGACATCCTCCTGGTCACCATCCCCCCGCTGATCATGTTCCTGTTCTTCAATCGCCAGATCGTGGCGGGCATGACCTCAGGCGCCATCAAGGGCTGACTCCTCGCCCCCACCAAGTGGTTGGTGCGCAGAGCAAAGCGCGGCCAGGGGCGGGCGGAGGAGTGAAGGATCGAACATTATTGAACATCGTCGATCGGACATTGACTCGTTCGCGCAGTGGGGCGTAGTTTCCGGATTACGTTCACAAACTTAAATGTTTGTCACACATCCCCGCTGAGGAGCGCCCATGCGCAGACCCCGCTTCTCCCCCATCCCCCGCCTCGCCGCCGTATTGGTGCTGGTCAGCGGCCTGCTTGGAGTGGCCGGCAGTGCCGCGCAGGCGGCCGGGACCGGGCCGTGCGACATCTACGGCTCGGCCGGCACGCCCTGTGTGGCCGCGCACAGCACCACACGCGCGCTGTTCGGTTCGTACAACGGGCCGCTCTACCAGGTGACCCGCGCGTCGGACCGGGCCACGCACGACGTCGGGCTCCTGGCCGCCGGCGGGTACGCCAACGCGGCCGACCACGACGCCTTCTGCAACGGCACCACCTGCTCGATCACGAAGATCTACGACCAGACGGCTCGGCACAACGATCTCACCGTGTCGCCCGCGGGCACCGCGGGACCGGCCGACTATCCGGCCGACGCCAGCGAGATCGCGGTCAGCGCGGGCGGGCACAAGGTGTACGGCATCTGGATCTCGCCGCAGCACGGCTACCGCCGCCGGGCCGCCTCCGGCACCGCGGTCAACGGGCAGCCCGAGGGCATGTACATGGTGGCCAGTGGCACGCACGTCGGCTCGGACTGCTGTTTCGACTACGGCAACGCTGAGATCGAGGTGGCGGACACCGGCAACGGGCACATGGACGCGGTCAGCATCGCCACCACGTGCTACTTCGCGCCGTGCACGGGGTCGGGGCCGTGGGTCGAGGCCGACCTGGAGAACGGCATGTTCCAGGGGGCCAACGGCTCGAACACGGCGAACCTGGGCAACAACAGCACCTACGTGACAGCGCTGCTGAAGAACAACGGGCAGACGACGTACGCGCTGAAGGGCGGTAACTCGCAGTCCGGCGCCCTGACGACGTGGTGGAACGGCGCCCTGCCCAACCGCGGCGGCTACATGCCGATGCACCAGGAGGGCTCGATCATCCTGGGTACGGGCGGCGACAACAGCAACCGCAACCGGGGCACCTTCTTCGAGGGCGTGATGACGTCGGGCTACCCGACCGACGCGGCCGACAACGCGGTGCAGGCCAACATCGTCGCGGCCGGCTACTCGGGGCAGACGAACGTGCCGAACGGCCCACGCGGCACCGTCACCGGGCCGGGCGGCAAATGTGTCGACGTGGCGGCCGACGACACCGGCGTCAACGCGGCGGGGGTGCAGTTGTGGGACTGCCAGACGTACGCGTCGGACCAGCACTGGCAGCACTACGCCGACAACACCCTGCGTACCCTCGGACGTTGTCTCGACATCAACGGCAACGGCACGGCCAACAACACCCAGGTCGAGTTGTACGACTGCAACAACGTCGGCGGGCAGAAGTGGGTGCAGCAGGCCGACGGATCGTTGCGCAACCCGCAGTCGGGGCGGTGCCTCGACTCGCCCAACGGCAACACCGGCAACGGCACCCGGCTGCAGATCTACGACTGCAACGGCGCCGCCGCACAGAAGTTCGCGGTCAACGGCGGCGGGGTGACGACCGCACCGGGCGGGAAGTGCGTGGACGTGGCCGGCGACGACAACGGCGGTAACACGACAGCGGTGCAGCTGTGGGACTGCCAGAGCTACGCCGTCGACCAGCACTGGTTCCACCAGAGCAACGGCGCCCTGCGTACCCTCGGACGTTGTCTCGACGTCAACGGCAACGGCACCGCCAACAACACGCCGGTCGAGCTCTACGACTGCAACGGCGTGGGCGGGCAGGTGTGGCAGCAGCAGGCCGACGGATCGCTGCGCAACCCGCAGTCGGGGCGATGCCTCGACTCGCCCAACGGCAACACCGGCAACGGCACCCGGCTGCAGATCTACGACTGCAACGGCGCCGCGGGACAGAAGTTCGCTCTGAGCTGACCTTCCCGGGCAGACTTCTTGCCCTGACGGCTGCCGGTACGGTCCGGCGGGCCGTGCATTCCTAGGGTCGACAACCATGCGGATCGCGATACGGGCGGCACGGTTGTTCGACGGCACACGGATGCACGGCCCGTCGACCGTCACCGTCGAGGATGGACTGATCACCACGGTCGGCGGTGACGTGGCCGGCGACGTGCTCGACCTCGGTGACGCCACCCTGCTGCCGGGGCTCGTCGACCCGCACGTACACCTGGTCTTCGACGCCTCGCCGACCGCGGTCCCGGCCCTGATCGAGTCCGACGACGCGACGGTGCTCGACCGGATGCGCGTGGCCGCCCGGCACGCCGTGCACGCCGGCATCACGACCGTCCGTGACCTGGGCGACCGCGACTACCTGACGCTGGCCTTGCGTACCTGGCCGGAGGGTCCGGAGATCATCGCCGCCGGACCACCGATCACCACGCCGGGCGGGCATTGTCATTTCCTCGGTGGCACCGCGGCCGGCCCGGACGCCCTTCGCGCCGCCGTCCGCGAACGCCACGAACGCGGCTGTGACCTCGTCAAGATCATGGCGAGCGGCGGCCGGATGACGCCCGGCTCCCCCATCCACGCGAGCCAGTACACCGCGGACGACCTGCGGATCGTCGTCGACGAGGCGCATCGCCTGGGCCTGCCGGTGGCGGCGCACGCACACGGGGTCGGCGCCATCCGCGACGCGCTCGACGCCGGGGTCGACACGATCGAGCACCTCACATTCGTCACCGAGGACGGCGTGGACACCGACCCGGCGCTGGTGAAGGCTCTGGCCGCGGCGCCGGTCGCACTGGGCATCCTGATCGGGACGGTGCCGGGCACGCCGGTGCCGCCGGCGTTCCAGAAGCAGGCGGCCGTCATTCAGGAGGCCTGGCGGAAGCTGCACGAGCTCGGCGCGACCGTCGTGGCCGGCACGGACGCCGGGATCAACCCCGCCAAACCCCATGACGCGCTGGTCTACGCGCCGCCGGAGCTGGTCGACCTGGGCTGGTCACCGGTCGAGGCGCTGAGCGCGGTCACCAGCGTCGCGGCCGACGTCTGCCGCGTGGGCGACCGCAAGGGCCGGATCCGTCCGGGCGCCGACGCCGACCTGCTCGCGGTCGCCGGTGACCCGTCCACGGATCTCGCCCGGCTGCGCGACGTCCGGGCGGTCTTCCGGGCCGGGGTTCGGATCCGCTGACTGCGGTTCGCCGGTGACGAGTGTGAGCGCCCGCACCGCGGCCGGCTCGCTCGTACCGTCCGGGGCAGACTTGTTGCCTGCTTTCCTTGCGGAGCGGTGGCGGCGAACCGCGGATTCCTAGGGTCGACAACCATGCGGATGGCGATACGCGCGGCCCGGTTGTTCGACGGCGCCACGATGCACGGCCCGTCGACCGTCCTCGTCGAGGATGGACTGATCACGGCGGTCACCGGCGAGGTGCCCGATGACGTGGTCGACCTCGGTGACGTGACACTGTTGCCGGGGCTGGTCGATACGCACACGCATCTGGCCTTCGACGCGTCCCCGACCGCTGTCGCGTCGCTGATCGAGGCGGACGACGCGACAGTGCTCGACCGGATGCGGCTGGCCGCCCGGCGCGCCCTGCACGCCGGCATCACGACCGTCCGGGATCTCGGCGATCGCGGCTATCTGGCATTGGAGCTGCGTACCTGGCCGGAAGGTCCGGAGATCGTCGCCGCCGGACCACCGATCACCACGCCGGGCGGACACTGTCATTTCCTCGGCGGAGCCGCGGCCGGCCCGGAGGCCCTCCGCGCGGCCGTCCGGGAGCGGTACGAGCGTGGCTGCGCCGTCGTGAAGATCATGGCCAGCGGCGGTCACATGACGCCCGGCTCGGCGATGCACGAGAGCCAGTACACCCGGGACGAGCTGCGAATCGTCGTCGACGAGGCACACCGCCTGGGCCTGCCGGTGGCCGCGCACGCACACGGCGCCGGGGCGATCGGGGACGCGCTGGCCGCCGGCGCCGACTCGATCGAGCATGTCACCTTCGTCACCGAGGACTGGGTGGACGCCGACCCGGCGCTGCTGGAGGCCTTGGCCGCGGCGCCCGTCGCACTCGGCACCCTGGCCGGGACGGTGCCCGGCGTGCCGACGCCACCGTCGTATCAGGCCCGGGCGGCCGCCATCGGGGAGGCGTGGCGGAAGCTGCACGAGCTGGGCGCGACCATGGTCGCGGGCACCGACGCCGGTGTCGGTCCGGCCAAGCCGCACGACGTGCTGGTGTACGCACCGCCGGAGCTGGCCGAGCTCGGCTGGTCACCGGTCGAGGCGCTGAGCACGGTCACCAGCGTCGCCGCCGACGTCTGCCGGGTGGGCGACCGCAAGGGCCGGATCCGTCCCGGCGCCGACGCCGATCTGCTCGCGGTCGCCGGTGACCCGGTCGCCGACCTGGCCCGGCTGCGGGACGTCCGGGCCGTCTTCCGGGCCGGGGCCCGGGTCCGCTGACCGCATTCCCCGGTACCGCCACAGCACGTACCCGATCACCACCGTCATGATCGGCGCGCCCGGGAACTTCACGTAGCGGGCCAGCCCGCCTCCGTCCGGCAGCACCAGGAACGCGGCCACCCCGGTAGCGATCATCACCAGGTCGGTGCGCGTCGAGGTGACCGCCAGCAGGATCAGCGGGAACATCACGTACCAGGGGTGGAACGAGGGCGCCAAAGCGATCATCGCGGTGCTGGCCAGGGCCGCCCCTCGCAGCGCGGCCCGGATCGGCTGGTCCGACCGCAGCGCACGGATCCACAGCCAGAGCACGGTGCCGGCGAGGAGCACGAGGGCGACGCCGCGTACGGCGGGCACCGCGTCGAAGTCCGCCCAGAAGAGTCGGCCCACGTACGTGGCGGTCATCCCGACCGCTGTCGGTGGCGACGTGAACTGGATGAGGTCGCTGGTGTGGGTCATGCCGGCCATCCAGCCGAGTCCCAGCCCGGTCGCCGCCGTGACGCCGCCCATGGTGGCCGCGGCGACCCCACCGACCAGCGCGAGCGCCCGCACGGCCGAGCCCGCCCGCAGCGGCCTCGGCACCGCCAGCAGGGCCACGAACGGCACCACCACGATCGCCGTGACCTTGACGGCAACCGCCAGCCCGAGCAGTACCCCGGCCAGTGCCGCGATCAGTGCGGTCCCGCCGCCGGCATTCAAGATCACGTTCTCGCGCGCGCGGCCGCCACCTCCCCCGCCCTGGTGGGTGGGCGGCAAT
Source organism: Actinoplanes sp. NPDC049265 (assembly GCF_043197135.1). Lineage (NCBI taxonomy): Bacteria > Bacillati > Actinomycetota > Actinomycetes > Micromonosporales > Micromonosporaceae > Actinoplanes > Actinoplanes sp. NPDC049265. Next base: position 99,386 of record NZ_JBICSP010000022.1, on the reverse strand, counting down.
GTAGCGCGCGCGTCAGGCGAATCCGTGCCGTCGTCCACAGGCCGGCGGCCGTCCACAGGCCGCCCGACTACCAGAACGGCCATGGCCCCGACCACCGCCGCGATCATCAGCGCGTCGTTGTGCGGCCCTCCGACCAGGTGCGCACCGATCAACGGCCCGGCCATGGCCACCCACAACGCCCGCCGCACCGGCACACCACCACGTCGGGCGAGCGGCGGCAGGGCCAGCAGGATCAGGCCCAGCCCGGCCACCGTCAGCAGCCGCAACACCACTATCACGCCGACCAGGGAGCCGCTCAGGGCGACCGCCGCGGCCGTGGCCAGAACGAAGAGGGGCCCGTACGGGGCGGGTGTGTCGCGCCAGATCGGCGAGACCGCCTCCACCCAGGGACACGGCAGCGTGTCGACGCCGAACGTGTAGGGGCTCAGGCCGTTGGCGAACAGGTGGCCCTGGCAGGCGTACGAGAACACGTCGCGGCTGCCCATCGGCGGCACGAGCAGGAACGGGATGGTCCACAGGAGGATCGTGGCGACCGCCCAGCCAGGCGACGGCACGCGGTCGCGCAGGGTCCACCAGGCCCAGACCAGGCCGGCGGTGCCGAGCAGCCAGCCGCCGAGCACCAGGGGACCGTAGGGTCCCGTGGCGACCGAGAGGGGTGTGGACATCACGTTGCCGCCGGGGTGGGCGCCGCCGAGCACGCCGGCCAGCGCGAGCAGGCCGGCCGCGCCGAATCCGGCCCATCGGATCGTCCCTGGTGTGTACCCCTGGCCCATCGGCGCAGGCTAGCGAGACTGGTCAAACGCCGACGTGAGCGCCGGGTGAATGCCGGGCGAAGGGCGAGTGCGCGGGGGCAGCGGTCGAAGGGGTGCCGGTCAGAAGTCGAGGCGCATGACGTAGCGGCGGGCCGTCGGGTGGGTGATCTCCTTGAAGCCGGCGTCCTCGAAGGCCTGCCGCGGCCCGACCGACAGTTCGCCCCAGGTGATGGTCTTGCCGGGTTGGGTGTTCATCGGGTACGCCTCGAGGGCCCGGGCGCCACGTTCCCGGGCGTAACCGATCGTGGCCTCGGCCAGGTGGTAGGTGAGCCCGCGCCCGCGGTAACCCTTGCGTACGACCATGCAGGTGACCGCCCACACGTCGTGGTCGTCCGGGTCCTCGGTGCGGCCGGCCCAGGGGATGCGGGAGGAGCGATATTTCGGGTACGCGGTGCGCGGCTCGACCGCGACCCAGCCCGCCGGTTCGTCATCGGCGTACGCGATCAGCCCGCTCGTGGCCGGTGCGCCGGGCTGGTCGCAGGCGGTCTGGGCGCGCAGCGACGCGGTGCGTTCCTCCTGGGTCGAGTCGCGCCAGATCCAGCCCATCACCTTGTAGCGCTGGCACCGGCAGCGGCCCGCGTCGGCCGCGCCGAACACGGCGTCGACGTCGGCCCAGGTGGCTTCGTTGGCCGGCACGACGGTGATCTGCCCGGCGGTGTACGGCTCTTTCATCGCGGCGGATCCTCCCCGGTCAGCCCGGCGACGGCCGCCCTCGGCGGGTCGGCGTGGCGAGCGTAGGTCATGGTCACGATGCTAGGGTCGGTTCCGGACGAAAGGCTTCCGGTTTGCAGAAGACGAGTCCGGCGGCGCGCGCGTTGCTGGCGTTGGAGCTGATCCAGAGCAGCCCGGGCATCACCGCCGAGCGGCTGGGCGAAAAGCTGGGCGTGACCGAGCGGGCGGCCCGGCGCTACGCCGAGATCCTGCGCGAGGCGGGCATCCCGGTCGAGTCGGCCCGCGGCCCGTACGGCGGCTACCGCCTGGGTCGCGGCCTGCGCCTGCCCCCGCTGATGTTCAGTGCCACCGAGGCCCTCGGGCTGGTGATGTCCGTGCTCGACGGCCACCACGACGCCAACGACGCCACCGACCCGGTCGGCAGCGCCCTCACCAAGATCATGCGAGCGCTCCCGGAGCCGGTCGCGGCCCAGGCCGAGGCGGTACGCCGGACCGCCGCGCCCGCCCCGGACCGCGGGGCCGCCCGGCCCGACCCGGACATCGCCGCCGCGCTCGTGGGGGCCGTCTCCGGGTGCCGCCGGGTCGGTGTCGAGTACCGCTCCGAGGCCGGTACGCGGTGGACGTCCGAGGTCGACCCGTGGGCGGTCGTCGTGCGGCACGGGCGGTGGTATCTGCTCTGCTGGTCGCACGGGGCGGGAGCGCGGCGCGCGTACCGGATCGACCGCATCGCCCACGTCGTACCCGGCTCCGAGGTCTTCGTCCCGCCGCACGGCCTCGACCCGGTCGCCGACCTCGAGGACCACCTGGCCGTGGGCTGGGAGTTCACCGCCAGCACGCTGATCGAGGCGCCGGCGGCCGAGCTCACCGGGCTGCCGCGCGTCCTCGGCCGGGTCGAGCCGGTCACCGCGACCACCAGCCGGCTGACCGGATCGACCAGCAGTCCCGTCTGGTACGCCGAACAGCTGGCCGTCCTGCGCGCGCCGTACCGCATCGAGGGCGGCCCGGAGATCCGCTCGGCCGCCCGCGCGTTGGGTGAACGTCTCCTCGCCGCCACCTCGTAGCAGACCGGCGAACGTCAGGAGAACAGCTCACACGTTTGTGGCGGGGAGTTGTCCCCACACGGTAAGACCAGCGGTCAAAGGCCAGCCCCCACTCCAAAAGGGTCTTTCGTTGCTGACCGCTACGACCGTGGACACCCGGACCATCGACGTCGTCTACATCAAGGCCGGCGGTGGCCACCGTGCGGCCGCCGTGGCCCTCGACGCGGCCATCCGTGAGCAGGAACGCCCCTGGCGGATCCGCCTGATCGACCTGGTCGACATCCTCGACCCGCAGGACCGGGTCCGCCGGATCACCACCCGACGGCCCGAGGAGTACTACAACATCCGGCTCGAGCGCGGCCTCACCCTGGGCCTGGCGCGAGAGCGGTACGTGTTGCAGGCGGCGCTGCGGATGGGACACCGCGCGCTGGTCAAGCGGATGCAGGCGTACTGGGACGTGAGCCGCCCCGATCTGGTCGTCTCGCTGGTGCCGCACTTCAACCGGCAGATGTTCGACTCGGTCAAGCTGTCCCTTCCGGACACCCCGTACGTGACGGTGCTGACCGACTTCGCCGACCTGCCGCCGGGCTACTGGATTCATCCCCGGCAGGCCCAGCACTGGATCTGCGGCACGCCCCGGGCGGTGCTTCAGGCCCGGGCGGCCGGCTGCGACCCGGCCCGCATCCACCGCACCTCCGGCATGGTCATCCACCCCGACTTCTACCTCGACCAGGCCGGGGACCGGGCCGCCACCATGCGCGAACTGGGCCTGGACCCGGACCGGCCGACCGGCATGGTGATGTTCGGCGGCCACGGCTCCAAGCAGATGCGGGTCATCGCCCGGCGCCTGGCCGACACCCAATTGATCTTCATCTGCGGGCACAACGCCGACCTGGCCGACGCCATCCGGGCGATGGAGTCCTCGGCCCCACGGGTGGTCGTCGGGTTCACCTCGGAGATACGCCGCTACATGCGGATGTGCGACTTCTTCATCGGCAAGCCCGGGCCGGGCAGCATCAGCGAGGCGATCAGCCAGGGCCTGCCGGTCATCGTCGTCCGCAACGCCTGGACCATGCACCAGGAGCGTTACAACACCGAGTGGGTCCAGGAGAACAACGTCGGCGTCGTCCTCGAGTCGTTCCGCGACGTCCGCGAGGGCGTCGGGCACGTGGTCGCCGACCTGGCACGGTTCCGGGCCGCCGTCGGCCGGATCGGCAACCGCGCCGTCTTCGAGATCCCCGACCTGCTGCAGACCATCATGCGTGACCGAACCTGACCGCCGCCCGGTAGTAGGTGGCCGCCAGCACCAGGCACAGTGGCGCGTGGCCGCAGGTCCGTTGCATGTCGCCCAGGAACGCCCGGTCCAGCCGCACCTTGTTCGCCTTGAAGTCGCCGGCCCGGCCGTAGTTGCGGTAGCCGAAGTCGTGCCGGTAGCAGGCGAGCCGGAAGTCGTACCCGAACGGCCGGTCCGGTCCGCCCGTGCAGCCGTCGGTGGACCAGTCGAACCCGTACGCCTTCCAGGCCCCCTTGTCGGCGCGGGCCGTGCGCCACTTGGCGAAGCTCGCCGCGCTCGGCTGCGTCCAGGAGTTCAGCACGGCGGCCTTGTCGGTGGGTGTCGCCGCCCGCGCGGGTAGCCCGGTGCCCGCGACGAGAACGGCCGCGGCGGTCACGGCGAGCAGGCAGGATCGTACGACCATCGGTCTCCTCCGGATCATCTGGTGGCATCGTCCCCACAGATCGGCGGAGAATCCGCTCGTTACGTGCCGTTCACCGGTTCGGGTCAACCGGCTCGATAACTCAGGCCGTATCCGTACGGGTAGAGCGAAGGTATCGCGACCGGCAGCTTCCCGGTCGGATTGACCTCGCCGAACAGCACCCGGGTGAGCGACTCCAGCGACGCCGCCGTGTAGCCGTAACTGGCCAGGTAGGCCTTCACCTCTGCGAAGAGCGCGATGTCGTACGGGTTGCGCACGGCCGTGACGACGACCGGCCGGCCGGTGGCCAGCAGGGCCCGGACCAGTGACTGCTGCGCGGTGTTGGCGTTCATGGTGCTGACCACGATCAGGTCTTGATCGGCGGCCGCGGCCACGGCACCGTCGATCGCGCTCTGCGTCGGCGTCGCGCCGGTTTCGCGTACGGTCACTGTCGAACCGCGCCGGCCGATCGCCGCGCCCAGCGTGCTCGTCGTCGTCACGCCCCAGCCGGTCACCAGCACCTTGCCCGGCCGCTCGACCGGCAGGGCGTCATCGTTCTTGACCAGCGTGATCGTCCGGTCGGTGATCCGCTGCTCGGCCGCCTTGTGGGCCGCGGTCCCGACGACACGCTCGGCCCGGGCCGGGTCGGCGAACGGCCGCCACAGGCCGCGCTCGAGCTTGAGCGTCAGGATCCGGGCGACCGACTCGTCGAGGCGCTGCCGCGAGATGGCCCCGCTGTGCACGGCGGCCAGGACGGCGGCGAACGCGGTGTCCATCCGCGGGGCGAGCACCAGCTGGTCGGCGCCGGCCTGGAACGCCTTGACCGGGGCCACGTCGGGCGGGTAGTCGGCGGTGGCCCCGCCCATGTCGAGGGCGTCGGTGACGATCAGCCCGTCGTACCCCAGTTGCTGCCGGAGCAGTCCGGTCAGGATGGGACGGGACATGGTGGCCGGGGCGCCGCTCGGGTCGACCGACTTGAGCACCACGTGCGCGGTCATGATCGTGTCGACGCCACGGCTGATCGCCCGCCGGAACGGAGGCAGGTCGATCGCCTCGAGCTGCTCGCGGGTGTGCGTGACCTCGGGCAGCCCGAAGTGGCTGTCGACGGCCGTGTCGCCGTGCCCCGGGAAGTGCTTGGCCACGGTGGCGACCCCACCGGCGTGGTAGCCGTCGATCTGGGCGCCGACCATGTCCGACACCAGGGCCGGGTCGGAGCCGGCCGAGCGTACGCCGATCACCGGGTTGGCCGGGTTGACGTTGACGTCGGAGACCGGCGCGTAGTCCTGGTTGATGCCCACGGCGGCCAGCTCACTGCCGATGACCCGCGCCGACTGCCTGGCGTCACGGGTCGACCGGCCGGCGCCGAGCGCCATGTTGCCCGGCATCGCGGTGGCCGGCGCGGTGAGCCGGTAGACGACCGAGCCCCCTTCCTGATCGGTGGAGATCAACAACGGGATGGGTACGCGGCGCCGCAACGCCGCCCGCTGCAGCCCGTTGGACAGCGTGGCGATCTGGCGGGGATTCTGGACGTTGTCCGGCCCGCGCCGCGCGTCGAAGTAGATGACGCCGCCCGGCTGGTACTTGGCGATCACCTGGGCCGGCGTGTCGACACCGTAGAGCGCCTGGTTCCGGGCGGCCGTCGCCGGCGTCACCGAGTCGGCGTCCTGCCCGTACACCTCGACGACGAAGAGCTGACCGACCTTTTCCCGTAGGCTCATCTGCCGCATGATCGCCCGCACGACGCCGGACACCCGGTCGTGCGCCTGGGCGATCCCCGGCGGCGCCACCAGTGCGGTTACCGCGGCCAGGGCGACCCCGGCCCGCCCGATCCACCGTGAACGCATCCCGACCTCCCGGTAACGGCATCGATCCACCCGACTCTATGCCCGCGACCCCCGCGCTGTCCGTCCGGCGCGGGGGTCGGTGGTCGTCGGGGTCTACGGCCAGGCCCACACCCAGGTGTAGCTGGTGCCGCCGGCGTAGCCGAAGCTGGCTCCTTCGGAGGCGTAGCCGACCATGTAGGAGTGCACCGGGCCGTGATCACTGCTCCCGGTCGCCTTCTCGAACATGAGCTGGCCTATGCTCAGCGTCTCGGTCTGGAACGGCCCGCCCTGGTCCCGGACCGAACCGTCGGAGACGTACATGGCGTCGCCCTGACTCGTGCCGAACTGAGCTCCTTCGCTCACGCCGGCCACGGCCCAGGCGCCGATGTGCATGTCCGAGTCGGCGCCGACGCACAACGAGCCCGAGACTCCGACATAGGCCGCGACGCCGCCGTAGGTGCAGACGCCGAGAGTGTAGGTTCCGGCATCCTCACCCGCGCCGCGGTTGGCCATGGCCGGTTTGCAGTCCGACCCGAACTGCAGCCGAAGTGCGCACGCGAGCTGATCCTGGCCGGACGCCGGCGCGCGGTGACGCAGGCCGGTCCTCGGCGGCGGTGAATACGGGCGGATGCCCTTGACGATCGGGGTGCGCTTGCCCATCGCCTTCTTCGGCGCCGGCTTGCGATAGGCCTGCGACGGATCCTTGTGGACGAGTTTCTTGACCGGGTCGGCCGGGCAGGCGTGGCCGTTGCAGGGGTCGCCGGCGCACTCCTGCGGGCCGCGGCAGGTGGTGGTGCCGGTCGGGTCGGTGAAGGTCGCCGGGTTGCCGGCGGCGTAGGTGTAGCCGTCGGCCTGTTGCGGGTCGTCGGGATGAGGTACCGGGTCGGGTGAGATGAACCGGCCGGTGCCGGGCTCGTACTCGCGGGCGCCCAGATGGGTCAGGCCGGTCGCGTCGCGAGGGCCGTCGACGAAACCATGCTGGTCCGGCCAGGCCGGGTCGGTGCCGCGGGGGTTGCCGAACGGGTCGAGGCGGCGGCGCGTCACCGACCGGTCGGTGGCGCTGACGGCCAGTTCGGCGGTGCCGTTGGGGTCGCGGGACAGGAACGAGAGTCCGCCGCCGGTGGAGCGGACCGCGGCCGTGCCGTAGTAGCGCGTACACGTGGTCCCGGACGTGGTGGTCCGGAGCTCGAAACCGGGCAGGTAGGCGGTCGCCCCGGCCGGGTCGCGGGCGATGAGCCGGTTGCCGTCGGCGTCGTAGCGGTACTGCGTCGCGGTGCCGCCGCCGGTCGAGGCCAGGTGCTCCTCGCTGTCCCAGGCGAACGTCAGCGCGGCCGACCCGGACCTGGTCCGGCCGGTGACGTTCCCGGCCGTGTCGTAGGTGTAGCCGTCGGTGCCGGTGCTCGCGCCGGTGGCGGTCACCGTGCTGACCGAGTGGCGGGCCCCGGCCGCCGGATAGGTGTACGTGTGGGTGGTGTCGCCGGTGGCCGCGTGGTCGACCTCGGTAGCCCGGTCGCCGGTGCTCGTCCAGGTGTAGCTCGACCAGTACGCGTCCGGGCCGCCCACGGCCGCCGGTGCCGGGTTCGCCGCGCAGGCGGCCGTGGTCGTCCACGCCTGGGTGAGCCGGCGCAGCGCGTCGTAACGGAAGCACTCGTTGGACGCGGACGCCTCGCCGGCCGTGGTGAGGTTGCCGGCATTGTCGTAGGCGAAGGAACGATCCAGCCTGGTGTTCCAGGTGGCCTGGTCGCGGGTGTCGGTGGTGGCCCGGGTGAGCCGGCCGGTCGCCTCGTCGAACAGGGTGGTCTGCCGGACCTGCCCGGTGCCGGCGCCGAGCACCCTCTCCTTCACCGCCCCGTACCCGTGGTAGGCCGTACTGGCCACCACGGTGTCCGTCCCGGCCAGGGTGAGCGGCCGGCCGGTGTCGTCGTAGGTGGTGGTGACCGTCTCGGCGGCCAGACCACCGGCCGCCGGATAGGTGGTGGTGGCCTCCGACCCGTCCGGCCGGTAGGTGTGCCCGACCGTGTAGGTGCCCGACGGTTGCCCGGCGATGGCCGGCAGCGTCACCGAGACGCCCAGAGGCTGGTACTGGTCGGTGTAGCCGGTGTACGCGGTGGTGTAGCTCTCGGTGCCGCTCACGAACCGGGTCGACGAGGTCAGCTGCCCCTTGGCGACCGTGTCGTAGACCCAGCCGGCCCGTTTGAAGCCGCCGGTGCCGGTGCCGTCGTGCACGGCGGTGCGCCGGCCGAGGCCGTCGTACGCGTACGACAGGGACACGCCCCGCCCGTCGGTGGAGGTGGTCAGCTGCCCGGCGTCGTCGTAGGTCAGGTGTTGCGCGCCGGCCGACGGGTCGCTCGTCGCGGTGACCCGCCCACGCCGGTCGTAGGTGGTGGTGGACTGGTTGCCGGCCGGGTCGGTGGTGGCGGTCAGGCGGCCGAGCCGGTCGTAGGTGTTGTCGGTGTGCTGGTACGTGCCGGCGGCCGGCGGTGTGCCGGTGAGGTACTGCCGGAGCTGGGTGACCTGCCCGGCCGCGTTGAGCAGGGACAGGGTCGCGGTGCCGCCGGCCGGTGGCACGGTCCAGGTGCGGTCACCGTCGTACCCGGTCACCGTCTGGTAGCGGGCGGCGCCGCCCGCGTACAGGGCGTCGCTGGTCTCGCGTTCTTGCCCGTCGTAGGCGAACCGGTGCTGGTTGGGCACCGCCGCGTCGCTGAATGCGGCCAGGGTGGCCGCGGGCGCCCCGGCGGCCCAGAACGTGGACGTGCTGCGGGTGAGGCCCCGGCCGTCGTACGCCGTGTCGTTGATGATCCGGCCCCGGTCGGACGGCTGCGGCGACTGCACCTGCGGCGCGAGAGACTGGGTCTGGCGGAGGCGTTGCCGGCCGTCGTAGAGGGCGAACGACCGGACCTGGTTGCCGTTGGCCGCGAGGGTCCGGGTCGACACCACGCTGGGGCCGTCGGCGCGCAGCGTGTACTCGTACGCGACGTCGGGCACGGTGGTCTGCGGCGCGGTCACCGGGGTGAAGGTGACGGCGGTGTCGTCGGCCAGGATCGGGTCGTCGTCGAGATAGACCTCGCCCGCCGTGCCGGTCTTGTTCTCCACGCCGATGGTGGCGCCGTCGCCCCGCTCGAGGCTGCTGGCCCGGTCGATGCCGGTGTAGTTGAAGGTGATGACGCCGCTGGTCTCGGCCAGCGTGATGGAGAACGACACCGTCCCGGCTTTGTCCCAGAACCCGACGTCGTGGTAGTCGATGACGAACTGCCGGTTGGGCGCGCTGCCCACGGTCTTCGTCTTCACCGTGGACGAGCTGGTCATGTTCAGGTCGTCCCAGAACGCGTAGAGCGCGTTGTTGGGCCCGCCGGTGCTCGGGATCGGGGTGCTGCCGCCGTCGGCGACATGGTCGGTGAACGACAGCAGGCCGTTGGTGGACAGCCAGGCGCTGGTGTAACCGGTGCCGTAGTAGTCGAAGGTGAACGGCAGGGTGATCTGGGTGTGCTCGTCGTCGCCGGTCAGCGGCACAGCCGTGTCACCGGCGACGTACGGCGTGCTGCCGGCGGTCACGGTGTAGCCGGTGGCGGCCCCGCTCGCGGCGTTGTGCGGCTTGTAGACGGTCGTGAGCCGGCCCAGCGGGTCGTACTCCATCCGTGTGCGCCGGCCGTTGGCGTCGACCACCTGCGCCGGCCGGCCCCACCGGGCGTCGACAGTGGTGGTCGTACCGTGGCCGGCCGGGTTGATGACCGTCGTGCGGGTCAGCGGGCCTCCGGTCGCGGGCCGGTAGATCGTGCTGGTCTTGCGGTTGAGCGCGTCGTACGCGCCGGTCACCCGCCCGTAGGCGTCGTACTCCGATCGGCTCGACTGCGCCCAGGTGAGCGCGCTGCCGGCGGCGTCGGCCAGCGTGTTGACCCGGGTCGGCAGGCCTTCGACCGGCGGCGCGCCGACCGTGGCCGACCCGTCGTAGAGGGTCTGCGTGCCGGCCAGGACGTGCGCGCCGGTCGCGTCGTCGGCGCAGTCGGTGGTCAGCACCTGGGCCGCGCGGTCGACCATGCCTGTCGCGTCGTTGTGGGCGTACGAGGTCGAGGTGCAGGTGTCGTCGCCGGCGACCGCGACGTCGTTCTGGTCGGTCTCCAGGTCGACCAGGCCGTTGTCGTCGAACCCGCGGTCGGTGCGGGTCTGCCGCCACGAGTCGTTGGCCTCGATCTTCGTGAACGTGTCGGTGCGGTATTCGCGCAGCATGAACGCGGTCATCGTGCCGCCCGGCCACGACGCGGTCCGGTGCGCGGTGCCACCGTCGACGGTGTCCGGGTCGAGGTTGAGCGTCGGCTGGTGGACGGTCTTGGCCACCACGTCGTTCTGCTCGTCCAGGGTCTGTTCCTCGCGCCGGAAGCCGCGCAGCGGGAACTGGTCGAGCGCGTTCACCCCGGTCGAGTCGGTGACGAAGGCGAACCGGGTGCCCTGCCCGGCGCCCAGGTAGTCACCGTTCATGCCGCGGTGGTAGAGCTGGTGCGAGCGGGACCGCAGGCCGTCGGCCGGGCCGTGCTCGACCGTGACGTCCGAGTACCCGGCGAAGTCGTTCCACGTCCGCCGGGCCAGCGGCACCTGTTCGGCCGCGTCGAAGTGCCACAGCGCGTCGGAGTTGGCGGCGTCGGTCGAGTAGTCGTACGTGGTCCGCTCGTCGGGGCCGCCGCCGGTGAGGTCGTGCTCGGTCACCGCGTCGACGACGTACTTGTGGAACCACATGGTCGTGGCGCCGTCCGGGAAGCATCGGTACGGGTTGTTGTTCTTGCTGATCGTGTCCACGATGTCCGACGTGCACTGCTCCGGGGAGTAGTCCACGTCGGTGACCCCGCCGGTGCCGTTGACGACCTCGTCGAGCCGGAAGTGGTTGAGCTCGGTGCCCGGTGCGCCGAGGACGTGGTTGGCCAGCCGTACGCCGTTGAAGTCCATGAACGGCTCGGCCAGCCCGTCGCCGTCGTGCTCCAGATGGGTCAGCCACAATGACGGGCTGTCACCGTTGAGCGGATCCGGGTACTCCGGGGTCAGATGCCAGCCGTCCACGTCCCGATAACCGCCGGTGGCCGGGTCGAGAATCTGCGTGACGACGGCGGACAGCCGCCACGGGGTCCAGAACGTCGGGCTGGTCTGTACGCACTGGGTGTTCCAGTCGACCCCGCAGACCAGGTCCCACGGGGTGTCCGGGAAGACCTCGCACTTGCCGTCGAAGTCCGAGCAGCGGTTGGCCACGCCGAACATCACCCGCATGGGGGCGGTCTGGGCGCCTTCCGAGCCGGCCCGGGTGCCGTATTCGATCTTGGCGAGGTGGGTGGTGATGTCGTACGCGTAATTCTGGGTCGCGTTCCAGTTGCCGTACTTCCCGACGTACGCCTCGTACGAGTAGGTCATCGAGTTGCCCCGCGGGTCGACCACGTAGTCGAGGTTCCACCGGTACGTCCACGTGCACCCGCGCCCGGACGCCGACGACGACCGGTCGTAGCAGGGCTCGCCCGGGTTGTTGCCGTAGACCAGCACGTTCTGGGTGCTGTCGGTGTGCTGCGGATCCCCCTCGTACCGGCGGTTCAGACCGAAGAAGTACTGGGTGCCGTCGACCTTGGTCACCTTCCAGTACTCGCCGGTCGTGTCCCCGTTGCCCCGCCAGGAGGCGCCGTCGGTCAGGAGCTCGACCCGGGAGCCGTCGTCGGCCTCACCGCGCCACCGGCCGGTCGCGTCGTCCTTCACCAGCCGCGTCGAGTGGCCGCCGAGCACCATTGTCGCGTTGCTCTGGGTGTACCAGCACAGGTCGCCCGGGTTGGCCGTCGAGCCGTCGTCGCCGCAGCGCTCGAACGACCGCTCGACGAAGTCGTTCTGCAGGTCCCAGCCCTCACCGGCCCAGGAGGTCTGGTTGTTGGTCGAGGTCGTGCGGCCGTCGACCGAGCCCGACGAGTAGCGCATGGCCAGATCCGGGGCCGGGCCGCCGAGCGACGGCGGCACCCGCAGCGGGACGTTGTAGGTGAACTCGCCGCCCTGGTCGCCGGCGGCCCACGCGTAGGTCGGGGACAGACTGGTGGCGGTGTAGGTGCCGGCGTCGGACGACGGGCCCGAGGCGAGGGCGTACGCGGCCGCGTCCGACACCTCGAGGACGTCGGTGGAGACGACGTCGGCGGTCCGGACGTTCACCGCGCCCGGCACCGGCGTCTGCGTGCGGCACTCCGCCCGCGACGGGGTGGTGAGCGCGCAGGCCGGCAGCTTGACCAGGCGAAGGCGGCCACCGAAGTCGGCGCCGTACGCGTCGGCGAAACCGGCGTAGCCGATGTCGGCGGCGATCCGCGCCGGCCCGTGGGCGTCGTCGGCGCGGACGGCGGTGAACAGCACGCCGTCGACACCGGCCTTGGCGGTGAGGTCATGACCGGCGACCGAGACGCGTACGGACGACGGGGCGGCCGGGGCGGCGGGCGGCGCGGCGGACGGCCTCGCGGGCGGGGCGGCGGGGCGCGGTTCGGCGGGGTGGCCGGTGCGCGGGGTGGCGGCGGGCGGGCGGAGGCTCAGCGGCAGGCCACCGATGCGCGCGGCGCCTTTCGTGCCGGCCCTGGGCGCGACCCGTGCCGCGCCCGCGCCCGGGCCCACGTCGACCACCGCGGTGCCGCCGGACGGCCAGGCCGTCCCGCCCCGATGCCATCGGGGCAGGTGCCGGGCGGGTGCGCGGTGGGCCTTGAGCGAGGAGACCGGCACCGGCCGGTCCGCCCGGGCGGACGGCGCGGCGAGCACCGGATCAGGGATCCACGCCATCGGCGCGAGCAGCGCGACAATGGCGGCGATCTGGAGCAGAAGACGGATGCGGGCATGGTGGAACGGCCGAGCCGACATGCGATAACCCCCGTTTGCAACCTGCGGGGCTCCACAGTGGTCAGCTTGCCGACCACCGTCTTGACCCCGTCCATCGGCGTCGACGAGAGTTGCAGTCGGCACTCACGCAAATCTCCGCCGATCGTCAAATCGCCTGCTCACGATCCGTTGTGGAGGCCCTCGTTGCACTTCCAGGTATTTGATGGAGTCGATGTCTACCGGGATGGCGCGCGACTCGATGTCGGCCCGCGGCGGCAGCGTTGCGTACTCGCCGTGCTTTTGGCCGAGGCCGGACGGCCGGTCTCGGTGGCGCAGCTGATCGACCGGGTGTGGGGTGACGACGCGCCGCAGCGGGCACGCGGGGCTCTGCACAACTACATCTCGGGCCTGCGCCGGTCACTCGCGCCCGACGCGGGCATCGACCGGCGCCCCGACGGCTACTGCCTGACGGTCGACCCCGGCCAGGTGGACATGCACCGCTTCCGGCGTCTGCTCGCCGCCGGGAAGCGGGACGACGCGCTCGCTCTGTGGCGCGGTCGCCCGTTCGGGTCGCTGGACACACCGTGGCTGAATGGCGTGCGCGCGTCCCTGCAGCGGGAGCGGCACGCGGCCGAACTCGACCGCAACGACGAGGCGCTGGCCGCCGGCCGGCACGCCGACCTGGTGCACGAGCTGGCCACAGCGACCGAGACCGACCAGTTCGACGAGCGGCTGGCCGGGCAGTTCATGCTGGCGCTGTCCCGCAGCGGGCGCCCGGCGGACGCGCTCCAGCACTACGCGACGGTCCGGCGCCGCCTGGCCGAGGAGCTCGGCCTGGACCCCAGCCCCGCACTGCGGGCCGTCCACCTGGAGATCCTCTCGTCCGGCGCCCGGCCGCCGGCCGCACCGTCCGCCACGTCACCCACCCCCGCCACGCCTACGTCACCCGCCCCCGCCGCCACGGCCATTACCGACGCCACGCCCAGATCACCCAACCCCGCCGCCACGCCTACGCCGCCCGCTCCGGTCGCCGCGCCCGCGTCGCCCACGCCGGCCGGGCCGGCGCCGGCCCTCCCCCATCCAGCGCTCCCGCCGCCGGCTCTCCCGCCGGGATTGGTCCGGACGGGGTCGGTCCGGCCGGGCGTCCGACGGCTGTGGCTGGCCGTCGCGGCCGTCGCGGCGCTGGCGCTGGCCGCCTTCGCCGGCGCCACCGTGCTGCGACCGGAGCGGCCGGCCGTGGGCACCGCACCCAGTCCGGCGGCGCCGTCGTTGCCCGCCCGCCTCACGCCGCTGACCGGCGACATCAGGGACGGGACGGTGGTGGCCATCGTCAGCCGCCGCTCGGCGACCACGGTGGCGGAGTCCTACGTGGTGGACATCGAGAACTGGTCGACCGACCCGGGCGGCCGCGCGCACCTGTGGCACTGGCGCGACGACGGTGACTTCCGCAACCAGCTGTGGCGCATCCGGAACCGGCCGGACGGCAGTCATCACATCGTCAACCTGCTCAGCGGCGAGTGCCTCTCCGGCGCGGACGGGGCCGTGGACGTGGTCCAGCAGAAGTGCGCGGCCACCGCCCCCGATCAGCTGTGGACCTTCGACGCGACCGGCCGGGTCGCCGACAACGGCGGCACGCGCTGCCTGGACATCCGCGAGGGCCTGCTGCTGGAGGACACCAGCCTGCAGGTGACACCGTGCGGCACCGCCTGGAGCCAGAACTGGATGCTGACTCCCCGCCCCTGACCTCGCGGAATGACAATAATTCGGCCGGTACGGGCGGCTCGCTGGCCGTACCGTTGAGGCGTGATCCGTAAACGCGTGGTGGTGACCGGTGACGTGCAAGGAGTGTTCTTCCGTGACACCTGCCGGCGCGAGGCCACGCACACCGGCGTCGCCGGCTGGGTGCGCAACCGCGACGACGGGTCGGTCGAGGCGGTCTTCGAGGGCGAGCCGGACGCCGTGCAGCAACTCGTGGCCTGGACCCACCGCGGCCCGATCCGGGCCACCGTGACCGGCGTCGAGGTCACCGACGAGCCGGCCGAGGGCCTGACCGGATTCGAAGTCCGCTGACCGTCCCCCACGAACCACCCGGCCCCACGGGCCGCCTGCTCGGCCGCGCGCCCACCTCGGGGATGGAGCCGAGGACCTCGTCGAGCGTGTGCGGATCGAGCGACAAGACGTCCGACCGGCCGCCCAGATGCGCGAGCGCCGCCTCGACCGGCCCGGGCGGCGGCGCGCAGACCCGGCACAGGCCCGAGGGCAGCGACGAGACGATGCGCATAGCCTCGAGGTCATGACGTGGTCGACAACCGAGGAGCGCCGCGTGAACCCCGAGGTCGAAGCACTTCAGGCGACGCTGGAGAGCCTGCGCGCCGGCGTGCTCAAGAAACTGGCCGGCCTCAGCGAGGACGACGCCCGGCGCAGCACGGTCGGCTCAGGCACCAGCGTGGCCGGGCTGGTGCAGCACCTGACGTTCGTCGAGTCGGCCTGGTTCGGTGTGGAACCGCCGCGCGGCCTCCGGTCGATGACCGTCGACCCGTCGATTCCGCTGCGTACGCTGCGCGCCGACTACAAGGCCGCGTGCCAGGCCGGCAACGCGGTCATCGCGGCCGCGCCCGACGCCGACGCCCCGGTGACCAGCAAGGGCCGGCTCGGCACCCTGCGCACCGCCTTGCTGGCCGTGATCGCCGAGACGGCCCGCCACGCCGGCCACGCCGACATCATCCGCGAGCAGATCGACGGCGTGACCGGCCGCTGACCCCGGCGTTTCCGCCCGGCCAGGGTGACCACGGCGGTGCCGACCGCGGACGCCATCGTGTTGACCGGGCGGCCGATCCGGAGGAATTCACCCTGGAGGGGTCGCTCGTGCAGGCAGCCACGGTCGGCCCGCCGTCAGCCCAGGAAGTCCTCGAGCAGGCGGGCCAGGCGGACCGGCGACTCGTACATGCCGTAGTGGCCCGCCTCCCGCAGCACCTCCAGCCGCCCGTTCGGATAGTGCTTGAGCCACGTCTCACGCATCACCGGCTCGCCCAGGGCCGGGTCGTGCTCGCCCACGACGGCCAGGGCGGGCAGCTGCGATCCGGTGATCGCCTCGGTGAGGTCGGTGCGGGCCCAGGCCGGCAGGTACGCGCCGAAGGCTTCCACCGTGGAGCCGGCCCGCGACTCGGCGACCATCCGGTCGAGCCAGCGGGCCGAGGCCCGGCCGCCGGTGGTGAAGTCGATGATCGCGCGGCGGTTGCCCGGGTTGCCGGCGGCGCCGCTGAACAGGGCCCAGCTGTCGTCGTCGAAAGGCACACCCCCGGCGGGTACGGGACTGATGCCGGCCAGGCGCTCGACCCGCTCGGGGGCGGTGGCCAGGACCTGCTGCGCCGCGATCCCGCCCATCGAGTGGCCGACCAGCGAGAACGTGTCCCAGCCGAGGTCATCGGCCGCGGCCAGGGCGTCGGCGGCGATCTCGGCGATGCTGTATTCGCCGGTCTCGTCGCGGCGGTCGCCGTAGCCGCGGTAGTCGAGGAACGCGTAGCTGAACCGCTCGGTGTCGATCAGTTCGGGCAGCCAGCCCCAGCCCCTCGCCGACCCGAACCAGCCGTGCAGCGCCACCACCCGGCGCGGCCCGTTACCCACAGTTGTCATGTTGTGGATTCTCCGTCATCGACCGTGATCGCCGCCGCCGGGCAAACGGCTGCCGCCTCGCGTACCCCATCGGTGAATTTCTCCGCCGGCGCCGCGTCCAGCAGGACGACCACGCCATCCTCGTCGCGCTGGTCGAAGACCTCGGGCACGAGCATCACGCAGGTGCCCGCGCCGCAGCATTTCTCCTGGTCGACCGTCACCTTCACCATTGGACGGGCAGTTCCCGCAGGCCGCCGACGATCAGGCCCTCCTTGCGCCGCAGCGACTCCGGCGGCACGGCCAGCGCCAGCGTGGGCACCCGCTCGGTCAGCACGGTCAGCGCCGACTGCAACTCGACCCGGGCCAGGGCCTGGCCGAGGCACGCGTGCAGGCCGACGCCGAAGGTCAGGTGCGGGTTGGGCCGCCGGTCGAGCACCATCTCGTCGGGGTCGGTGAACGCCTCGGCGTCCCGGTTGGCCGCGGCCATCGAATTCAACACGGTGCTGCCGGCCGGGATCTTCCGCCCGGCGACCTCGATGTCCTCGGAGATGTAGCGGGGCAGGCCGATGCCCTGGTTGGGGTCGACGCGCAGGGACTCCTCGACCGCGGTCGGGATCAGCGTACGGTCGGCGACCAGCCGTTCCCAGTGCCGGCGTTCGGCCAGCAGCATGGCCATCATCTTGCCGATCATGTTGGCGGTGGTCTCGTGCCCGGCGACCAGCAGACCGATGCCGGTGCCGATCAGTTCCTCCTCGCTGAGCCGGCCGTCCTCGGCGTCGGCCACCGTGGTCAGTTCGCTGAGCAGGTCGTCGCCGGGGTGGGCCCGTTTGAGCTGGACGTGCGCGGCCATGAACTCGTGGAACTCGAAGCCCGCGGTGATCAGCTCGTCCTCGGTGTAGCGGTTCAGGTTGAGCATGGCGTCGGACCAGTGCGCGAACCGGTCGCGGGCGTCGGCCGGTACGCCCAGCAACTCGCAGATGACGAAGACGGGCAGCGGGAAGCCGAGGGCGGCGTTCAGGTCGGCCGGTTGCCCGCCCGCGAGCATGTCGCCGACCAGGCTGTGGGCGAGTTCCTCGACGCGGGGGCGCATCGCGTTGACCCGTTTGGCCGTGAACGTCCGGCCCATCATCCGGCGCCAGCGCAGATGCCCGCCGCCCTGCATCAGCTGGGCCATCGCGCCGCCCCGGTTGAACAGCGACGGCGTCTCGGAGGCGCTCAGCCGGGCCGCGTCCGGGGCGGTCAGCCGCCGGGTGAAGCGAGGGTCGGCGAGCAGCGCGCGTACGTCGTCGTAGCGGGTGACGAGCAGCGCCTCGTCGCCGCTGGCGAGGCGTACCCGGGAGATCGGGCAGTCGCCGCGCAGCCGCTCCAGTTCGGCCGGCGGCCGCAGTGCTTCTTCCTGCTTGAATGGATAGTTGGGGACTTCCTCAGCAGTCGTCACGCTCCCGAATGGACACCTCGCGCGGGGTCCTGTCCCGGGCGTTGTCGTTGATCCGACCTGGCTAACATCGTGAAATGGACAGTGGCGGCGTCATTGTGATCACCGGCGCGATGGCGGCCGGCAAGTCGACCGTCGCCGACCTGCTCGCCTCCCGGCTGCCTCGCGCGGCCCACGTCCGTGGCGACCTCTTCCGCCGCATGATCGTCTCCGGCCGCCGCGAGGTCACGCCGCGGCCCGACCCGGAGGCCGACGCGCAGCTGGCTCTGCGTTACCGCCTGGCCGCGACGGTGGCCGACGAGTATGCCCGGGCCGGCTTCACCGCGGTCGTGCAGGACGTGATCCTCGGTCCCGACCTGGCCACCTTCACGGCGATGATCACCACCCGGCCGTGCCACGTGATCGTGCTGGCGCCCCGGCCCGAGATCCTGGCCCGGCGTGAGGAGCGGAGACCCAAACGGGGGTACGGGGAGTGGACGCCGGCCGCCCTCGACGCGTCGCTGCGGGACGAGACGCCGCGCATCGGGTTGTGGCTGGACAGCTCGGATCAGACGCCGTCGGGGACCGCCGACGCGATCCTGGCCCATGTCAGGACGTCGGCCGGCGACGTTCCCGCTGCTCGCGGCTGAACTGCTTGCGCCGCTCGGTCGACCGGCCGCTGCTCACACGCCTCGAGGCGATCGGCTACCCGCGCCGCGAACCCTGGACGCCGCCCTGACCCGGGTGATCGCCGCCGCCGACCCCGCCCGTCCGGTGGTAAATCCGGCGTGTGAACCGGACGGCGGTGACATCATGCCCGGATGATCGAGGATCTCGGGCAGCGGCTGAACCGGCCACGGTTCCCGCGGAGCGCCGGCTACGACCCGCACTGGATGATCGAGAACTGGATGGGGCCGAACGCCCTGTGGCTGCTCGAATGGCTGTGCGCGGAACTCGACCTGCGGCCCGGGGCCCGGGTGCTCGACCTGGGCTGCGGCCGGGCGGCCACGTCGATCTTCCTGGCCAGGGAGTTCGGCGTACGGGTGGTCGCGGCCGACCACTGGGTCAAGGCCGCCGAGAACTGGGAACGGATCGAGGCCGCCGGCCAGGCCGGCCAGATCATGCCGGTGCAGGCCGAGGCGCACGACCTGCCGTTCGCCGAGGGCTACTTCGACGCCGTCGTCAGCGTCGACGCGTACCACTACTTCGGCACCGACGATCTCTACCTGCCGTACCTGAGCCGCTTCCTGGCCCCCGGCGGGCAAATCGGCATCGCCGTGCCCGGCCTCACCGCCGAACTGGACGACGTGCCCGCACACCTGGCGCCCCACTGGGAGCCGGACTTCTGGGCCTTCCATTCCCCCGCCTGGTGGCAGCGGCTGTGGACCCGCAGCGGCGCGGTCACCGACGTCCGGGCCGACCTGCTCGAGGACGGCTGGCGCGACTGGCTGGTGTGGAGCGAGGCCACGCTCGAGTTGACCGTGAACGACTTCGCGCGGCAGGTGCTGCCGCGGGAGATCGCGATGGTCCGCGCCGACCAGGGACGCCACCTCGGCTTCACCCGGGTCACCGCCCGGCGCTCCTAGGCAGGGCTCGGCGGCTGGTAGGTCACCTACATGCTGCGCCACCCCGCCGCGCTCGCCGACCCGGCCGTCCTGCGGCGGGCGCTCGCCGCCGATGCCACGCCTGACTAGGTGATGTCGGTCCAGGCCAGGAAGCGGTCGAAGGCCTCCTCGACGGCCAGCCCCGGCAGCTGCTCGGCCGCCTGTTCCAGGTTGAGCCACATGAAGATGCGCAGCTGGGTGGCGTCCATCTCGGCGGCCAGCCGTTCCCGGGCCGGGTCACACGGCCAGGGCTTCTCGCAGGTGCCGCAGTCCCAGGCGGGCCGGACCGCGAAGTGCTCCTGCGCATCCGTCATCGTCCCTCCCGCCCGCTCCGGTGACGACCGCCGTTCCGACGATAGTCATCGATTTGAGTCGCCGTGGGAAGAGGCGTGCCAGAACTGGCGCGGTGCGTAGCCGTCGCGGCGGAGCCAGTGTTCGGTGTAGACGATGCGCTCGGGCACGACCACGACGAGCGTCTCGCGGGGCGGCTCGGTGACCCGGCGACCCCGTTCGACGTGCTCGTTCTCCCAGCGGAAGGCCTGCCAGTACCGGTCGCGGACGGGCGACGGGTCGTCCGGCGGGAAGACCCGGGCCGGGCCGAAGAGTTGCGCGCCGCGGCTGCTGGCCAGCCCGGCCAGTGGCGCGAACACGCCGACGGAGACGCGCGGGTCGGCGGCGATGTTGCGCATCTTGGGCGATCGGGGCGCGGCCGTGAACATGACCGCCAGTTCGTACGGGTAGTAGCGCACCGGAGTCGCCAGCGGACCGCCCGGACCGGACGTGGCCAGCACGCACATGTTCTGCGACTGCAGCAGCTGGCTGATCCGTTCCTCGAGCACGTCCCGCGCCAGCCGTCCGGTGGGCGCCGGCGCTTCGAGCCACGTCGTCATCCGGCCAGGCTATCCAGCGCCCGCGGCAACGTTTACCCCCGCCGGCACCGGGTAGTTCACGTGATCTTGGATCCGGTCACGAGCGGCCACGGGTCGCTACGGAGAGGAATCGAGACGATGTCGCGCACAGTGAACACCGATCCGGACCGTTACCCGCCGCTCGACCCGGGCGCGCCGATTCCCGACGATCCGGGCGAGCTCGAACCGAACGCCCCCGATCCCCTGCCGCCGCCGGTGATCGAGCCCGCGCCCGACCCCGACCCCACGCCCGGAGTTCCCGAGCCCGCTTGACCACGCCACCGGGCTGTCGGCTCGGCGGGCGGCGGGAACGGCCGGCCCGGAAGTAGCGTGTCGCGGTATGAGCGACGGCTACACGGCGAGGTTCCCGCAGAGGTTGCGGGGATTGTTCGCCGCGGCGTCCGTACTCGTGTCGTCGTCGATTCTGCTGCTCACGCCCGGCACGCCCAGCCGGGTGCCGGCCGTGGGGCTGATCGCGGTGCAGGCGGCGGCGTTCTGGTGGCTCGGAGCCCGGCCGGCGCCCGCGACCCTGATCGTGCTGGCGGCGAGCGCCGGGCTGCAGGTGCTGTTCCCGGGGTTCGGGCCGGGGCTGGCGTTCGTCGTGCTGTGCACCTACGCGTGGCTGCGGCCGGTGGCCCGGACCTGGTGGGTGCTCGCGGCGGCGGTGGTCGCGGTGTGCGGACCGGCGGCCGGCCGGGGGCGATGGGATCTGGCCGGGCTCTGGCTCGCGGCGGCCCTGCTGGCCTGGAGCTGGGGTGCGCTGGCCCGGGCCCGCGGGGCGCGACGGCAGGCCGAGCGGCGCCAGGCGGTGCTGGAGGAACGCGCCCGGATCGCCCGCGAGCTGCACGACGTGCTGTCGCATACGGTGTCGGTCATGGTGGTGCAGGCGGCAGCGGCCGACGACGTCTGGGACATCGACGCGGCCAAGGCGCGCGAGGGGTTGCGCCGGACCGAGCAGGCCGGGCGGGAGGCGCTCGCCGAGTTGCGGTTCTTCCTGCGTACGGTGCGGGGCGAGGACGACGTCCCGGCCGAACCGCAGCCGGCCCTGTCCGGCCTGGACGGTCTGGCCGCCACGATGGCCGGGTCCGGCCTGCCGGTGTCGGTGCGCCGCGAGGGCGGCGGTGAGGTGGCGCCGGGCACGCAGCTCAGTGTCTACCGCATCGTGCAGGAGGCGCTGACCAACACGCTGCGGCACGCGCGGGCGTCGCGGGCCGAGGTGCTGGTGCGGATCGAGAGCGGTGAGATTCTGGTACGCGTGCGCGACGACGGCTCCGGCGGCGGCCCGCCCGGCCGCGACGGACACGGGCTGCTCGGCATGCGCGAACGCGCCGAGTTGCTGGGCGGCACCCTGCGCGCCGGGCCCAGGGCCGAGGGCGGCTTCGAGGTCGAGGCCCGACTGCCCACCCCGGACGCGGCATGACGATCAGGGTGCTGATCGCCGATGATCAGGCATTGGTGCGCTCCGGGTTCCGGATGATTCTTCAGACACGGGACGACCTCGAAGTGGTCGGCGAGGCGAGCGACGGTGAACAGGCCGTGCGGCTGGCCACACGGACGCGGCCGGATGTCGTACTCATGGACGTACGCATGCCCGGGGTCGACGGGGTGGCCGCGACCGCGCGCCTGACCGCCGGACCGCAACCACCCCGCGTGATCATCCTGACCACCTACGACCTGGAGGAACCGCTCTACGCCGCGTTACGGGCGGGCGCCAGCGGCTTCCTGCTCAAGGACGTGCGGCCCGCCGACCTGGTCGAGGCGATCCGGGTCGTGGCCCGCGGCGAGGCCCTGCTCGCACCGACCGCGACCCGCCGGCTGCTGGACCGGTTCGTGGCCACCGACGTGACCCCGCCGGCCTCGTCCGGGCTGCTCGACCAGCTCACCGACCGGGAACGCGAGGTGCTGACGCTGCTGGCCCGGGGCGCGTCCAACGCCGAGATCGCCGACCGTCTGGTGGTGACCGAGGCGACGGTCAAGACCCATGTGTCGGCCATCCTGCGCAAGCTCGCGGTCCGGGACCGGGTCCAGGCCGTGGTCCTCGCGTACGACCTGGGTCTGGTCCGCCCCCGCCCCTCATCCTGAAGTCGTAGACGCGGGACCGCTCTCACGCCTGATCCGGACACGGCCGAAGATTCCTAGCGTCGCAGGCATGACCCGATCGACCCGTACCGTCGTCGTCCTGCTCGTGGCCAGCCTGTCCGCGAGCGTCGTCTTCGCCCTGCTCACGCTGCTCTTCCACGACCAGGTGCTGGCCTATCAGCAGGCCCGGCACCCGGCGTCCGCCCCGGCGTCGCTGTCGGCCACCCTGTGGACCCGGCCGATCCCGGTGTTCGTGGTCGCCGTCCTCTACATCTGGGTGATCCGGCAGCTGATCGCCGGCCTGGCCCGCGCCTACCGCCGGGTGCGGATCGTGTCGATCGCGGGCTTCGTCGCGGTCGCCTGGCTGCTGCTCTCGGCCGAGTACCCGCCCTGGCTGCGGGGCGTGCAGGTGGTCCAGCTGGCGGTGCTGGGCGCGCTGATCGTCGCGGTCAACCGGCCGTCGGTACGCGCCGCGTTCCCCGCCGTGCCCGACCCGCGTCCGCGCAACCGGCGGGCGGCGTGGCTGCTCGTGCTCGCGGCGCCGCTGATCGCCGAGGTCATGCTGGGCAACCTGCCGCTCACCATGCTGTGGGTGGTGCTGCTCTTCGTGCCCATGTACGCCGGCGGCGCGCTGTTCATCCGCGAGGTGGCCCGGCGTACCGGCGGCAGTCTGCTCCTCATGGGTGTCGCGTACGGCCTGGTCGAGGAAGGTCTCGCCCTGCAGAGCCTGACCAGCCCGCATCTGTACGGGGCGGCCGGCTGGGCCCCGCGGCTGTTCGGCCTGAACACCGCCTACACCGAGCTCAATCTGGTCTATCACGCCGTCTTCAGCATCACGATCCCGATCGTCCTGGTCGAGCTGCTGTTTCCGGCCCACGGCCGCAAGCCCTACCTGCGCACCGGTGGCCTGATCACCAGCGGCGTGGTGGCCCTGCTGGGCGCGGCGCTGATCCGGGTCAGCGTGCCACCGTCCCAGGACCCCGGCTACACGATGCCGCTGCCCGCCGCCCTGATCATCGCCGCGGCCGCCGTGCTGGTGGCCGTGGCCGGCGCCCGGTGGCGTGCCCGCCCCGCCGCCGACCCGCTGACCCCGCCCCGCGTACCCATCGTGGCCTGCGCTCTTGCCGTCGCGGCGGGCGCTTTCCTGGCCCTGATCTGGCCGTTCGCGGGCGCCCACCAGCCGTTGTTCACGCACGGCGCCTGGTCCCTGCTGCCGATGGCCGCCGCGGCCGCCCTCGTCGGCGCCACCCTGTGGACGATGCGGCGCTGGCTGGCGTCACCCCACTGGACGTCCCGCCACCTGCTGGCCGCGTGCGTCGGCGCGCTGGTCGGCCACTCGGCGTTCGGCCTGGTCAGCAACGCCGACACCGGAACCGATCGGCTGTTCCTGCTGGCGGTCATCGCCCTGACCATCGCGGCCGGCGCCGTCGCCCTCCACCGCATGGCCCGCCCCCCGGCCCGGCCGCCCGAAGCCCCTGCCCTCGCCGACCACTGACCGCCCCCAGCACCCTCCCCGCGGCGCTGGGGGCGACCGAGGTGGTGTCGTTCACCGAGGTCGCAACCGCCGGTCGCGGGCGGTGATGGAGCGGCTCGGGTTCTCGTACACCAAGGATTTTCTGCCCGAGGGTGAGCCGTTCGCCATCTACGCGTTGGCTGTTCAGGGGGCATAGATAGCTTCCGCGGCATGGCTGCCGTTGATCGCCGGAACTTCCTGAAGATCGCGGGGGCGGCGGCGTTGCCGCTGGACCTCGGCAAGGCGCTGGCGATTCCGGCGCACGACCGCACGGGCTCGATCGCCGATGTGGAGCACGTCATCTTCCTCATGCAGGAGAACCGGTCGTTCGACCACTACTTCGGGGCGATGCGCGGGGTGCGCGGCTTCGCCGACCCGCACCCGGTCCGGCTGCCCGGCGGCAAGACTGTGTGGCATCAGCCGAACGGGCCGGGCGGGCAGGACCTGCTGCCGTTCCGGCCGCCGGTGCCCGACCTCGGCCAGACCTACCTGCCCGACCCTCCGCACGGCTGGTCGGACGGGCACGCCGCGGTCAACAAGGGACACCACGACGGCTGGGTGCCCAACAAGGGCGTCACCGCGATGACCTACCACACCCGCGACGACCTGCCCTACCAGTACGCGCTGGCCGACGCGTTCACGGTGCTGGACAACTACCACTGCTCGCTGATCGGGCCGACCGACCCGAACCGGTACCACATGTGGACCGGCTGGGTCGGCAACGACGGCAAGGGCGGCGGGCCGGTCGTCGACAACGCCGAGGCCGGCTACGACTGGTCGACGTACCCGGAACGGCTGGAGCGGGCCGGCATCTCCTGGAAGGTCTACCAGGACATCGGCACCGGGCTGGACGCGAACGGGTCGTGGGGCTGGACGTCCGACCCGTACATCGGCAACTACGGCGACAACTCGCTGCTCTACTTCCACCAGTACCAGAACGCGCGGCCGGGCACCCCGCTGGCCGACAAGGCCAAGACCGGCACCGACGTCAACGCCCACGGGCGGTCGCCGGACCTGCTGCTGGAGCGGTTCCGGGCCGATGTGGCGCGGAACCGGCTGCCCGCGGTGTCGTGGATCGTGGCGCCGGAGGCGTACACCGAGCACCCGAACTGGGAACCGTCCTACGGCTCCTGGTACGTCTCCCAGATCGTCGACATCCTCGCCGCGCATCCCGGCGTCTGGTCGAAGATGGCGCTGTTCGTCACCTACGACGAGGAGGGCGGCTTCTTCGACCATCTGGTCCCGCCGATGCCGCCGGCGACCCGCGGTCAGGGCCGGTCGACCGTACCCGTCACCAATGAGATCTTCCCGGGCAGCTCGCGTTACGCCGCCGGGCCGTACGGTCTCGGCATCCGGGTGCCGATGCTGGTCGTGTCGCCGTGGACGCGGGGCGGCTGGGTCAACTCGCAGCTGTTCGACCACACGTCGCTGATCCGGTTCCTCGAGGCGCGCTTCGCCGACCGCCGCCCCGATCTGGTCGAGACCAACATCACGGCGTGGCGGCGGGCGGTCACCGGCGATCTGACAACGGCTTTCGATTTCCGTACGCCGAACCGCCCGCGCCCGATCCACCTGCCCGGCACCGACGCCTTCAAGCCGGACGACCTGGTCCGCAAGCCCGACGAGGTGCCGGTCCCGCCGGCCGATCAGCGGCTGCCGCGGCAGGAGCGGGGCATCCGCCCGGCCCGCGCGCTCCCCTACGAGCTGCACGCCGACGCTGAATTCCGGGACGGCCGCGCGACTGTCCGGTTCGGCAACACCGGCCGGCAGACCGCGGTGTTCCAGGTGCGGGCGCCGGGGGTGGATCCGCGCACCTACACCGTGGCGCCGGGCAAGCACCTGGCCGATTCGTGGACCTCGGGCGACATCGAGGTGCACGGTCCGAACGGCTTCTTCCGCGCCTTCAAGGGCGACGCGGGCACGGTGGACGTCAAGCTGGGCGTCGAGGCGCGGGCGTCGCGGGTGTCACTGACCTTCGACAACCGGGGTACGCGGCGCGCGGAGCTGTCGATCGTCGACCGCTACACCGGCCACCGCACCCCGGTCACGGTCCCGGCCGGCCGCTCGACCACGAAGTCGTGGAACGTGCAGCGCACCCACGGCTGGCACGACCTGACCGTGCGTCTGGCCGACGGGGTCACCCAGCAGTTCGCCGGCCATCTGGAGAACGGCCGTGACACGATCACCGACCCGCTGATGGGCGGTCTCGTTCAGTTGGGCTCCGCCTGATCGCCGGGGTGACGTGACCAACACCTATCGCCCAGATAGGAGATCGGGGATACGCTCACCGGGTGCCCCAAGCGTATGCGTACACCGCCTTCGGCGGTCCCCAGGTGGAAAGCTTCCTCGACCTTCCGGTGCCCGAGCCCGGCCCCGGCCAGATCCTGATCAAGGTGAAGGCGGCCGGCGTCAACCCGGTCGACTGGAAGAAGCGCACCGGCTACCGGCCGGCCGGTGCGGCCGCCAGCGAGCTGCCCGCGGTCTTCGGCGGCGAGGCGGCCGGCGTGGTCGAGCGGGCCGGGCCCGGAGTCACCGGCTTCGCGCCCGGCGACGAGGTATTCGGCCAGACCATCACCGGTGGGTACGCGGAATACACGCTGCTCCTGGCCGGCTTCACCGCGCCCCGGCCGCCCTCGGTCAGCGTCGAGGACGCCGCCACGCTGCCGATCGCGGCCGCCACCGCCTACGACGCGCTGACCCAGCTGGCCCTCCCGGCCGGCCGCACCCTGCTGGTGCTCGGCGCCGGTGGTGGCGTCGGGGCGGCCGCCGTGCAGCTCGCCCGGCACGCCGGCCTGGTCGTCGTCGGGGCGGCGAGCGCGGGCAAGAAGGCGTTCGTCGAGTCGCTCGGGGCGGTCCACGTGGAGAGCGGCGACGGGTTCGCCGACCGGGTGCGAGGCGTCGCCCCGGGCGGTGTCGACGCGGTGCTCGACCTGGTCGGCGGGGTGACGCTGGAACAGGCGGCGGGACTGCTGAGCGACCCCGAGCGGCTGGTCACCGCGGCCGACCGGGAGCTCGTGGCGCGGCTGGGCGGGGTGGCGGTGCGGCGGGAACGGACCCGGGCGGTGCTGGAGACGCTGGCCGGGCTGGTGAGCGACGGCGTGCTCAGCCCGTACGTGAGCGAAGTCTTTGACCTGAAGGACGCGCCACGGGCACTGCGGCTCGTGGAGGACGGCCACGCCCGCGGAAAGGTCGTGATCAAGCCCTGATCTTCGCCGGCCAGCGCTACCCCTGCGAGCGCCGCGCCGTCCGAAGACCAGTGGTAGCCCTGAGCGCTCTCGCGCGCCCGGACACCGCCCCGGGCTACCACCGCCCCGGCCCTCAGCGTGAACGAGACAGGTCGGTTCGCAGAGGCGGCGGGCTCTGATCAGCACCCGCCGCCGTCGGCGACTAAGCCGGTGCGGATCACCGCATACTGATCGCCCACGACGCAGCCGTCCGCCCGTTCGATCGTGAACGTGACCGCGCCCGGCTCGACCCACACCTGCGCCTGCGTGAACCCGGCCGCGGCCAGCTCGTCGCGGATCCGCGACGACAACAGTTCCGGGGAGTCGCGGTCGCAGAACGGAAGGAGGTTGCAGTACCAGGGTGGGATCGTTTCGGCCCGGATGACCGCTGCGACGGCCCGGTCCGCGTCCGGCCGCAGCCGCGCGTCCTGCTGCGGGGTCAACGTCAGCCGCCGCCGGCTCAGCGGCGTGACCGGGACCAGAACCGAGCACGGGCCGCACGGAGCGTAGGAGAACCAGAACGAACCCGTCGCGGAGTCCTGGGCCGCCGCCAGCCGCTGCGCCAGGGTGACCGGCCGCGGATCCGGCGGGAGCGAAGAACGCGGGCGGGCGCGTACGCCGAGAATCACCGCACCCACGACGAGGGCCGCGCAGAGCACGGTCGTGACCAGCGCGGCGAACCCGAACCGGCGCCGACCCACCCCGCGACGATAGGCGCCGGGCCGGGCTCGGGCCATCGCGCGAACGTCCGACCTCGGTCCCACCGGTCCCACCGGTCCCACCGGCCGCTGGACGCTGGACGCCGAGGCGGGCTATCAGGCGTCAGAGCTCTGACGGCGCCAGCACGATGTCGAACCGGACCTGCGACCAGGTCGAGCCGCCCAGGTCGCGGCCGTCGGGGGTAGGGGTGCCGGCCGGCGCGGTCGTGAAGCGTTTGACCAGCGAATCCCGTACGCCGAAGACGCTGTCGCCGGCCAGCCGCGTGTCGCCCTCGACGAAGATGTGCGTCACCAGCGTGCGGAATCCGTCGGCCCGGACCATGAAGTGCAGGTGCGAGGCGCGCATCGGGGAGCGCCCGGTCGCCGCGAGCAGCCGTCCCACCGGGCCGTCGTGCGGGATCGGGTACGGGGTCGGGGTGATCGCCCAGAACCGGTAGCCGCCGTCGGGGCCGGAGAACAGGTGACCGCGGGCGGCCACGCGCTCGTCGGGGTACTGCACGTCGTAGAAGCCGTCGTCGTCGGCCTCCCACACCTCGATCCGGGCGCCGGGGACGGGATCGCCGTCGGTGTCGCGGACCGTCCCGGTGACCCAGCACGGTTCGCCGGGCGCGCCGTTGGCGATGTCGCCGCCCGGCGGGATCTCGGGCGAGCCGTCGACGAAGAACGGGCCGAAGACGGTGGCCTCGGTCGCGTCGGCGTACGCCTCGTGGTTGACCGTGATGGTCTGCATGGAGAGCCCGAGCACGTCGCTGAGCAGGATGAACTCCTGCCGCCGGTGGTCGGTGATGTGGCCGGTGGCGGTGAGGAACTCGATCGCGGCCTGCCATTCGGCCTCGGTCAGCCGGGTCTCGCGGACGAACGCGTGCAGGTGCGCGGTGAGCGAGCGCAACAGTTCCTTCAGCCGCGGGTCGGGGGTGCCGTCGAAGGAGGCGAGCACCCGTTCGACCAGTCGCGCCTCGCGCTCGTCCTGTTCGCTACTCATCGCGGGTCCGTTCCTTCCCAGGCTCGGTGGAGCAGTTCGGCCAGGCGCGGGCGATCGATCGGCGCCGGGTTGCCGGCGGGTACGGCCGGCAGCACGCCGTCGACCGCGGCCGGCAGGTCGGTTTCGTTCAGCCCGAGTTCCCGCAGCGACCGCGGTGCGTCGAGCCGCTTCTGGAGGCTCAGCAGGCCTTCCACGGCGGTCGGTGTTCCGAAGGCGGCCGCCAGGGCGGGTGCCGCGAACTCGTTAAGGGCGGTCACGTACGGCAGCAGCACGGCGTGCGTGGGCGCGTGCGGAAGGTTGAACAGGCCGCCGAGCACGTGACAGATCTTGTGGTGCAGGCCGGAGCCGGCCGATGCGAAGGCGACCGCCGCCAGATGTGCGCCGTACAGCGCGTTCTCGCGTCCCTCCAGATCGGACGGAGCGTCGAACACCGTGGGGAGTCCCGTGTTCAGCGCCCGCGCCCCTTCGAGCGCGAAGGCCCGGTTGATGGGGTCGGCGCGCGGCGCCCACATCGAGTCGACGCAGTGGGCGAGCGCGTTGAGGCCCGAGGCGACACTCAACGGGACCGGCAGCGAGAGCGTGAGGCCGGCGTCGTAGACGACGACCCGCGGCAGCACCCGCGGATCGGTGCCGGTGGTCTTGCCGCCGCCGTCGGTCAGCCCCCACACCGCGGTCGCCTCCGAGCCGGCGTAGGTGGTCGGCACCGCGATGATCGGCAGGCCGGTGGTCAGCGCGACCGCCTTGGCCAGCCCGGTGGTGGACCCGCCGCCGACCGCGACCAGCACGTCGACGGCCTCGGCGGCGGCCCGCGCGCGGGCCCGTTCGGCCACCTCGACCGGCACGTGCATGACGACCTCGGTGTGCCGGACCGCGCCCTGGACTTCGATGGTGGTTCCGGTGGAGATCAGCATGGGCCGCCGGGCGCCCAGCCGGTCCACCTCGGCCGCCACGTGCCCGGCGGCGGCGTACGAGTCGAAGATGACCCGCTGCGGAAGTGACTCGTGAGTGAACTTCAACTCGGGCGTCCCGGAATGGCCAGCCACACGCCGTCCTCCTCGACCTCGCGGACCCGCGCCCAGTCGTGGTGGAGGTCGGTGACCGCGCGGCCCGATCACCACGGTCTCCAACGGTACGCCCGGTTCGGCCCCGACCTGGGCCGCCGCGCCCGCCCACGATTCACCGGCGCCCGGAAACGCGAGAGCATGGCCGCATTCGTGGTCCGCGGTTCCGTTCGACGGGACTGTCCGAGATGTACAGAAGGGGTAGTGTCTCCGGGCTGTGGACACGCCTGGGTTTGTTGCCGATCCTCACCCGGAGTACGCCCGGATGCGCGACGAGGCCGCCGTACACCGGGTCGACGAACCCTCCGGGGAAGGGTATTGGCTGGTCACTCGGTATGCGGAGGCGCGGGCGGCGTTAGCTGACGGGCGGCTCGCCTGGGCGGCGCCGCCTCCGGCCGGCGTGGCGACCGACGGGCTCCGGGAACGGGTGGACGCCCTGCTCGACGAGCTGGCCGCCGCCGGTGGCGGGGATCTGATCGGGGACTTCGCCCGGCGGCTGGGAACGGACACGGTCGGCGTCAACGTGGTCGGGAACGGCATGGTCACGTTGTTCCGGCACGCGGCCCAGCGCGCCGCCCTGCGCGCCCGCCCGGATCTGCTGCCGGGGGCGATCGAGGAGCTTGTGCGGTACGACGGGCCGGTCGCCCGGACGCCGCCGGCGCGGGCCCGCGAGGCCCTGACCATCGGCGGCACCGCGATCCCGGCCGGCGGCTCGGTCGTGGTGGGGCTGGCGGCGGCCGACCGGGATCGGCGACGCTTCTCGGACCCGGATCGTCTCGACCTGACCCGCGGCGATGACGGGCATCTGGGGTTCGGTCACGGGCTCTACCGGCTGCCGTCGGCGGCGGCCGCGCGGGTGGTGGGCCGGGTCGCGATCGGGGCCCTGCTCGAACGGTTCCCGCGGCTGGCGCCGGCGGTCGCGCTGGACGACCTCGAATGGGTGAAATCGTTCAGCGAACGCGGGGTCGGCGCCCTGCCGGTGAAGACCGGCTGATGGTGGCGGGCGACAAGATCGCGGCGTTAGGTTAGGACCCGGCGACGAAGAGTGATGGTCGGCCGGAAGGCCATGCTGACCTGCATGAATCCGGTTCGCACGGCCATCACGGTGCTGCTGTATGTCATCGGGTGCCCGGCGATCGTCTTCGGAGCGGCCAGCGACATCGCGGGTTATCCGCTCGACGGCGTCGTCCCCGATCTGATCTTCCTGGGCGGCGTGCTGTTCGTGATCATCGGCGGGATTCTGGTGTCCCGTTCCCGGCGGGCACGTCGATAGCGGTACGCAACCACTCGACCGCCTCGGCCACCGTCGCCACCGTCGGGACCGGCGGCGGTGCCGGGCGGTCGACCAGGACGACCGGTATGGACCGGGCCCGCGCCGCCGCCAGCTTGGCCGCCGCGCCGCCGCTGTCCTTGGTGACCAGCACGTCGATGCGATGCTCGGCGAGCCGGGACAGTTCCCCCTCGACGGTGAACGGGCCCCGGTCCAGCAGCACCTCGAGCCGGTGCGGCATCGGCGGCTCCGGCGGCTCGACCGAGCGGGCCAGGAACCACAGCCGGTCGAGATGCGCGAACGCCGCGATCTCCTGCCGTCCGGTGGTCAGGAAGATCCGCTCCCCCAGCCCCGGCAGCAGCTCGGCCGCGGCGTCGATCGACGGGACGCGGTGCCAGGTGTCGCCCGGTTGTTCGGTCCAGCCCGGCCGGCGCAGGATCAGCAGGGGCACGCCCACCGCGGCGCACGCCTCGACCGCGTGCCCGGTCATCCGGCGGGCGAAGGTGTGCGTGGCGTCGACCACGGCGTCGATCCGTTCTGCGCGCAGATAGGCGACCAGCCCGGCGACCCCACCGAAGCCGCCGATACGCAGCTCACCGGCCGGGATCAGCGGATCGCTGGTCCGCCCGGCCAGCGAGCTGATCGTCACCACCCCGGGCCGCCCGGCGCAGGCCGAGGCGAGGAGCCGGCCTTCCGTCGTACCGCCGAGAATCAGCACCCTGCTCATGAAGATCTCACCCGCCGGATGCTATCGGCGCCGCGTTGAAGCCGGCCGCCGGTATCGGCGCCGCCGATGTCAGCCCGCGGACGGAATCGGCGCCGCGACGGCGGGGGTGAGACCGCCGGGCCGGGACAGCTCGGCGTTGTACCCGCGCAGGACGACGTGGAAGCCGCTGACCGGCATCGCGGGATAGCGGAACCCCCAGGCCGCGGCGCCGGTGACCAGGGTGGAGTCGGGCCGGCCGACCCGGACGCTGGCGGTCACCTCGGCCAGGATGTCCACGCCGGGGGTCACGAGCGGCTGCGCCGGGGCGAATAGAGATGGCTGTCCGGGAACTGGTCGGCGGTGAGCGCGGCGCCGACCACGATGACCGCGGTGCGTCTGATGCCCGACGCGTGGACCAGCGCGGCGATCCCGGACAGGGTGCCGCGGAGGATCACCTCGTCGTCGCGGCTGGCCCGGGCCACCACGGCCACCGGGCAGTCCGGGCCGTAGGACGGCAGCAGCTCGGCCACCACGGCGTCGATACGCTGCACGGCCAGGTGCAGGACCATCGTGGCGCGGCTGGCCGACAGGGTGGCCAGGTCCTCGCCGGGGGGCATGGCCGTGGCCCGCTCGGCCGTGCGGGTCAGGATCACCGTCTGCGCGACCTCGGGGACGGTGAACTCGCGGGCCAGCACGGCCGCCGCCGCGGCGAAGGCGGGGACGCCGGGCACCACGTCGTAGGGGACGCCGGCCGCGTCGAGGCGGCGCATCTGCTCGGCGATCGCGCTGAACACCGACGGGTCGCCGGAGCAGAGGCGGGCCACGTCCTGGCCGGCGGCATGCGCGGCGACCATCTCGGCGATGATCTGGTCGAGGTCGAGCGGCCAGGTGTCGACCAGTTTCACGCCGGGCGGGCAGTGTTCGAGCAGACCGGGCGGCACCAGGCTGCCGGCGTACAGGCAGACCGGCGAGCCGGCGAGCAGCCGCTGGCCGCGTACGGTGATCAGGTCTTCGGCTCCGGGCCCGGCCCCGATGAAATGGATCGTCACGGCTTGACCACCGACAGGATGGTCACCGGCATCATCGTGTGCCAGCCGGTGAAGCCACCGACCGGTTTGGAGCGTTGCACCGCGACCCGGGTCAGCTCGCCGCCGAGCTTGCCGTGCCACGCGGTCAGCACCGCCTCGGACTCCAGGGTGACCGCGTTGGCGACCAACCGGCCGCCGCTGGGCAGGGCGGCCAGGGCGGCCTCGACCAGCCCGTCGCGGGTGACGCCGCCGCCGATGAAGACCACGTCGGGGGCGGGGAGATCGGCGAGCGCGGCCGGAGCCGTACCCGTCACGACCGCCAGACCGGGAACCCCGAGCCGCGCCGCGTTGGTCTCGATCGTCGCGGCCCGCGCGGGGTCGGCCTCGACGGCGATCGCGCGGCAGGCCGGGTGGGCGCGCATCCACTCGATGGCGATGCTGCCGGAACCGGCGCCGACGTCCCACAGCAGCTCGCCGGGCACCGGCCCGAGGACGGCCAGGGTGACCGCGCGGACCTCACGCTTGGTGAGCTGACCATCCGATTGGTACGAATTGTCGGGCAACCCCGGCACCACCGGTGTGGCCGGCCCGGAGCCGCAGGAAACGGCCACGATGTTCAGGGCCGACGGCTCTCCCCCGATGCGCTCGTCCGGTGATCCCAGGTCCGACAGGACCGTCACGCCGGAGTCACCGAAGCCCCGGCCGGCCAGCAGGTCGGACACCTCACCGGGGGTGTGCGCGCCCGCCGACAGGATCAACAGGCGCCGGCCGGGATTGAGACGCAACGAGGTGACCGGCCGGTTGACCAGGCTGACCACGTCCACGTCAGCCAGCGGCCACCCCATTCGCGCCGCCGCCAGGGACACCGACGACGGATGCGGGACGACCTCGAACTCCACACCCAGCCGGACGAGCGTGGCGCCGATGCCGTGGAACATCGGGTCACCGCTGGCCAGGACGGCCACCTCGCGGCCGGCGAAGGACGCGAGCAGCCCGGGCAGGGCCGGGACCAGCGGCGACGGCCACGGCACCCGCTCGGCGGTCAGGTCCGGTGGGAGCAGGTCCAGCTGGCGGCGATTCCCGAGGACCACCGTCGCGGACCGCAGCGCGGCTGTGGCCGTACCCGAAAGATCTGACCATCCACCTGCACCGATCCCCACCACCTTGAGCACGACGCGACGCTACCCCAGGGAACTTTCTGCCCGGATGTTTGAGCCATCCCGAGCGGCGCTGCGTACCACCTGCAGACGGCCGGACACCGGGGGGTGGACGGCTCCCGAGACCGATTCTGAGGGTGAGGACGAATGGCGCGGGCCTACGGCGACACCGCTGACCAGCAGTTCCGGACCTTCGAGGACCAGCGCCGGCCCCAGGAGCAGCTGGAGTGGTGGAACGACGAGGCCTACCAGCGCTCCGACATCGTCCTCGAGTCGCACACCGACCCCAGCGGCTGGCAGGCCCAGTCGCTGCCGCCGGTCGACGACCGTCCGCCGGCCGAGGCGACCAGCGGGAACCGCCTGCTCACGGTGCTGCTGTTCTTCGCCGGCCTGGGCACCAGCGTGTCGCTGTGGCTGTTCGAGACCGAGGCCGGCACGGTCAACGACCTGCCGACCCTGATGCTCGCGGTGGGCCGGATCCTCGGCCTGATCGCCGGGTACGTGCTGTTCATCCAGCTGCTGATGATGAGCCGGGTGTCCTGGCTGGAGGAGTGGGTCGGCTCGCGTGACCTGCTGAAATGGCACCGGTGGCTGGGCACGTCACTGGTGGTCACGGTCCTGGCCCACGCGGTCTTCATCATCTACGGGTACGCGCTGACGGCGGAGACCCCGGTCGTCGAGCAGGGCATCACGATCATCACCTCGCTTCCCGACATGATGAGCGCGCTGATCGCCACCGGCATCCTGGTGTTCATCAGCCTGATCTCGATCCGGGCGCTGCGGACCCGGATGCCGTACGAGCTGTGGCACCTCATCCACCTGGCCGGGTACGCGGTGCTGCTGCTCGGCTACGGCCATCAGGTCGCCACCGGCGCCAACCTCGGCGGCCCGTACGCCAAGATCTTCTGGCCGGGTCTGGCCGCGCTGGTCATCGCCGCCCTGGTCTGGGGCCGCCTGGTCGAGCCGGTGTGGCTCAACGTGCGGCACCGGTTCGAGGTGGCCGAGGTGGTGGCCGAGGGCCAGAACACGTTCTCGCTCTATATAGACGGCAACCGCCTCGACAAGCTGCCCGCCCAGGCCGGCCAGTTCATGCGCTGGCGGTTCCTGACCGGCAACGGCTGGTGGCAGTCGCACCCGTTCTCGCTGTCAGCCGCGCCCAACCCGCAGTGGCTGCGGCTGACCGTCACCGCGGTCGGCGGGCACACCGCCAAGCTGGCCGAGATGCAGCCGGGTACGCCGGTCTGGGCCGAGGGACCGTTCGGCACGTTCACGGCCGAACGGCGTACCCGTCGCCGGGCCCTTCTCATCGCCGGCGGCAGCGGCATCGCGCCGATCCGGGCCCTGCTGGAGGACATGCCGGCCGACACCATCGTCATCTACCGGGCCAGCCGCCCCGAGGAACTGGTGTTCCGGGCCGAGCTGGAGGACCTGGCCGAGCGCCGCGACGCGTGGGTCCGCTACATCGTCGGCTCCCGCAACGACCCCGGCCCGCGCCGCCTGTTCACCCCGAACGGGCTGCTCGGCCTCGTGCCCGACGTGAACCGCCGCGACGTCTACCTGTGCGGCCCACCCGGGCTGGTCGGTGCGGCCGTGGCGACGTTGCACGAGCTCGAGGTGCCGGACAGCCAGATGCACCTCGACCCCTTCGAGTTCTGATTCTGGAGTTTTCTGATGCGACGTAGCACCGCAGCCGCCGTTGGCACCTTGACCGGCGCCGCCCTCATCGTGGGGGTCCGGCTGAGCGTCTCCGCGCCTGAAGCCCCGGCCGCCGCACCTCCCCCGGCCGCGCCCGCCGCCAACGAGCAGCCCGCCTCCAACGGGGCAGCCGGCGCCGCGGCGAAGCCGTCCACGAAGCCCCCCGCCTCCTCGTCCGACAAGTCGGACACTCCTCCCGCCGATGAGGGCAAGTTCAAGAACGGGACCTACAAGGCCGACGCCAAGTACGTGTACGGCACGATCTCGCTGTCGCTGAAGGTCACCGGCGGCAAGATCGCCTCGGTGGAGGCCGGTTACCCGACCGCCAACGACAGCGGCACGATCAACCCGCCGGCCATCCAGGCCCTCAAGGCGGCCACGCTGAAGGCGCAGAGTGCCGAGGTGGACGCGGTGTCCGGCGCCACGCTCACCAGTGAGGCGTACCTCAAGGGCTTGCAGGCCGCATTGGACAAGGCCGCGAAGTAGGCTCACTCTCCGTGCGCCACGTCGAGCAGGTCATGGGTACGGCCGTCAGCATCGAACTGGACCGGCCCGACCTTCTGCCCGGCGTGCTTTCGTGGTTGCACGAGGTCGACGCGCGGTTCTCCACCTACAAGGCGGACAGCGAGGTCAACCGTTTCCAGCGCCGTTCGCTGGCCTTCTCGGAGCTGTCCGGCGACATGCGCCACGTCCTGGACGCCTGCGCCGAGCTGTGGAAGTTCACCGGCGGCTACTTCGACGCGTACGCCGCCGGCCCGCTCGACCCGTCCGGCTACGTCAAGGGCTGGTCGGTCGAGGTGGCGTCCCGGCGCCTGGTCGCGGCCGGCTCGAAACGCCACTTCATCAACGCGGGCGGCGACATCCGGGCGGTCGGCGGCCCGTGGCGGGTCGGTGTCCGCCACCCGTGGGAGGCCGGCAAGCTCTGCTGGGTCCTGTCCCTGACCGACGGCGCGGTGGCGACCTCCGGCGTCTACGAGCGCGGCGCCCACGTCTGGAACCCGCGCACCGGCACCCCCGCGACCGGTCTCCGCTCGGTCACCGTGACCGGCCCCGACCTGGCCTTGGCCGACGCCTATGCCACCGCCGCCCTGGCCATGGGCGAACCCGGCGTCCGCTGGCTGGCCGGGCTCCGCGCCGACGGCTACGAGTCGGCCGTGGTCACCGACGACGGCCGCGCCTTCACCTCGGACGGCCTTCCCCTGGCCCCGTAGCGGACGAGGCCAGTCGCCGATGTCGTCACCGGCGGCGCGTTCGGCCGCGTACGCCGCCGCGCCGGCGATGGCCCGGTAGAAGTCGCCGAAGTCCCGGATGCCGACCAGTGACAGTTCGGCCAGGAAGCCATATGTTTCGCTCGTGGACACTGTTCCCGCGATCAGACTCGCCGGTCTGCGCAAGTCCTTCGGGCCGGTCGTCGCCGTCGACGGCATCGACCTGACCATCGGCGACGGCGAGTTCTTCGCGATGCTGGGCCCGTCCGGGTCGGGCAAGACCACCGTGCTGCGGATGATCGCCGGGTTCGAGCAGCCCACCGCCGGCACGGTCGAGCTGGCCGGCGCCGACGTCACCCGATCGGCCCCGTTCCAGCGGGACGTCACCACCGTGTTCCAGGACTACGCCCTCTTCCCACACCTCACGGTCCGGCAGAACGTCGAGTACGGGCTGGCCGTACGCGGAAAGAGCCGCGCCGAACGACGCACCCGGGCCACCGAGGCCCTGGAGTCGGTGCGGATGGCCGCCTTCGCCGACCGGCGGCCGGCCCAGCTCTCCGGCGGGCAGCGGCAGCGGGTCGCCCTGGCCCGCGCGCTGGTCGTCCAGCCGCGGGTGCTGCTGCTGGACGAGCCGCTGGGTGCGCTCGACCTCAAGCTCCGGCAGCAGATGCAGGTCGAGCTCAAGCAGTTGCAGCGCGACGCCGGCATCACCTTCGTCTTCGTCACCCACGACCAGGAGGAAGCGCTGACCATGAGCGACCGGATCGCGGTGTTCGACCACGGCCGGATCGCCCAGATCGGTACGCCGGCCGGCATCTACGAGCAGCCGCAGACCGAGTTCGTGGCCGGCTTCGTGGGCACGTCAACGGTGCTCGACGCGGCCGCGGCGAAGACGTTGCTGGGCCGCGAGGGCAAGTTCATGGTCCGGCCCGAACGGATCCACCTGGCCCCGGACGGCGACGCGACCATCGCCGAGGTCGTCTACCTCGGCGCGACGACGAAATACCTCATCGAGCTCGGGGAAACCCGGATCACCGCCAGCGAACCCAACGCGGGCACCGTGCGGCAGCGCGGCGACCGCGTACACGTCACCATCCGAGGCGAAGACGCCGTCCCCCTGGAGTGAGCCATGCGCAAGATTCTGACGCTGGCGGCCATCGCGATGCTGGCCGCGTGCGGCACCACCTCCGAATCCCCGTCCGCAACGCCGTCCGGGCGACAGGGCTTCACCGCCCCCGACGTCCCGATGCTGGACAAGCTCGGCGCGGGCGAGGGGTCCGTCTCGATCCTGGCCTGGCCCGGGTACGCCGAGGACGGCTCCAACGACCCGAAGACCGACTGGGTCACGCCGTTCGAGAAGCAGACCGGCTGCCAGGCCACGGTCAAGACGTTCGGCACCTCGGACGAGGCCGTGACCCTGATGAAGACCGGCGACTACGACGTCGTGTCGGCCTCCGGTGACGCGTCGCTGCGACTGATCGCGGCCGGCGACGTCGCCCCGGTCAACACCGGCCTGGTCCAGAACTACGCCGACGTCACCGGTTTCCTCAAGGACCGCCCGTGGAACTCGGTCAACGGCCGGATGTACGGCATCCCGCACGGCTGGGGCGCCAACCTGCTGATGTACCGCACCGACGTGGTCAACCCGGCCCCCACCTCGTGGTCGGCGGTCTTCACCGACGCCGGCCGGTACAAGGGCAAGGTCACCGCGTACGACTCGCCGATCTACATCGCCGACGCCGCCCTGTTCCTCAAGAACACCAAGCCGGAACTGGGCATCAAGAACCCGTACGCGCTCGACGACAAGCAGCTCCGGGCGGCCGTCGACCTGCTCGAGGCCCAGAAGCCGAACGTCAGCGAGTACTGGTCCGACTACCTCAAGGAGGTGCAGTCGTTTTCCAGCGGCAACTCGGTCATCGGCACCACCTGGCAGGTCATCGTCAACACCGCGGCCGGCGAGAAGGCGCCGGTCAAGGCGATCCTGCCCGACGAGGGCTCGACCGGCTGGTCCGACACCTGGATGGTGGCGGCCCGGAGCAAGCATCCGAACTGCGCCTACCAGTGGCTCGACTGGATCGTCGGACCGCAGGCCAACGCCCAGGTCGCCGAGTACTTCGGCGAGGCCCCGGCCAATCAGAAGGCGTGCGCGCTGACCGTCGACAAGTCGTTCTGCGAGACCTACCACGCCGGCGATGCGGCGTACGCCGAGAAGATCTGGTACTGGAACACCCCGGTCCCGCAGTGTCTCGACGGCCGCACCGACGTCAAGTGCACCGACTACGCCGCCTGGACCCGCGCCTGGACCGAGATCAAGGGCTGAGGCGCATGCGCCGTCGCCTCTCCGCGTGGCTCACCCGATCACCCCGGACCCGCCTGGCTCTGCTGCTGACGGCGCCGCTGCTGTGGCTCGGGCTGGCCTACATCGGTGCGCTGGCGGCGCTGCTGATCACCGCCCTGTGGACCACCGACGCCTTCACCGGTCAGATCGCGCGGTCCTGGACCCTCGACAACATCCGGGTCGTCCTCACCGACCCGGTCTACCGGACGGTCACGCTGCGCACGATCGGGGTGGCCGTGCTGGTCACCCTGATCGACGCGGTGCTCGCCCTGCCGGTGGCGTTCTTCATGGCCAAGGTGGCGGCACCGCGCCGGCGTCCGCTGCTGGTGGCCGCGATCCTGCTCCCGCTGTGGGCGTCGTACCTGGTCAAGGCGTACGCGTGGCGGAGCATGTTCGGCGGTGGAGGGCTGATCGACTGGCTTGGGCTCTCCCCGGGGTACGGGCTGACGGCGACCGTGTGCACGCTGGCCTACCTGTGGTTCCCGTACATGGTGCTGCCGATCTTCGCGGGCCTGGACCGGCTCCCGCTCTCGTACCTGGAGGCCGCGAGCGATCTGGGGGCCCGGCCTGGGCGCGTGCTGCGGACGGTGGTCCTTCCGATGGTGTTCCCGGCCGTGGTCGCCGGTTCCATCTTCACGTTCTCGCTGACGCTGGGCGACTACGTGGCCGTGGAGATCGTCGGCGGCACCAAGCAGTTCCTCGGCAACCTCGTCTACGACAACATCGGCGCGGCCAACAACCAGCCCTTGGCGGCCGCCGTCGGCCTCGTACCCGTGGCCGTCATGATCGTCTATCTGTTTCTGTCCCGCCGGGCCGGCGCCTTGGAGCACCTCTGATGTTTCTCACCCGCGGCCTGCGCGCTGGTCTGCGCGTCGTCACCGGCGTGGTGCTCGCCGTCCTCTACGTCCCGCTGATCGTCGTGCTGGTCAACTCGGTCAACGCCGACCGCGCGTTCGGCTGGCCGCCGTCCGGCTTCACCCTCGAGTGGTGGCGCCGGGCCGCCCACAGTGCCGGGGCGCTGGACGCGCTGCGTACCTCGATCGTCGTCGGCCTGCTGGCCACCGTGCTGGCGCTGACCCTCGGCACCCTGGCCGCGATGTCCCTGCAGCGCTACCGGTTCTTCGGCCGCGACGCGGTGTCCCTGCTGGTGATCCTGCCGATCGCCCTGCCCGGCATCGTCACCGGCATCGCCCTGAACAACGCCTTCCGCACCGTGCTGGGCGTGCCCCTGTCGCTGTGGACTCTGGTCATCGCCCACGCCACGTTCTGCATCGTTGTCGTCTTCAACAACGTGATCGCCCGCCTGCGCCGGATGGGCGGCGACCTGGAGGAGGCGTCGATGGACCTGGGCGCCGACAGCTTCACCACGTTCTGGCGGGTGACGTTCCCGTCCATGCGCACGGCGTTGCTGGCCGGCGGCCTGCTGGCCTTCGCCCTGAGCTTCGACGAGATCATCGTCACCCGCTTCACCGCCGGCCCCGGCACCACGACGCTGCCGATCTGGATCCTCGACAACCTGTTCCGCCCCAACCAGGCGCCGGTGGTGAACGTGGTCGCCACGGTCCTGGTGATCCTGTCGATCGTCCCGATCTACGTGGCTCAGCGCCTGGCCGGCGACCCTTCCGGCGGCCGCGTCTGAGGTGTGCTTCTTGACCCGGCCAGGGCCGCGGCCCTGGCCGGTTCATGAAGCACGCCTTGGCACTAACGGTTCAGACGCGCACGGGGCTGCCCTCGGTGAGCGGCTCCAGATAGTCGGGTGACAGCTTCTTCACCTGGGACGCCAGGGGCGCCGGGGCCGGGCGGGCCGTGCCGTAGTCGTTCACCTCGATGAGCCAGTGGCCGGCCCCGCCCGGCATGGTGAGGTCGAGCATGGTGAGCCGGCCGTGAGTGAGGTAAGCGGCGTAGGGGGCCGGCTTCCCGGCCAGGGCCTTGGCCGGCAGGCTCAGCTTCGCCATCGAGCCGAGCAGGTCGGGCGACTTGTCCAGGCGGCTGACGTCGAGCGTGCCGGCGATCCGGTTGTTGCCGGCCTCGGAGCTGCCCCGGGTTGTCTCGACGTGGCTCAGCAGTGCCTTCAGCCCGAGGGCGTCCGGCCTGGTGAGGTCGGGCACGCCCGGCTTCTTCGGGACCGAGACCCAGTTCTCGCCGCCGAGCAGCTCGGACGTCTCGCGTACATCCTCCGGCAACTTCTCGCCCCGGTGCTTGGCGATGTTCTCCAGCAGCTCGTCCCAGTCGGCGCCGCGCGCGGCCACCTTCAGGTATTGCTGGTCGCCGATGATCAGCATGCGTGACGTGACCTCGAGGTCGAGGTCGCCGATCTGCCGCCTCGACGTGGTCTCCAGGCTCCGGCCAGGCGCGTCGAGGATGCCGTTCACCGCCCCCGACCTCGTGGTCAACACAAAGCTGTAGACCCCCGCGTCGATGCCGCTCAACGACGCGGCGATCGAGGCCTTGCCGTCGAACGCGGGGCGGCTGGGGCTGGGGGCCGGGCGCGGGGCCGCGGCCGGCGCGCTGCACGCGGCGAGAGGCAAGGTCAAGGACGCGAGCAGGGCGACGGTACGGCGGAAAAGCACCGCGGCAGCGTAGTGGAAACCGTCCTATGTGTGCGCGCGGGGCGGAGCGGTCGAGTCGCGGATGACGAGTTCGACGGCGAGTTCGACGTGCAGGGCGTGGACCTCGTGGCCGGCGATCAGGCGCATCAGGATGTCGACGGCTATCCGGCCCAGTTCCGAGAGGGGCTGACGCACGGTGGTCAGGGCGGGGCGGACGGCGCGGCTCAGGTCGATGTCGTCGAAGCCGGCCACGGACAGGTCGCCGGGCACGGTCAGGCCGAGACTCCAGGCGGCCTCCAGGATGCCGACCGCGACCTTGTCGTTGAAGCCGATCATCGCGGTCGGGCGGTCCGGCGACGACAACAGGCGCAGCGCCGAGCGGTAGCCGTCCTCGGTGGTGGCGTGGGCGCTGCACAGCAGCTCCGGGTCGGCGATCATGCCGGCCCGGGCCAGGGCGGCGGTGTGGCCGTCGCGGCGGGCCGAACCGGCCAGCCACTCGTCGGGGCCGCCGATCACGCCGATCCGGCGGTGGCCCAACTCGACCAGGTGCGAGGTGAGGCGGCGGGCGCCGGCCGTGTGGGCGGCCGACACGGCGGCGATGTCGGGCGTCGGGGAGGTGCGCGGGTCGACCACGACGAACGGGAAACCGGTGCGACGTAACGCGATCAGCTCGTCGCCGGACTCGGGCGGGAGGATCAGCAGGGCCCCGGCGACGTCGCGGCGGGAGGGCAGGCCGGGCAGCACCGAGCGGTCCTGGGCCAGCTCACCGGCGTCGAGCAGGCAGTTGTCGAGCCGTTCGGCGATCGACGAGACGATCGCGCCGAAGTAGTCGGTCAGCACGTACGGACAGCGGACCAGCACCGGCGCGGCGGGACGAGGCAGCGGGGCGCCCCGGCGTTCGTAGGCGCGGCGGACGAGCGCGCGGGTGTGGTCGGCGACGTTCGGGTGGTCGTTCATCACCCGGGACACCGTCGCGATGGAAACGCCCGTCTCGGCGGCAATCTCCCGGACCGACGGCCTAGCCATCTGTTACATCGATCCGTTTCATCGGATCACCATACTCCACGTTGTTAATTAAGACTCTTGACGAATAGAGCAGGGCGGATGTCTCATGTTCCCAGGCATCACGTAACACATTTGTTACAAGCTGTTTCATCCCCAACGGAGGTGCCATCGTGAAACGCATCCTGGCGGCCGTCGTCATCTCGGCCGCCGCTGTCGTGGCGGTCCCGGCGAGTGCCGAGGCCGCGACATCCGCGAACGTCTGGCTCACCACCCCCGACCGAGCCAACCTGCTCACCCAGAAGGCGGCGGTGAACTTCGGCTCCGGCGGCAGCGGACCGGTGATCACCGTCAACCCCGGCACCACGTACCAGTCGATGGTCGGCTTCGGCGCCTCGTTCACCGACGCCGCGGCGTGGAACGTGTTCAACTCTCCGCAGCGCACCAACATCATGAACGCGCTGTTCAGCCCGTCCGGTGGCATCGGCCTGAGCTGGCTGCGCCAGCCGCTCGGCGCCACCGACTTCAGCCGCTCGTTCTACACCTACGACGACGGCGCGGCCGACCCGTCGCTCTCACGGTTCTCCGTCGCGCACGACCAGGCGTACATCCTGCCTCTGGTCCAGCAGGCCCGGAGCCTCAACCCGCAACTGTCGGTGATGGCCACGCCGTGGAGCGCGCCGGCCTGGATGAAGACGAACAACAACCTGGTCGGCGGTTCCCTGGCCGACGACCGGGTCGCGGTGTACGCCGACTACCTGGTCAAGTCGGTGCAGGCGTACCAGGCGGCGGGCGTACCCATCGCGTACCTCAGCGTGCAGAACGAGCCGAACTTCTCCCCGCCGGGCTACCCGGGCATGCTCATGCCCGCGTCCCAGCAGGTGTCGATCATCAACAACCTTGGGCCCAAGCTCCGCGCGGCCGGTCTCACCACCAAGATTCTCGGGTACGACCACAACTGGGACGACACGACGTATCCGCAGACCGTCAACAGCCAGGCGAGCGCCAACGTGGCCGGGTCGGCCTGGCACTGTTACGGCGGCAACCCGAGCGGCCAGTCGACAGTGCGTAACGCCCAGCCCGGCAAGGACATCTTCTTCACCGAGTGCTCGGGCACCGAGTCGGGCAACACGTTCGCCGACTCGCTGCGCTGGCAGGGCCGCAACCTCGCCATCGGCACCACGCGCAACTGGGCGCGTACGGTCACGACCTGGAACCTGGCCCTGGACAACAATCACGGCCCGGTCATCGGCAGCTGCGGCAACTGCACCGGTGTGGTCACCACCAACGGCAACAACGTCACCTACAACGCCGAGTACTACGTGCTCGGTCACCTGAGCAAGTTCGTCAAGCCGGGCGCCGTGCGGATCGACTCCACCTCCTACGGCGAGGGCGGCATCGAGAACGTCG
Source organism: Actinoplanes sp. NPDC049265 (assembly GCF_043197135.1). NCBI lineage: Bacteria > Bacillati > Actinomycetota > Actinomycetes > Micromonosporales > Micromonosporaceae > Actinoplanes > Actinoplanes sp. NPDC049265. The sequence goes on along the minus strand of NZ_JBICSP010000022.1, from coordinate 55,059 downwards.
CCTTCAAGAACCCCGACGGCAGCATCGCGCTGGTCGCCGTCAACACCGGCGGCCCTCAGAACTTCCAGGTCTCGTACGGCGGCCAGTCGTTCGGCTACAACCTGCCGGGCGGCGCCATGGCCACCTTCACCTGGCCCGGCGACGGTGGCACGACCCCGCCGCCGGCCGGCCGCACCGGGGCGATCAGCGGGCTCGGCGGCAAGTGCCTGGACGTGACCGGCGGCTCGACCGCGAACGGCAACCCGCCGCAGATCTGGTCCTGCACCTCGGGCCCGAACCAGACCTGGACCGTGGGTACCGACGGCACGGTCCGCGCCCTGGGCAAGTGCCTGGACGTCAAGGACAACGGCACCGCCGACGGCGCGCAGGTGCAGCTCTGGGACTGCTTCGGCGGCGCCAATCAGCGCTGGACCGCCAACGCCGGCCGGGACCTGGTGAACGCCGGCTCGGGCAAGTGCCTGGACGTGATCGGCAACAACGCCACCGACGGGACGAAGCTGCAGATCTGGACGTGCACGGGCGGCGCCAACCAGAAATGGAACGTACCGGCCTGACCGCGCACGGTGGACTCCCGCCTCCCATCCCCGGGCGGGAGTCCACTACGTTCCCGCGGAACGCTGGACACCACCACCGTCAGCACGCAGGCGCTGCCCAACAAGGAGGCCCTCGCCAGTGAGGGCCAGGTCAGCCAGCTGGAGCTCACCATGCCCGCCGAGGCCGGCAACTGGCTCGTCGAGATCACCGACAACGGGACGGCCCGGCCCGCTCCGGCGCCGCCGGCGGCCAAGGTCAAGAAGCTTCCCCAGGCCTCGTGAAGCCGCTCACCGACGGGCTCAACGCCTGATCCAGGCCGTAGAGTGCTCGGCCGTGGACAAGAATTACATCTTCCTGAACATCGTCATCACTCTGGTCGCGCTGGGGATCCTGTACCTGGTGATCAAGGCCGCGGTACGCAACGGCATGCGGGAGTTCCTCCGCGACGTCGCGCCGCCCGAGAGTGAGCACGCCGGCCACGAGACGTCGGCCCGGATGGAGCGTCTCGCGGCCCGACTGGCCGAGGTGACCCGCCGCGACCCGGCCGACCCGCCGTCGTCCTGATCGTCCGCGAGCGGTCAGAGGTCTTCCAGTCCGGGTGGCCCGGCATCGGCGGGGTGTCCCGGCTGTGAGCAGGCGGTGAGGAACGGCGTGGCGCGCATCCCGGGCGCGGCCGCGTACGCCATCCGGGCAGCCCCTACTCCCGATGGTAGGGCCAGCCTCTCCCCCAACGCAGCCGGCGGACGCGGGTTCATCGCGACAGTCAACGCACACACTGTCCTGTCGGATCATCCCCTTTCTCTGGTTTGCGGTGATGTCGCGGCGTTACGTTCGGCGGCGCGAAAGGACCCGACGGAGGGGGAAGGTGCGTTCGCGTGCGGACATCGAGGAACGGGCGGGCCGTGGTGATCGGCGCCTCGCTGGCGGGGCTGCTCGCCGCGCGGGCCCTGCACGAGTCGTTCGGCGAGGTCGTGGTGCTCGACCGGGACACGCTGCCGGAGCGGCCACGGCCACGGCGCGGCCTCCCGCACGGCGGCGACGCGCACTGGCTGACCGTGCGCGGCCGGTGGGAGCTGGACGAGCTGTTCGAGGGGCTCAGCCCGGAACTGATCGGCCTGGGCGCGCCGACCTTCGACGTGCGGACCGAGTTCCGGTGGTGGATGGACGGCCGGCCGCTGGCCACCGGGCCGTCCGGGCTGATCGGGCTGGCCGCCGGCCGGCCACTGCTCGAGTTCGCGATCCGCCGGCGGGTGGCGGCGCTGCCGAACGTGCGGATCCGGCCCGGCCACGCGGTGTCCGACCTGATCACCACGCCGGAGGGCGACCGTGTGACCGGTGTGGTGGCCATCGCGGCCGGCGGCGACCAGGTCACCGTCAACGACGTCGACCTGGTGGTGGACGCCTCCGGCCGAAGCTCGCGGGCCCGGTACTGGCTGGCCCAGCTGGGGTACCCGGAGGTCGAGGAGGAGCGGATCGAGACCCGGGTCACGGCCGTGACGCGCCACTACCGCCGCCTCCCGGGCCAGCTCGGCGGCCGGTACGGCACCTCCGTCCCGGCCTACCCGGGCCTGCACCGGGGCGGCTTCCTCCTCGCCCAGGAGAACGACACCTGGATCGCCGCCCTGCACGGCTGGTTCGGGGCGACCCCGCCGGACGACGACGCCGGCCTGGTCGCGTGGGCCGAGGAGCTCGACTCCCCCGACCTGGCCGAGGTCATGCGGACCTCACCCGCTCTCGGCGAGCCGGTGCGGACGCGGTTCCCGGCCGGCGTCCGGCTCCGCTACGACCGGCTCGGCCGGTTCCCGGCCGGGTTCCTGGTCACCGGCGACGCGATGTGCGTGTTCAACCCGGTACACGGGCCGGGCATGACCGTGGCCGCGCTGGCGGCGAGCGCACTGGCCCGGCTACTCAAGGACGGCGCCGACGACCTGGCCGCCCGGTTCTTCGCCGAGACGGCCGCGATCCTGGACGGTCCGTGGACCACGGCCTCGGCCGACGACCTGCGTTTCCCGGAAACGGCCGGCGACCGGTCGACGCTGGACCCTCGGCGCGACGCCTACCTGCTCCGGCTGCGGGCGGCCGCGACCGGCGACCCGGTGCTGGCCAACGCCTTCCTGCGGGTGACCCAGATGGTGGACCCGCCGGCGGCGCTGTTCGCACCGGAGATCGCCGGTCGCGTACCCACGTGATCAGAAAACCGGACATCGCCGGCCGCGGACCCGCGTGATTCAGAAGATCCGGATGGCGGCCTCGGCCGGCGCCGCCAGCAGAGTCTCGATCTCGTCGTCCAGGCGGACCAGGGTGAGCGAGGCGCCGGCCATGTCGAGCGACGTGCAGTATTCGTTGACGTAGCTACGGCCGACCGTGATGCCCTGCTCGGCCAGGCGCCGGTGGGCGTGGCGGTACAGAATGTACAGCTCGCTGATCGGCGTACCCCCCAAGCCGTTGATCATCAGCGCGACCCGGTCGCCCGAGGTGTACGGCAGGTCCGGCACCACCGCGGCCAGCAGGTCGTCGACGATCTGATCGGCCGCGGCCAGCTTGCGGCGTTCGCGGCCGGGCTCGCCGTGGATGCCCACCCCGAACTCCATCTCGTCGGCGCCCAGCTCGAACAGCGGCGAGCCCTTGGCCGGCGGGGTGCACGCGGTCAGCGCCACGCCCATCGTGCGCGTCACGTCGTTGACCTTGTTGCCGATCCGCAGCAGCTCGTCCAGGTCGGCGCCCTGCTCGGAGGCGGCACCCACGGCCTTGATGACGAAGAAGTTGCCGGCCACCCCGCGACGGCCGACGGTGTACGTCGAGTCCTGCACCGCCACGTCGTCGTTGACGGTCAGGATCGCGCAGCGTACGCCGTCCGCCTCGGCCATCTCCTGGCCCATGTCGAAGGCCATCCGGTCGCCGGTGTAGTTGTTGACCAGCAGCAGGACACCCTGGTCGGAGGCGAGCAGCTTGGCCGTCTCGTACACGTAGTCCATCGGCGGGGCGGCGAACACGTCACCGGGACAGGCCGCGTCCAGCATTCCCTGGCCGACGGCCATCACGTGGGCCGGTTCGTGGCCGGAGCCGGAACCCTGCACGATCGACACCTTGCCGGCGTACGGGGCGCCGGCCCGCATGATCAGGTTGTAGGCGGGAACGTACTTCAGGGTGTCCGGGTTGGCGAGGGCGATGCCCTCCAGCATCTCGGGCACGAAACTCTTCGGATCGTTGACGAATTTCTTCACGACGGCGCTCCTTGCTTCCAGGTCTCGCTGATCCGTTCGGCCAGGACCGCGACCGCCGTGGCGCCGGCGTCGACCGATCCCCTGCTCCGCTCGCCGGTGTACGACGCGCGACCCCGCTTGGCGACCATGTCCCGGGTCGCGTCGGCCGCCTCCCGCGCCGCCACGGCCGCCGCCCGTACGGCCTCCTCCTCGGTCGCGCCTTCGTCCAGAACCGCATGCAGGCGATCGGTCATCGGCACCAGCGCGTCCAGCAGCGTCTTGTCCCCCACATCGGACTGACCACGTGCCTTGATGCCCTCGATCGCCGCCCGCAGCATCGTGACCGCGTCGCCACCGGCGGCCCCCGCGCGCATGAACGCGGTGCCCCAGATCGGCCCGGACGTGCCGCCGATGCGCGACGCGATGACCATCCCGGTGCGTTTCAGGAACGTCCCCGCGTCGCTGCGATCGAGGTCGTCCCAGCCGTCCAGCAGCTTCTCGAAGCCGCGGGCGAGCGAGTACCCGAAGTCGCCGTCGCCGACCACCGAGTCCAGGTCGCCGAAGTACTTCTCATTCTCGATGGCGGTCTCGGCGATGGTCCGGACCACCCATTCGGTACGCGACACACTCATCGTGGTTCCTCCAGCAGCACGCGCAGGTCGTCGAGCGTCAGGTAGTCACCCGGGGTGGCCGCGCCCCGGTTGGCCAGCACCTCGATCGGCGTCCGGCCGGGCTCGCCCAGTTCGGAGACGACCAGGGCGGCCTCGGTGAAGTCCTCGCCCCGGGTGTAGTCGTTGACCGTGATCAGGCAGCGCAGCCCGGCGCCGGTGGCGGCCAGCAGCCCGTTGCGGGAGTCCTCGACGACCAGGGTGTCGTCCCGGTCGAGGCCGAGCCGTTCGACCGCCAGCTCGTAGATGGCCGGGTCGGGCTTCTTGGCCGGCACCACGTCACCGGCGAAGACCGGGAGGTCGTTGTCGCCGATCGCGGTGTGCAGGACCGCCCGCACCGACTCCTCGGCCGAGGTGGAGGCGACGGCGACGGTCCAGCCGGCGTCACGCGCGGCGCCGATGATCCGGGCGACGCCGGGCCGCGGCGGGACTCGGCCTTCGGCCACGAGTCGTCTGAACGTCGCGGTTTTGGCTTTGTGCCAGGTCAAGAGCAGTTGGGTACGGTCGTCCACGCTGTCGTCGAGCAGGGTGGCCATGCGCTCCTTGCCGCCGCCGATCTTGAGCTTCTCGCCGTACTCCTCCTCGCTCCACCGCACCGGCAGGCCGAACTGCTCGAACGTGGCGTTGAAGGCCGGCAAGTGGCCGTACCGCTCGGTGTCGGCCAGCACGCCGTCGCAGTCGAAGACGAGCGCGGTCACCACGCCTTCCCCGATCCCCCGAAGAGCCGGATGTGCTGCTTCGCCATCTCGGTCACGGCCTTTTTCTGGTGCCGGAACAGCGAAGGTGGATCCCACTTCTGCTGGTTTTCCGCCTCTTTCAGGAACGAGAGGCCGGACCGCATGAAGCTCTCCTTCAGGGCGGTCGAGATGTTGACCTTGGCGCAGCCCCGGGCGATGAGGTCGGTGAACTGCTCGTCGGACAGCCCGGTGCCGCCGTGCAGGGCCATCGGCACGCCGGTGGCCGCGACCAGGTCGCTGACCCGCTGCGCGTCAAGCTTCGGGGCCTGCTTGTACTGACCGTGGGCGTTGCCGATGGCCGGCGCGAAGCAATCGACACCGGTGCTGGTGATGAAGTCGACGGCCACCTCGAGCGACTGGATCGGCGCGGCGTCGTCCGAGCCGATGCCGTCCTCGACACCCTGGATGCCCTCGATCTCACCCTCGACGTGCGCACCGGTACGCCGGGCCTCGGCCACCACCTCGGTGGTCTGCCGCCGGTTCTCGGCGACGTCCAGTTCGTGCGCGTCGAACAGCACCGAGTTCCACCCGCCGGCCAGGCAGCCGGAGATGACCGCGCGGTCCGGGCAGTGGTCGAGGTGCAGCGTGACCGGCACGTCGACGCCGCGCATCAGCGCTCCGAAGATGTCGTGCAGCTGCTCCCGGCCGTACTGCCGGACCGTCTTGACCGAGGTCTGCAGGATCACCGGAGCGCGTTCCTCGACCGCGGCGGCCAGCACCGCCTCGATGCTCAGGTCGTTGACGACGTTGAAGGCGGCCACCCCGTACCGCTCGGCGAGGGCACGGTCGAGGAGCTCCTTCAGGGGCACGACGGGCATGCGCCCAGTCAAGCCACCGTCATCCGATCGCGGTATGGGGTGTATCCCCCATGCCGAGCCAGCCCTGTTCGAGGGCTTTCACCACCGCGGCCGTACGGTTGGAGGTCTCGGTCTTCCGCATGACCGCGCCGACGTGCTTCTCCACCGTCTTCGGCGACAACCCCAGCCGGGTCGCGATCTCCTTGTACGTCAGCCCGTTGCGCAGCAGCCCCAGCACCTCGCCCTCGCGGCCGGTGAAGGGCGAGACGGCCGGAAGGTATCGGAGGTCGGCCCGGACGATGGCGACCGCCGCGGCCTGGGTCAACGCCTCCAGATCGTCCACGACGCGCGCGCTGAACATCCCGCTCCGCGGCGCGAAGGTCACGCTGACCGCTATCACGTTCCCGCGCCACCAGATCGGCACCGCGACGGCCGGGCCGCGCCGGGCCGGGTCGGTGCCGGCCAGGTGCCCGGCCCGCAGCCGGCCGTACTCGGGGATCACCACCGGCCGGCGGGTGCCGAACGCCCGGCCGGTGGCCCCCTCGTCCAGGGGAAACGTGTCGCCGAGCCGGCAGAACAGCCCGTACTCGGCGGCCTTCACGTACCGGCCGGCGGCGGAGTCGATCAGCGACACGCTGCTCGCGGCCGACCCGGCCAGCCGGGAAGTGTGCCGCACCAACCGGTGCAACACCGGGGCCAGCCGCACATCGCCGCAGACGTCCGCGACCGCTTCGTCGCTCACTCCTCGAACATAGGTAACACCCGGTCTCAGCGCCAGGCGTCCAGCCGGTAGCCGGACCGGCGGCCCAGGTGCACCGCGTCGCCGCGGTCGGCCGAAAGGTTCTCCCAGCCGGAGGTAACCACGAACGCGACCGCGTCGCCGACCCGGACGGCCGAGAAGTAGCGGTGATGCAGGCTTCCGTCCCCGGTCGGCTCGCCGTCGCCGCCGAAGGCCGGCTGGTTGCGGTCGATCAGGACCGACTCGTCACCGGCGCCGACGCCGCCGCGCAGCACGTTGGTCACGGTCACGCTGCCACGGGTCTCGGTCGGGCAGGCCCGCACGGCCTCGCGCAGCCGGTCCATGAAGCGGTCGGCGCCGTCCCCGCGGAACACCATGATGTCCTCGATGGCCGTGCCCGCCGGGGTGGAGTTCTCCGGTGGGTTCTTCTCGGTCAGGTACATGAACTGGGTGGCGCGGATGCCGAGCCGGCCGGTCTGCTGGTAGTTGAGCCCGCAGAAGTCCGGCAGCTCGCCGCTGTCCCGGCGCTCCGGCGTGCTGCCGGCGCCGGGCGCGTCTGAGGCCTGCAGGAAGGCCCGGGGTGGGATGGACGACGGGATCCTCGTGGCCGTCGTCGTGACCGGCCCGGCGGCCGGCTTCGGAACGGGCGCCTGGCCGCCCGGCGCGGTGACGACGACCGGCCGGGCCCCCTTCTTGTGTTTCGCCTCGCCGGCCTTCTCCGGCGCCGGCGCGCTGCCGAGTCCCGCGTTGAAGGCCACCGGCGACCCGGCGACCGGCGGCGGCGCGGCGTCGTCGGCCAGGACGACCCGGGCGCCCAGCGTCGCGGCCGCCGCGAGCACGGCGAATCCGGCGACGCCGGCCGCGGCCCGTACGGCGGTGCGGTGATTGATGTTTCGCATGATGTTCCCCCCGGTGTTCGGCTGCTCGTGTCAGGGGAACGGCTGACGCCACCGAAATGCTGCGTACTGTCAGCTACTGGACGGATGCGGCGAGTTTCCGGAGGGCGTCGGCGGCCCCGGCGGTCAGAGGGTCGCCGTGGCCCGGGAGGATCTGCTTGACGTCCAGGCCGGCCAGCTTCTTCACCGAGGCCGCGGCCTGGGCCTGGTCGGCGGTGTACTGCGGGTCGCTGCCGGCCAGGCCGTCGGTGGTACGCAGGGCGTCGCCGGCGACCAGGACGCCGGTGCCCGGGTCGAAGACCGACACATGCCCGGCGGTGTGGCCGGGCGTACCGATGATCCGCAGCCCGAAGACCTCGTCACCGTCCTTGACCGGCGTGAGTGCGGTCGCCGACTGGATGCCGGCCACGTCGGCCTGGCCCGCGTACCAGGTGGCCTTGACGTGCGGTTGCACCCCGCCCAGCCCACCGGCGTGGTCGGGGTGCTTGTGGGTGAGGATCACGTGCCGGACCTGGTCCCACCCGGAGCCGGTGGCCTTCAGGCCCTGCTCGATCGCGCCCTCGGAGCCCGCCGTGCCCAGGTCGACGACCGCCACCTCACTCCCCCGGACCAGCAGGTACGCCGACACGAAGTTCAGGTTGACCCGCTGCCAGCCGGGCTTTTCCGCGCTCGCCGACGTCGCTGGGGGCCCGGGCGCCGCCGGTGTCTCCGCTTCCGTCGAGCACGCGGACAGGACGGTCACGCCGAGCACACCGGCTCCGGCGCTGAAGAGCAGTCTGCGTCGTTTCATGTTCAATCTTTACCACCGCCGCCTGGTTCGTCCCGGGACTCGCCGTCCACTTCCGGTACGGCCGGCGGCACTCGCTGCTCGATGATTGACCCATGATTCTCTTCCCCGGCCGGCACCACCTGCTGACCCGCTTCCAGGCGGAGCACCTGACCAAGCTGGGCGAGACAGTGGTGTGGGCCGTCACCTCGGCCAACCACGCCAACACCCGGCGTAACCCGGTGCCGTACCACCGGCGGGAGGCCGCGATCGAACGGTTCAGCGTGCGGACCGGGCTGCGGTCGGTCGTCGTACCCATCTTCGACACCGCGCCCACCACGCGGTTCGCCTCGATCACGCTGAAGAACATCACCGTCGCGACCGGCCTGGTGCTGACACCGGACAACACGGTCGTGGCCTGCTCGACGCCCGCGGTGGCTGAGTTGTACGCGTCGCTGGGCTTCTCGATCGACCTGGTCGAGGCCGCCTACGACCCGTCGCCCGCACGCCCCTGGGATGTGCTGCTCCGCCTCGCCGCCGGGGATTCCTCGTGGCGCGAGCTGGCCCACCCGGCCACGATCGACGTGTACGAGCGCTACCGCCTCGACGAGACCGTACGCACCGTCGTGAACGACCCGGTCGTCGGCGACGAGGGCGGGCTGACCACCACCCGCGACTACCGGACGTACGCCGAGGCCTTCGCCGACGCCGCCGAGCGCAAGTGGAAGCTGGTCAAGGAGCACGTCCGGCCCGGCCGCATCGTCGACATCGGCTGCGGCGCCGGGGCGATCCTGGAGATGGCCGACCGCGAACCGGCACTGCGCGAGAGCGACCTGATCGGCGTCGAGGTGGCCCGGCACCTCTACGACGAGTGCGTACACAAGAAGTCGCAGGGGGTCTTCGAGAACGAGAACGTCTACTTCTACCGCCGCAACGTGCTCGGCGGCGCGGTCTTCCCGCCCCGGTCGATCGACACCACGCTGACCTTCGCCCTCACCCACGAGATCTGGTCGTACGGTTCGCAGGAAGCGTCGATCCGCGCGTTCGTCCAGGCCATCTACGACCACACGGCACCCGGTGGCGTCTGGATCAACAGCGACGTGTGCGGGCCCGACAACAAAGACCGTCCGGTCGCGTTGCGCCTGGACGCCGCCACCCGGCCGGTCTTCGACCGATTCGCCGCCGACTACAAGTTCACGTTCGACTTCTCGACCGACGGTCCCGGCACAGTTGTTCTCCGGCTGGCCGACGCCATGGACTTCCTGACTCGCAAGGACTACACCGACAACTGGGAGTCCGAGACCCGGGAACAGTTCTGCGGACTGGAGTTCGCCGACTGGAAGCAGCTGCTCACCGACGCCGGCTTCGAGATCGACCCGGTCAGCCACGCGTACCGCAACGACTGGATCATCGACAACCGCATCGCGCCGGTGGCCGCCCTGGCCACGCCTTCCGGCGAGCCGCTGGAGTGGCCGGTCACCCACGTCCTGCTGGTCGCCCGCCGCCCTCTGAACACCTGATGGTGTGGCTGGATGCGGGGTTGCGGTGGGGTTGGCCAGGCGGCGGGGTTGCCGGTCGTCGCATAGCTCCGGGTCAGCGGATGGGTCACGAAGCCGGCTATCGCGTCGCGGGAACGGACGTCGCGGAGCCGACCCAGGGCGGCTATCACGAAGGCGCGGACCGGGACAACCATCACCGTCGATCGAAATCGGTCCTTGATCCGTCAGTTTCCGCAGGTCAGACTTCTCGGGGTCCACCGTGGACTGTCGCGCGGGTAGGATCTACCGGTCATGAGCGACAGCGATGTGCCACCTGGGATCGACACCAGCCGGATGCATCCGGCCCGACGGTACGACTACCTGCTCGGCGGCAAGGACAACTTCGAGGCCGACCGGGCCAACGCCGAGATGCTGACCAGGGCCTTCCCGGCCGCGCGGGTCGCCGCAATGGAAAACCGCAAGTTCCTCCGCCGGGCCGTCAGCACGCTCGCCCGCGAGGCCGGCATCCGCCAGTTCCTCGACATCGGCGCCGGCCTGCCCACCTCCCCCAACGTCCACGAGGTGGCGCAGGACATCGCGCCCGAGTCGCGAGTGGTCTATGTGGACAACGATCCGATGGTCCTGGCCTACGCCCGCGCCCTGCTGACCGGCTCCGAGGCCGGCGCGACGGCCTATGTGGACGCCGACCTGCGCGACCCCGACAAGATCCTCAACGGCCAGGAGCTGTGGGGTACGCTCGACCGCTCCCGCCCCGTGGCCCTGCTCCTGGTCGCGATCATGCACTTCATCACCGACGACATGAACCCGTACGGCATCGTCCGCCGCTACGTCGAGGCCATGCCGCCGGGCAGCTACCTGGTCATGTCCAACGGCACCCTGGACGCCCTCCCGCCAGAGAAGGCCGACGCCCTGCGCGCGGCGTTCGCCCGCAGCGGCGAGCCCGCGGCCCCGCGTACCCGGGCCGAGTTCGCCCGCTTCTTCGACGGCCTCGACCTGCTCGACCCGGGCATCGTCGCCGCCCCCGACTGGCGCCCCGACCCGGGCGACGACGACCGTCCCGGCCTGGCCGACGCGGCCGTACACACCGCCGTGGCCCGCATCCCCTGAGGCGTGTCTCATGACCCAGCCCCGGCCGGGTCGTGCAACACGCCTCAGATTTCGGCTCCGCCCTTGCGGTACCGGCCCGGCGCGATCCCGAACCGGCGTTTGAACGCGCCGGCGAACGCGAACTCGGACGTGTAGCCGGCCTGCGCCGCGATGACGCCGAGCGGCGCGTCCGACTGGCGCAGGAGCCGGGCCGCGGTGGTCATCCGCCACCAGGTCAGATAGGTCAGCGGCGGCCGGCCCAGCAGCGCGGTGAACCGGCGGGCGAACGGGGCCCGGGACAACCCCGCTTCGGCGGCGAGCGTCGCGACGGTCCACGGCCGGGACGGGTCGCTGTGGATGGCCCGGAGGGCGGCCGCGGTGGCCGGATCGTTCAGAGCCCGGGCCCAGCCGGTGGTCGCGGTTCCGCTCGCCGAGTGCTCGTCCAGCCAGGTACGCAGGATGTGCAGGATCAGGGTGTCGAGCAGGGCCGGAATGATCGCGTCGGTGCCGAGGCGGGGGCGCTCCAGCTCGGTGGCGAGCAGGTCCACGGTGGCCCGCAACTCCGGGTGCCGCCCCAGGTGCGCGGGCAGGTGGATGAGCTCGGGCAGGTCGTCGACGAGCGGGTGGGTGCGGGCCGGATCCAGTTCGTACGCGCCGCACAGGGTGACCGTGGTGACGCCGGCCGGCGCGCCGCCGGTGCCGGTGGCGACCCGCTCGAGGGCCCGCGGATCGTTGGGGTCGCAGGCGGGGCCGGTGGGTGCCGTCGCCGGGCTGTCGGCCAGGGTGTGCCCGCGCCCGTGGGGCCGGAAGACGATGTCCCCGGCGGCCAGCGGCACGGGCTCGGCGTCCGGTGCGATCAGCCAGCACGGTCCCTGCAGGACTATCTGGAAACCGGCCGAGCCGGGTACGGATGCGAACTCCTGCGCCCACGGGACCGGCCACGCCAGCCGTGCGGAACGCGGCCGGCCGGCTCGCATGACCGTGATCACGTCGCTCAGGACATCCATGGGGGTCAGAGTATCGCCAGGAAGACGAACGAGTATGAAACGAGGATCAGCACGCATGGATCGTCTCCGGCTCCGGCCATAGGTTCGATCCGTGCTAGCCATGAGAATTCACCGGTACGGTGCCGCGTCGGTCATCCGTACGGAAGACGTCCCCCGCCCGGCCCCGGGCCCCGGTGAGGTGTTGATCCGCGTCGCCGCGACCTCGTTCAACCCTTCCGACGTGGGGTTGCGCCGCGGCCTGCTGCGCTCCGTACTCCCGCTGGATCTGCCGTTCACCCTCGGCGGGGAGCTCGCCGGCACGGTCGTCGAGACCGGCGACGGCGTGGACACCCTCACCCCCGGCGACCGCGTCGTCGGCCGGGTCGACACCGGCGGCGGCGCGGCCGAGTACGCCGTCGCGGCGGCCGGCACTCTGGTCGCGGCGCCGGCCGCCATCCCCCTGCCGCACGCCGCCGCCATCCCGATCGCCGGGGTCACGGCCTGGCAGGCGGTGTACGAGCACGCCCGCGTCACGCCGGGCCGGCGGGTGCTGGTCAACGGCGCCGGCGGCGGGATCGGCGGCTTCGCGGTCCAGCTGGCCAAGCACGCCGGGGCCCACGTGACCGCCACCGCCGGCCCGTGCAGCGCCGACGTGGTGCGCCGGCTCGGCGCCGACCGGATCGTCGACTACACGACCACACCCCTGGCCTCGGCACTGGACGAGCCGGTCGACGTGGTCCTCAACTTCGTCGCGCACCGAACCACGACGTTGACGTCCCTGCTGCGACCGGGCGGCGTGGTCGTGTCCGCCACCCCCGCGACCGACGCCGTCCACTTCGTCGTCCGCAACGACATCGGCCACCTCGCCGCTCTGGTGGCACTCATCGACGCGGGCGCCGTCGGGGTCGACATCCATCGGTCGCGCCCGCTGACCGAGCTGGCCGCCGTGCACCGCGACGCCGAGGCCGGCCACCTGCGCGGCAAGACGATCCTCGTTCCTTGACCTCCGGCGCCCGGGCCGGCGAGCTCGCGCACGACGCGTGAGTGCCCCGGGCTGCCGGAAGGCAGCCCGGGGCCGGTCGAGCCAGAGACTTCTAGCGCGGCACGAACACCCTGTCCCCGCACGCGTCATCGACGTACGGCGGCTTGGGCCGCGTTTCGCAGACCATCACCGACCTGACCCGGAACAGGCCGGGCGAGGTCCGGTTGCCGCACCCGCCGGCCGAGCCGTTCGGGTCGCCGACGTCGAAGCCGCCCCCGTCGGTCGCGAACACACCGTAGACACCCCGGCCGTCGTTCTCCATGTCGCAGACCTCTACGGTCCATCCGTCCTCGCCGACGCTGGCGTAGTCACTTTCCTGGTAGGCCCGAGCGATGTACGCGTACGCCGGCGTCGAGGTGACGATGGTCAGACCCATGACGGCGGCCGTGACGAGGAGCAGCCGCCTGCCCCCGCGGTGCGCTCGATTCCCGATGATGCTCATGGACAGTCCCTTCGTGAGGCCGTGGCCCGCAGGACCTCGGCGCTGACGGATCAGCAGTTGGGGAAGCTGTTCTGCCGGACCACGTGGTCGGCCATGTTCCGCGCCGAACCGACATCGGCGATCCAGCTGTACGCCGGTACGCAGAACAGCCCCTGATCGTTGCCGTGGCCGCCGGAGGTGTGGTTCTGGAAGATGACGGCCGTGTTGGTGTTGTCGTGCACCGACTCGGTCCGGTCGTGCCAGTTCCAGGTGGCCAGGTCCTGCCAGCCCTTGTCGCTGAGCCGGCCCCGCGGATAGCCGAAGTTGAGGTAGTCGTAGAAGCAGAACGAGCCGGAGGGACAGTCCGGCACCGCCAGCGGGGCCGCACCCGGCCGGGCGAAGGTGACGACGAACCGGCCGCCGCCGTAACTGACCTCGTTGACCGCCGTCTGCTCACCGCCGGGAACGACCTGGAGCTGACGGTCGATCTGCGCCCGCAGCTCGGCCGCGGACGTCGCCTGACGGCTCAGCAGATCGTCGGTCGCCGGGCCGGCCACGGCCGGGGCCGGTACGGCCAGCACGGCCACCGCCGCCAGCGCGATCAGCGTCTTTCTCCGCATGATGGCCTCCGCCCGATCAGCAAGTGGTGTCGGTGAAGCGGTGCACGTGGTCGGCCACGTTCGCGTACGGATACACGTTCGGGTCGGCGCTGAGTGCCCGCTGGCAGAACAGGACCTGGTCGTTGCCGTGCCCACCGGAGGTGTGGTTCTGGAACACGACGCCGGTGTTGGTCATGTTGTGCACCGACTCGGTGCGGTCCTGCCAGTTCCAGGTGGCCAGGTCCTGCCAGCCGTAGTCGCTGAGCCGGCCGCGCGGGTAGACGAAGTTGAGGGAGTCGTAGAAACAGAACGAGCCGGACGGGCAGTCCGGCGCCTCCAGCTGCGTCGCTCCCGGCCGGGCGTAGGTGACGACGAACCGGCCGCCGCCGTAACTGACCTCGTTGACCGCCGTCTGCTCACCGCCGGGAACGACCTGGAGCTGACGGTCGATCTGCGCCTGCAACTCGGCCGCGGACGTCGCCTGACGGCTCAGCAGATCGTCGGTCGCCGGGCCGGCCACGGCCGGGGCCGGTACGGCCAGCACGGCCACCGCCGCCAGCGCGACAAGCAACTTTCTCCGTACGGTTTCCTTCAGCATCGAGTCCCCTCCGCCTTCGGTGATCGACGTTCGTCGTCGAGACCTCTGTCTAGCGGTGTGCTGGTTGTCTGGCCCCTGGCCGAGCCGCTCAGACAAACAACGCTGGACAACGCAGAGACAATCGACAATGGATTTGGTGGACAGCGCGGGGAGGTCGGGGGATGCCGAGGCCGGAGCGACCACTGGACGGGCCGGACGGGCCGGTCGCGCGATTGGCGGCCGGGCTGCGGCGGGTGCGGGAGAAGGCCGGCAAGCCGGGTTACCGGCAGATGGCCGCACGGGCGAACTACTCGGTGGCCACGCTGTCGGCGGCGGCGTCGGGCCGGCGGCTGCCGACGCTGGAGGTCACCCTCGCGTACGTCGCGGCGTGCGACGGAGACCTGCGGGAGTGGGAGCGGCGCTGGCGGGAGGCCGAACGCCTGTGCGTGGCACCGTCGGACGAGCCGGCTACGGGCAAGGGCGACGGCCGGTCCCCGTACCCCGGACTGGCGATGTTTCAGCCGGAGGACGCGGAGTTGTTCTTCGGCCGCGGCGCGCTGGTCGACGAGTTGGTACGGCGCCTGGGGCAGCGGCGGTTCCTGACGGTGTTCGGCGCGTCCGGCGTCGGCAAGTCGTCGGTCGTCCGGGCCGGCCTGGTTCCGGCCCTGGGCGGGCCGGCGGTGGTGCTGACGCCGGGCGCGCATCCGATGGCGGAGCTGGCCGTGCACCTGGCCCGGCACGCCGGGGTGCCGGTCGGTGGACTGCTCGACGAGTTGCGGGCCGACCCGGCGCGGGCGTCGCTGACGGTCCGCCAGGGTCTGCCCGGCAGCCCACCGGACGCTGACCTTCTGGTCGTGGTGGATCAGTTCGAGGAGACGTTCGCGATCTGCGCGGATCCGGCCGAGCGGGCCGGGTTCGTCGCCGCGCTGCTGGCGATGTGCCGGGAGCCGGACGGCCGGGCCCGGGTCGTGCTGGCCGCACGGGCCGATCACTACGCCCGGTTCGCCGAGCATCCAGCGCTGCTGGCCGCGCTGGCCGACGCGCAGGTGCTGATCGGCGGGATGAGCCCGGTCGAGCTGCGCGAGGCGGTGACCGGACCGGCCGAACAATGCGGGGCCCGGGTCGAAGGCGCGCTGGTGGCCACCATCGTGGCCGAAGTGGCCGATTCGCCGGGGGCGTTGCCGCTGGCCGCGCACGCGTTACGTGAGGCCTGGCACCGCCGCCAGGGCGCGATCATCACGCTGGCCGGTTATCAGGCCGCCGGTGGGGTCGCCGGCGCCATCGCACAGACCGCCGAGGCGGTGTACGACCGGCTCGACGACCGTCAGCGCGACACGGTCCGGCAGGCGCTGGTGCGGCTGGTCGCGTTCGGCGACGGCGTCGAGGACACCCACCGGCGAGTGCCGCGCGGCGAGCTGGACCTGCTGCCCGGCATCGGTTCCGTGCTCGACCGGCTCGCCGCGGCCCGGCTCGTCGTGCTCGGCGGGGACACCGTCGAGATCGCCCACGAGGCGCTCATCCGGGCCTGGCCGCGACTGCAGAGCTGGCTGTCCGCCGACCGGGACGGGCTGCGCGTCCACCGGCAGCTCACCGAGGCGGCGCGATCCTGGGTGTCGCTGGCCCACGACCCCGGCGCGTTGTACCGGGGGGCGCGGCTGGCGGTGGCCCGTGAGTGGGTGACCCGCGACCGGCACTCCACCGCCACGACCGAGGTGGAGCAGGCCTTCCTGGACGCGTCGGTCGACCTCGACGACCGGGAACGCGCCGCCGCCGCCCGCCGCAACCGGCAGCTCCGCTCGCTCGTCGCCGGGCTGAGTGTGCTGTTGGTGGCCGTGGTCGGCGCCGGCGCCGGCGCCGTGCTGCAACGCCGGGACGCGGTGGCGCAGAAGCAGATCGCGGTCTCCCGGCAGCTCGCCGCCGAGTCCCTGGGCCTGGCCGGCACCGAGCCCGGCACCGCCATGCAGCTGGCCGCGCAGGCATACCGCACCGCACCCACGATCGAGGCCCGCAGCGCGCTGCTGAGCATGTCGTCCCGCCGGGGCCACCTCGGCAAACTCCTCGGCCACACCGGCGCCGTCTCCCGCGTCGCCTTCCACCCCGACGGCAACACGCTGCTCAGCGTGGGCCGCGACCGCACCGTGTCGCTCTGGGACACCGGCCGCCGCGCCCGGACCGCCGTCCTCGGTGGACACGACACCTGGCTGACCACGGCCGCGGTCAGCCCCGACGGGCGCACCGCCGCCACCGGCGGCGACGACAGCCGGATCGCGCTCTGGGATCTCGGCCGGCGCGCCCGCGTCGCCACGCTGACCGGCCACACCAGCCGGGTCAACGACATCCGGTTCAGCCCCGACGGCCGCACCCTGGCCACCGCGGCCGGGCACGAGGTGATTCTGTGGGACGTGGCCGGGCGTACCCGCTCGGCCACCCTCACCGGTCACACCGGGGTCGTACGCGCGCTGGCGTTCAGCCCCGACGGGCGCACCCTGGCCACCACCTCCGAAGACTCGGCGGTGAAGCTCTGGGACGTCGAACACGCCGCCCCGACGGCCACCCTGACCGGTCACGTCGGCGCCGTCCTCGCCGTCGCGTTCAGCCCCGACGGGCGCACCCTGGCCACCGGCGGCGGGGACACCACCGCGATCCTGTGGGACCTGGCCACCCGTACCCGCATCGCCGCCTTCACCCACCACAAACCCGACGCCCTGGTCATGGCCCTGGCGTTCAGCACCGACGGGCGCACCCTGGCCACCGCCGGGGACGACTCGGCCGTGCTGCTGTGGGACACCCGCCACCGGATGCTCCGCGCACGGCTCACCGGACCCCGCACCGCCGTCTACACGCTGGCCTTCAGCCCGCGCACGGCCATGCTCGCCGCCGCCGGCGAGGACGGCGCCATCCTGCTGTGGGACGCCGGTCAGCCGGCCGTCACCGAACACGCCGACATGGTCAACGCGGCCGCGTTCAGCCCTGACGGGCGCACCCTGGCCACCGCGAGCATCAACCAGGCGACACTGTGGAACACCGCCGACCGCACCATCCGGACCGTCCTCACCGACCGCCGGGTGTTCGTCAACGCCGTCGAGTTCAGCCCCGACGGCACCACGCTGGCCACCGTCACCCAGCCCTCACCCTGCTGCCCCGCCGGCGCCGCCGGCAACACCCTCACCCTCTGGAACCTCGCGACAGGTACGCCGGCCCGATTCAACCGGCACACCGACCAGGTGCTCGACGTCGCGTTCAGCCCCGACGGCCGCCGGATAGCCACCGCCGGCGTCGACCGGAACGTCATCATCTGGACCGCCGCGGGCGAGGTGGTCACGACCCTCCGCGGTCACGTCAACGCCGTCAACGGGGTCGAGTTCAGCCCCGACGGGCGCCTGCTGGCCACCGCCGGGCACGACGGAACCGTACGGCTCTGGGACGCCACGACCGGCGCCGCACTGGCCACACTGTCCGGTCACACGGGCTGGGTCAGGGCGGTCCGGTTCAGCCCCGACGGGCGCACGTTGGCCACCGCCAGCCACGACCAGACCATCATTCTGTGGGATGTGGCCACCCGGACCCGGCTGACCACCATCACCGACCACAGCGACGCCGACTTCACCGGGGCCGCCTTCAGCCCCGACGGCCGCACCCTGGCCTACACCAGCGGCGAGACGACGGTCATCCTCTGGGACATCGCCGGCCGCGCCGCCACGGCCCGCCTGACCGGCCATACCCAGCGCGTGCACGCCGTCGCGTTCAGCCCCGACGGGAACACCCTGGCCACCACCAGCTCCGACCGCACCGCCATCTTCTGGGACGTGCACCCGGAGCAGGCCCTCACCCACATCTGCGCCGCCACCGGCGGCACCCTGACCCCGGACCAGTGGCGCCGCTACCTGCCCGCCACCCCGCACCCCTGCCCAGCCCGATGACCGCTCCTCGGCACCCGGCTCGGGGCGGCCGGCCGATGGGGGATCACCCGGACGGGACGACATTCGGCTCAAGCGCCGGAGGCCGCGCCCGCGAGCGCGACACCGTCCCGGCCCGCTGTGACGCCCTCGTCGCCGGCGCGACGACATGGGGTCCTGCTACGCGTTCACCGCGGCCTGGCTCGACGCCACCGTCGAACAGGCGCTCGTTCGTGGGTTGAGGGTGACCACGCACGCGGAATGAAGGGTGGGCGGCTCTGTTCTGGCCGCCCCGCGGCCTTGGAGCCGCCCGCCCGGCCCGGCGGGAGCGACGGTCAGCACCACCCACCCAGGCGCGAAATCCTATTCTTTGACCATCTTGGCGGTTTCCTGGAGCACCAGGGCGGGGTTGTCCCGGGGTACGTCGTGCGAGCTCCCCCGCGCGGTGACCAGCGTGCGGCCAGGGCCGGCGGCGACGAAAGCGGCGGCCGCCGACCGCCAGTGCCGGGCGTCCGGCGGGGAGCCGTCGAAAGGCGTCTTCTCCGACACGATGACGGTGACCGGGACATCCGCGGGCCAGGTGAGCTGGTGGAACGCCCGGTGGGTCGGCCCGAAGCCGTCGGCTGTGGCGATGAGCTGGCGGTTCTTCTTGGTCGAGGGCTGCTTCTTCAGCTCCTCGATCTGGGGCGCGGTGGTCCGCACGATGCGCTTGATCTGCGGGTCGGTGAAGAACTGCGGCAGGTTGGCGTCGACGAGGACGGCGCGGGCGACCACGCCGGGGTTGGCGCGGACGAGATAGGCGGCGACCTCACCGGCCTGGGAGTGCGACACCAGGACGGCGTGGCCGGTGACACCGAGCGTGCGCAGGCCGGCGGCCAGGTCGGAGGCGGCGGCCCGGCCGTCCCAGGGGCCCTGGGTCTCGTCGCTGGCGCCCATGCCGGCCCGGTCGTACGTGATGATCCGCGACCCGGTCGCCGCCGACAGCTGGGCCACCAGAGGCTCCCAGTACGAGGAGTCCTCGCCGCCGCCGGCGTCGAGCACGATGGCGGGAGAGTGCCCGGGCGTGTCGTGGAAGGCGAGCCGGTGGCCGTTGGTGGCGATCATGTGCACGGACGGGGCGGGCGGTGGCGCCTTGGGCTGGGCGCAGGCGGCGACGGCCACCAGCACGGCGGCGGACAGGACGAGGATGTTGCGACTGGTCATGGACGATCATCGTTCGCGACCGGGCGGGCCCGATCGATCCCGCTGGCCACCCGATCGGACCGGGGGTCAGCCCTACACCGGCCGGTTCCACGTGCAACGGTTCGCCCGGCGATCCCGTAGTAGAGGCGTCCGAACAGCGAGACGACGAAAGGTTGGTGACTGTGGGACGGCCTTCCGAGCGGGATCACGAGTTCACCGAGTATGTGACGGCACGGCGTTCGGGGCTGGTGCGGGTGGCCGCGCTGCTGGTCTCCGGCGACCTGGCCAAAGCCGAGGACATCGTGCAGACGGCCCTGGTACGCCTGTACGCGGCGTGGCCGAAGGTGCGGAAGGAAACGCTCGACGCGTACGCCCGGCGGTGTGTCGTCAACGCGGCCATCGACGAGCGCCGCAGCCTGTTCCGGCGCCGTGAACAGGTGTGGGCGCAGGTGCCGGAGGTCGCCGTGGAGGACTCCGGCGACGACGCCACGACGGTCCTCGCGCTGCTGGCCACGCTGCCGGCGGGCATGCGCGCGGCCGTGGTGCTGCGCTACGTCGAAGGGCTCAGCATCGCCGAGACCGCCGACGCCATGGGCTGCACCGAAGGGAACGTGAAGAGCCAGAGCGCGCGCGGACTGGACCGGCTGCGCACCCTGTTTCCCGCCCATGCGCACCACTTCGCCTGATCGATCCGACGCACTGGAATGAGGGATACCGACATGCCTGACGTACTGGACGTCCTGCGGAACCTGCCGCACGCCGTCACGCCCGCCCCCACCAGCCCGGACGTCGTCGCCGGGGACGTGACCCGGGGACACCACGCCGTCAGCCGGCGACGGCGGCAGCGGCTGGCGCTGTCTGGCACGGCCGTCGCCGTGGTCGCCGCCGTGGCGGTCAGCGCCGGTGTGCTCGGCCGGCCGTCCGGGCCCCCGCCCGGCGCTCCGCCCGGCGCGACCGCGCAGCCGATCCGGCTGGAACTGGTGACCTACGCCGGCACCCAGCCGACCGGCTTCAAGGTCAGCACCGTGCCGAAGGGCTGGCAGGTGCTCTCCTCCGACGAGTGGTCGTTCGTCGTCGCACCGCCCGGCGTCATCGACAGCCCGGTGCCGAGCGCCGACCCCGGCTCACCCCGCCGCATCGCCCCGCCGAACCAGGACAGCATCCGCGTGGAGCTGCAGGGTCTGTCCCACTTCCCGGACAACTCGCCGATCAAGAAGGTCGACATCAACGGCAAGGTGGGCCGGCTCGGCCACCCGCTGAACGCGCCGGGGCAGCTGTCGGACACGCGTTGGCTGATCTTCCCGGATGCCGCCGGGCACAACATCCTGGTCCAGGTGCCCGCGCCGCTGCGGCTGACCGACGACCAGGTCGCGAGCTTCGCCGCCGGCATCACCGTCACCGGGCAGGCCCGCACGGCCGGCGGGTGACAGACCTCACGACGTCGGTACGCGTTCGTCGTCCCAGGCCGCGGCACTGATCCGCCAGCCCGCGCCGGTGCGGACCAGCTGCAGCGACTTCATGCCGCGGCCGCCGGTCTTGCCGTACGCGCAGAAGTGATGGGCGATGTCGCCGTACAGGTCGGTGTGCCCCGCCCCGGCCCACTCGCGGAAATCGGTGAGCCTGCCGTCGGTCAGCATCGCCTCGCGCGGGGCGATGAACGACTCGACGTCGTAGACGGTGGGCTCACCGCCGCACGTGCGGATGACGACGGCCCGCGGCAGGAACAGCGCGCGCAGGGCCGCCATCCGCTCGGCGACACCCTCGTCGGTCGAGAAGGCCGCGAAGAAGGTGCGGACGATCGCGGCGATCTCGTCGTGGTCGGTGGTCATGCGCCGTTCCGCAACCGGTCGGGGAGGGCACGGTCGATCATCGCACCATTATCGCCGGAACCGGACCGCCAGCAGCCCCAGATTCGTCACCGTCGCCGCGCCGGCCACCGCGATCACCGGCGCGGTGATGCCGGCCCCGGCCCCGAACCCGAGGATCGCCCCGGCCAGCGCGCCGCCGACGGCCGCGATCAGCCCGAGCCGCCGGGTCCGAGCATCGCGGTCGTCCCGGTTCCAGGCCGCCCACGCGCCGAGGCCGACGCTCAGCCCGACCGCCGGCACCGCGACCGACGCGCTGCCGACATAGGTGCCGGGCCACGCGATCCAGACCAGCAGCGCCGCCAGGCACCAGCCGCCCAGGCCGAGCGGGACCGGCGTCAGCAGCCGCAGCAGCACCCCGGTACGCGGCCGGAAGCGACGGCGCAGCAGGATCACCAGGAGCAGCACGGCGATCAGGGCGAGCCCGCTGGTGACCCCGATCAGGAGTTTGCCGATCGCGGGCATGCTCAGCGGCGTCGGCGTGAAGTCGACCGGACGCTTGTCGAAGTGCGACGCGTCCACCGCGCCGGTGTCGTAGAACGTGGTCAGCAGATGCCGGCCCGCCTCCGGCCGGTGCTCCCAGAAGTCGGCCGTGTGCCCCAGCTCGCCGAGGACCACCTGGTGGCCGTGGGGCAGGGACGGCAGCAGTTCCCGGGTGGCCAGCTCGGCCGGGGTGGAGAAGTCGACGGTGCCGCCGACCAGCAGCGTCTCGACGTCGCTGGGGCGCATGGCGCGGTACTCGGCGTTGCCGGGGCTGTCCGGCCACACCGTGGCGACGCCGCCGGGGCCGCCCCACAGGAATTCGCTGCCCGCGTTGTGCAGGATCGAGCCGGGGTCGCCGCCGGCTTCGTAGTACTTCTTGACGGCCGGAGCGTCGATCATCGCGAAGGAAGCGAACTCGCCCCAGACGATCGAGTCGGGCAGCAGCACGTCGCCCAGCGCTGACATGGCCCAGAAGCCGCTGCGGTCGCCCTCGGCGGCGCTGAGGTAGGCGTCGATCAGGGTCGGCGCGTTGACCGGGCCGGACGCCGGGCCGTTGTAATGCATGCCGTACATGCCCTCGATGCGGACGTTGGTGCCCTTGACGCGCAGCGGGCCCCAGCGCTCGGGGATGTCGGTCGCGGCTTCGCGCATCGAGGCCGCGAGATCGGGGGTACGCGCGGAGCACCGGCTGTCGGCCCGGCACAGCTGGGTGTACTGGCCGATCTGGGAATCGGTGATGCGCGGGTCCCAGATGAAGTGGCCGGGCGGGTTGACCGACACCATGGCCGAGCGGAACAGCGACGTGGGGTGACGCCACGAGTAGACCATCGCGGTGCGGGTTCCGGCGCTGGAGCTGAGCAGGTTGATCCGCTGGTAGCCGAGGGCGGTACGGGCGGCCTCGAGGTCCTCGACCCGGTCCACGATCGAGTATGAGGTGAGGTCGACGCCGTCGCCGGTGAGCCGCTTCGCGCAGGCCCAGAACGCCTTGGCCGTGAGGCTCTGCGCCTTCGGGGCGGCCAGGTCGGCCGACGACCGCAACGAGCCGGCGACCTCGGGGCAGTCCAGCCGGCGGGACCCGTCCACGCCCCGGTAGCCGACCAGGACCAGGTCGTGCCCGGTGGTCAGCCGGTTGGCCTGCGGAAACGTCAGGTTGGTGATACCGGGGCCGCCGCCCAGCCGGAAGATCGGCTCCCGCCGGGCCGGCCCGGTGGCCCGGACCCGGATCACCGGCAGCGCGATCAGGTCGGACTTCGGGTCGCGCCGGCTCTCGGGTACGACAAGCGTGCCGCAGTCGGCCGGCACCCGGCCCGCCTCGGTGTCGTACTCGCAGTCCCGCAGCGTCATCGAGCCGGGCCTGGCACCCTCGGGAACCTCGAGCGCCCGCGTCGGCAGGTTGAGGTAGCCGAGCCCGAGGACGACCAGAACGCCCACGGCGGCGGCGATGATCTTCGACTTCGTCATGGCCGGGAACGCTAGGAATTGGGCGGCCCGGAAACGTCCCTCCGCGGTCGTGGTTCTTCTCCCCCGTACGCGGGATGTGGGGGTTGCCGCCACCGGCCATGATCGCGGAACCCCCCGTCGAAGGAGCCCGTTGACCACTCCCACCTGGGCGCGCGACCGCCTCACCCGCCAGTCCCTGCTGATCGCCGGCGTCTGCGTGGTGACCGATGTGCTGCTCTTCCTGCTGCAGGACGTGCCGGGCGAGCACCCGGCGTGGCCGGTGGTGCTGTTGGCGATCGTGGTGAGCGACGCCGCGCTGGCCACCCCGACCCGGTGGTCCGGCCTGGTCGCCACGGCCGCGGTGGCGGTCAGCGTCGGCGGCGCCGTGCTGCTCGGTGGCGTACCGCTGGACCTCAACGAGGCCGGGCTGCTGGTCGCGACCTACCGGGCCGGCGCCTGGCTGCGCGGCGCCCAGGCCGTCGCCACGCTCGGTGTGGTGGTCGGTGGCCTGCTCGTCGCCCACCTCGTCCGCGGGTTCCCGATGGACGCGGCGGTGCTGGTCGAGGGCGGCAAGTTCGGCCTGGTCTCGTGGCTGGTGGGCCGGTACACCACGGCCCGGCGCAAGCACCTGGATGAGTTGCGGCGGCAGGCCGAGCTGGAGGAGCGCGACGCCCGCGAGGCGGTCGAGCGGGCCGTCGCCGAGGACCGCGTGGCCATCGCCCGCGACCTGCACGACGTCATCACCCACCACGTCAGCGCGATCAGCGTGCACGCCGGGGCGGCCCGGCTGCGCCTGTCCCGCACCGACACCGACGAGCCCGCGCTGGCGTCGCTGCGGTCGGTCGAGGACGCCAGCCGGTCCGCCCTCGGCGACCTGCGCAACATGCTGGACCTGCTGCACGGCCGGACCGCGACCGACGAGGAGCAGCCCCGGCTGGCGAAGATCAGCGACCTGCTGGCCGGCGTACGGGCGGCCGGGATCGAGGTGCGGCTGGACGTGTCGGGCCCGCCCCGCGCTCTGCCCGACTCGCTCGACACCGCCCTCTACCGCATCGTTCAGGAGATGCTGACCAACGCGCTGCGGCACGGCGACGGCCACGCCATCGACGTGACGGTTCGCTACGGCGCCGGGGTGGTCGAGCTCGAGACCGTCAACGGGTACGCCCCGGCGGATCACCCCGGAACCGCCGGTCGGGCCGGCCGCGGCCTGACCGGCATCCGCAACCGCGCCGGCCTCTTCGGCGGCCGGGTCGACAGCGGCCCGTGCCCCGACGGCCGCACCTGGAGCACCGCCGTTTCCGTCGACCTGGAGCCGAGCCGATGACCACCCCCATCACCGTGCTGATCGCCGACGACCACGCCCTGTTCCGCTCGGGTTTCCGGGCGATCCTCGACACCCAGGACGACATCGACTGCGTGGCCGAGGTGGCCGACGGCGAGCAGGCCGTGGCCGAGGTCCAGCGGCTGCGCCCCGACGTGGCCGTCCTGGACGTCCGCATGCCCCGCCGGACCGGCCTGGGCGCGGCCCGGTCCATCCTGTCCGTGCCCGGCAACCGCACCCGGATCATCGTCCTGACCACCCACGACAGCGATGACTACGTCCGCGAGGCGGTGACCGCCGGCGCCCTCGGCTTCCTGCTCAAGTCGATGCCCCCCGAGGAGCTGATCTCCGCCATCCGGATCGCCGCCCGCGGGGACGTCCTGATCGACCCGTCCATCGTCCGCCGCCACCTCGGCCGCTTCGCCGAGTCGCTGGCCACCCCCGAGCCCGACGCGGCGATCAACCGCCTGACCACCCGCGAACGCGAGGTGCTGCAGCTGCTGTCCCGGGCCCACAGCAACGCCGAGATAGCCGACCGCCTGCGGGTGGGCGAGCAGACCGTCAAGACCCACGTCTCCAACATCCTCCGCAAGCTGGGCCTGCGCGACCGCACCCACGCCGTCGCCTACGCCCACCTCACCGGCTTCGCCACCCGCGACAACGCCGGTTGACGCCCGGCCCGGCCGTCCTCGCGTGCCAGCGTCCTGTGCGCCTCGCGCCAGCGGCCTGAGCGTTCCGTGCCAGCCGCCCGGGCCACGGTGTCTCCGACATTCCGCTCGGAGGAGGAAGCATGACCACACCAGTCACGATCATCGGTGCCGGCCTGGGCGGGCTGGTCCTGGCCCGCGTCCTGCACGTGCACGGCATCCCGGCCACGATCTACGAGGCCGAGGCGTCCCCCGGGGCGCGCGCCCAGGGCGGCATGCTCGACATCCACGACTACAACGGGCAGCTCGCGCTCGAGGCGGCCGGCCTGACGGACGAGTTCCGGGCCATCGTCCTGGAGGGCCGGCAGGCGTTCCGGTTCGTCGCCCCCGACGGCCGGTTGCTGTACGAGAAGAAGGACGACGGCACCGGCGGCCGGCCCGAGGCGCAGCGCGGCGACCTGCGGCAGATGCTGATCGACGCGTTGCCGCCGGGCACGGTCCGGTGGGGACACAAGGTGACCAGTGTGGACAGCCGCCGCGAGGTGACCTTCGCCGACGGCTCCACGATCACGGCCGAGCTGCTGGTCGGCGCGGACGGGGCCTGGTCGAAGGTCCGGCCCCTGCTGTCCACCGCCACCCCCACCTATGCGGGACAGTGCTTCGTGGAGACCTACCTCTATGAGGCCGACACCCGGCACCCGGCCACCGCCCGGGCGGTCGGCGGCGGGTCGATGGCCACCCCCGGTGAGCGCGAGACGATCATGGCGCACCGCGAGCGCGGCGACACCCTGCACATGTACGCGGTGCTCGACCGGCCACTGGACTGGTTCGACGAGGACGACCTGGCCGGGCCGGTGGCGCGCGAGTTCGCCGGCTGGGCCCCCGAGCTCACCGCCCTGATCACCGAGGCCGACCACGGCCCGATCCTGCGCCCCATTTACACCTTGCCGCTGGGCCACCGCTGGGAACCGGTCCCCCGCGTGACCCTGATCGGCGACGCGGCGCATCTGGTGCCGCCCAACGGCGAGGGCGCCAACCTGGCCATGCTCGACGGGGCCGAGCTGGGCCGGGCGATCGCCGCGCACCCCCGGGACCCCGATGCGGCCATCGCCGAGTACGAGCCGGCGATGTTCCCCCGCACCGCCGAGGTCCCGAAGGACGAGGAGCTCATGGCCAGCATGTTCGGCGACAACCCGCCCGCGGAACTGGTCGCCCTCCTCAGCGACCAGAACCGGCCGGCGTGACGAGTCTGAACCCCGTCACAGCCCGTTGTAGGCCTTGCTCTGGAGGGACAGGATGCGGTTGCCGGCCGAATCCCAGACCACGACCCGGCTCTTCGTCCTGGTCGGAATGGACACCGTCGCGTCCGTCGTCCCCTGGATCGTGGTGCACGGCAGCGCGGACGTCGAGGTGAGGAGGACATCGCCGTCGACTCCCTCGGCGACCAGGTAGACCCGCCAGGTCGCGCAGCTCGCGGGTCGGACGTTGAGTTCGCCGTTGGCGTAGGCCCAGTCGCCCGAGTGGCTCACGCAGGCAAACGCACTCCATCTGCCCTCGACCACGTATTGGCCGCATCCCCGGCCCGCCTGTGCCGGCGAGCTCGACAATGCGACCACTCCCGCGCTCGCGACCAGAGCCGCGATTCCCGCTGTCGCATACCTGCGTACCTTCACAGCACTCCCCCGCTTCATTCGCTTTTACAACGCAGTCAAAGCTATTGATTTCGAATGTCGCATGTCAACGCGGACGCCGGGCGCGCCGTACGAGGAGCAGTCGATGACCTTCTGAGGCCCCTACAGCGGGCCGTCGATCAGCGGCTCGGCGTTGCAGTCGCGGAAGCCGCCGCTGACATCCCGGCGGCGGAGGCGACGGACCCGATTCCGCGGGCTGTCGATGACGCAGCTGACCGGTTGGGCGCACCGCACCGCACCGCACCGCACCTCGACCGCGACCGTACCGGTTGTCACCTCCGGTACGCCGATCGAGGTCAGGCGGTACACATCGGACGAGCCGTCCACGCGGTGGGCGAGCGCGGGACGAGGTTTCGGCAGTAGTTTCCGGGGCATGATGGCAGCCTCCTCACGGGGCGGTGTCCCTCATGTGCTCCTCGGAGTGTCCGCCGGCCACGGCCCGCGGCTCAACGCCCCAGGACGATGCTGCGAAAACCTCCTCGCCGGGCAACCCAGGGGGCTAACGCTTCTTGTCGCCCGGTGGCATCGGACGGCTCGCCTCCCAGACACGGCGCCAGGAGCCGGACGGGACGACCGCGCGCGGGCCCTGCGGCGACGGCTGATCGCCGGAGGTGATCTCCAGCGGGCCGGTCGGCAGCGACAGCTCGCCCTTGGCCTGGGCTCGCAACGAGCCGTACCAGCCGAGCTCGTCCTCGGCCCACAGGCGGGCCAGCGCGTTCATCATCCGGGCGTGCAACGCGCGGGCGCCCTCGTTGGGCTCGGGGTGGATCGGCTTGCCGTAGCGGACCACGACACGGTGTTGCCCGGGGCGCCAGTTGCGGTCGCGGGGCATGGCCGCGTACGTGCCGCGGAGCACCACCGGGACCATCGGCACCCGGCGCTGGACGCACAGGTGGGCCGGGCCCAGGCGCGGCGGGGTCATCCAGCCGTCCTCGCTGCGGGTGCCCTCGGGGAACAGCAGCAGGTTCCAGCCGTCGGCCAGCAGCTGGGGGGCCAGGCTGCGGCGGCGGTCGGAGCCTCGCCGTTCGATCGGGAACGCGTTGAACACCACCGCGGTGATGACGGCCGCCCACTTCTTGTCGAAGAAGTAGTCGGCGGCCGCGCCGACGGCCAGGCGGCGGCGCAGCCGGGTCGGCACCGAGCCGATGATCAGCGGGGCGTCGAGGTGGCTCGAGTGGTTGGCCACGATGACCACCGGGCCGTCCAGGCCGTCGAGGTGGTCGAGCCCCTCGACGTCCGGCTTCACGGTGTTCCAGGTGACCGGCTTGAGCAGGCCGGTTTGGATCACCTGCCGGGCCGCCTGGACCACGGGGGTACGCGCCCACGCGGTGCCGAACGGGCTCGGCCGGTGCACGATCTCGTGGGACTGCGCGGTCCGCGGCGTACGCGTGCGCCCTTGAACGTCGCGCGACTGCCGCAGCATCCGCCAGTCCTCACGCAGGCCGGCGAGCCACGACCGCTTCATCGCACGTCCGCCATCGTGATCGGCGGGGTGTGCTGGTAGGTGATGGTCGGGCTGCTGCCGACCCGCTCGCGGGCCATCTGCAGCGCGTCGTCGAGGGTGGAGGCCGAGCGGAAGCCCATCCGTTCGGTGGTCTTGCGGTCGCCACCGACGAAGATCACGTCACCGAGGTGCTCGAGCGCGTGCGAACCCCAGTACCACATGTAGAGCGGGTGTACGCCGTGGTAGGCGTAGCTGTTCCGGTACAGGTGGATATACCACGGGTCGGTGGCGAACTGCTCCTCGAACTTGGTCTCGATGGCCACCGGGTCGGTGGTCTCGGCCAGCACCTCTTCGAAGAAGTCGATGTAGCTCGGGTGGTGCACCGAGTGGAACTCGTTGGGCACCGGGTGGTAGAAGATCGCCACCCCGCCGGGCCGGACGATCGGCTGGTTCCGATACATGTTGAACAGGTATCCGAGGCCGAGGCTCATCACCAGGATCGGGTTCATGATCGAGTTGACGTTGTAGGGGCAGATGTACGGCAGGCCCCAGATGCCGATGTCGGACGGCCCGTTGACTTCGGTGAGCTGCTGCCGCAGGACGTTCTTGAGGGTGAGCGGGTGCACGTCCTCGGGCGCGCCGGCGTTCACCCCGGTGACGCCGTACGGGGCCGAGGTGCGGTGCCAGATCTGCCGGCGCTTGGCCGGCGGCACCAGTTCGTTGGCCCGCCGGACGGCCAGGAACGCGGCCTGGTCCTTGAGGTTCCACTCCCATTCCCGCTTGTTCAGGAAGTCCATCTGCTTGGGGAACATGTTGTTGTTGACCGTCGTCTCGATCTGGAAGACGTTGACGTTCTCGGCCAGCAGGGCGGCCATGCGGTCGTACGAGTGGTGCATCGCGCTGTTCGGCGGGTCGTTGAACGACTTCGAGTTCCGCAGCGTGTGCACGTTGTGATGGTGCTTGAGGCTGCGGTACGAGGCCAGCCCGACCGACACCGACTTGGGGCCGCCGCTCATCGGGGTGAGCGTGATGTTGACGTACACGATCAGGTCGCTCTCGGCCGCCCGGCGGTTGATCTCGACGACCTCGCCGTGCCGGGTGTGCCCGATCTCCTTGAGGTTTTCCTTGTCCTCGGCGTCGTGGTTCTTCAGGTGGTGCGGGAAGAACGAGCGGTAGACCCGGTCGCCGACGGTGCGCTTAAGCTCGGCCGGGGTCATCCGGCGGTGCAGCGCGTTGCCGGCGATCAGCTCGACGTCGTCGACGCCCTTGGCCGCGGCCGCCTCCAGCACGTGCTCGATGACGCGCTGCCGGATGTCCGGCGTCTGCATCTGGGGCAGGGGTAGCGACAGGTCGTCGAAGACGATGGTCAGGCGCATGCCGGCGTACAGCAGCTCGGACAGCGGCGGACGACCGACCGGGGCGGCCAGCGCCTTCCGGATCTCCTCGTCCACGTCCCGCAGGCCGGGCAGCGACTCCGGCGGATAGATCACACGGCTGCCGAGTGGCAGCTTCTCGAGGCGGAAGCCCTCGCCCTGGTGCATCAGCAGGGCGGGCGTACGCTCGTCCACCTCGAGCACGAACCCGGGCCGGCTCATCGGTCTCCCTCTTCATCTTTCGTGGTCATCTGCTAATCCAGTCTCGGGTTGAAGACGACCTTCGTGGAACCCAGCCGTCCGGCTGACGTGGCGTGCTGAACGGCTTCCGTCCAGCGTCGCAATGAGTACACCGCGTCGACGAAGCCCTTGAGCGGTGCGTCCTGGGCCAGGCCGATCGCGTCCGGGAAGTCCTCGCCACCGGAGGCGTACCCGCCGACGATGTTCAACTCGCGGAACCACACCGGCGTGAGGTCGGCGCCCGAGTTCGGCATGCCGGCCATCACGACCGTGCCGCCCGCCTTGACCGCCCGGGTGGCCGTGGTCATGCCGCTGCCCGAGGTGCAGTCGAAGGCGACGTCGGCCCCGCCGAGCAGGAACTCCTCGCCGAGCTCGGGCTTGAGCACGAAGCCGCCGGTCTTGCGGCGCAGCGTCCGCAGCGCCCGGTCGGAGCCGATCACGTCGGTGGCGCCGAGTTCGCGGGCCCGTTCCCGCTGCCGCGGGTGCTTGGCGATGACCACGATCGGACCGGCCTTGGTGAAGGCGCGCAGGGCCAGGATGGTGAGCAGGCCGACCGTACCGGCGCCGATGATCAGCACCGTCGCGTCCGGCGGCACGTCGGCCCGTTTGACCGTGTGCACCGCGCAGGCCAGCGGCTCGACCAGCACGGCGGTCTCGTCGGGCAGGGTGTCGGGCACCGCGTGCAGCTGGCTGCGGTGGGCGACGAACTGCCGGCTCCAGCCGCCGCCGGTGTCGGCGCAGAACCCGGTCTGGATGCCGGGCGTGAGCTTGCCCGCGGTGATGTTGTCGCACCGGCTGTGCTGGCCCATCGCGCAGTTCGGGCACGGTTCGAGCCCGCGGGGCACGCAGCCGAGCACCGGGTCGAGCACCACCCGGCTGCCCTTGGGCAGGCCGTCCAGGTCGTCCAGAGTCTCGCCGACGACCTCGTGGCCCGGGACGAAGGGCGTCGAGATCAGGGGCGAGAGGTACGGCGAGTTGCGGCCGGTCAGCAGGCCCAGGTCGGAGCCGCAGATGCCGGACAGCAGCGGGCGGACCCGGGTCCATCCGGTGCCGGGCAGATCCGGGTCCTGTCGCTGCACGTGCTTGAGCGGTGCCACCTTGGCCGCGACGGTGCCGGACACCCGGCCGCCCATCCGGGTGCCGGTGACCACCCGCCCGGCGAAGTACCGGCTCGGCGAGCGGTGGTATTCCAGTGCTTGTTGCTTCACCAGACCGTCTCCACCATCGAGTCGACCGCGCTCATCGTGTGTTTCGTCCAGTCGGCCACGGCCCAGCGTTTGCGGGTGGCGTGCCGGTAGAGGTGCGGGTCGGGGTTGACCGCGACCGGGTTCCCGACCGCTTCGAGCAGTGGCCGGTCGGAGTAGCTGTCGCCGTACGCGTAGGACGACGCCAGATCCAGGTCGGCGGTTTCGGCGTACTGCACCAGCCAGGCCGCCCGGGCCTCGCCGACCAGCGGGGGCCGGTCGAGGAAGCCGGTGCAGACGCCGTCGCGGACGTGCAGCCGGCAGGTGACCGTCTCGTCGAACAGCGGCGCGATCGGCTCGACCAGCACGTCCAGCGTGCCGGTGATGAGCACGGTGCGGTGCCCGGCCCGGCGGTGCTGCCGGATCCGCCGGATCGCCTGCGGGTGGGCCCGGCGCAGCAGCGCGTCACCCACCTTGTCGGCGACCACCTTGCGCAGCTCGGCCTCCTCGAAGCCCTCCCACCGGCGCATGAAGGTGCGGATGAACTCGCCCCGGTCGTTGCGCTCGGCCCGCAGGTAACGCGGCATCTTGCTGAGCAGGTCGGCCATCTCGCCGGCCCACTCGCCCCGGGGGAGCTCGTTGAGCTTGGCCATCAGGTAGGTCTCGATCAGGTTGGAGCTGACGATCGTGCCCTCGAGGTCGAAGACGGCGACCGTGCGGCTGTCCCCGGTCGGGTTGACCTCGCGGGGCCCGCGGCTGCGGGACCGGCGCCGGTCCGGGCCGCGCCGGCTGCCGGTCACCGCCGGGAAGTGGATCTCCCGCAGATAGACGTTCCAGTCGATGTCGGCCGGGTCGAAGCCGCCGGATTCCCTCTCCTCGGCGGTCAGCGAGTTGTTCAGCGCGAGCAGCTTGTCGGTGCGGTAGACGGCCTCGTTCTGCACGTAGTCGCCGTACAGGTCGGCCAGCCGGCGCAGCGCGTCCGTCTCTTCCCGCGTGGTGGTGAGCCGGTCCTGCCAGCGCCGGGAACGTTCGCTGTGCCCGCTGCGGAGCAGGGCGTCCTGAGCCAGGTCGAGGATCTTCTCACCGGTCCGCAGCATCCGGTCAGCCCGCGAGAAACCGGGGAACTCCCAGGTCGGCGCGATGACGTGGCCGTACGAGCCGTCGGTCATCGGGTTCTCGGTGAAGAACCGGTGCAGGTGCTCGTACGTCTCCCGGAACGTCAGCGGGTTGCGGTCGCCCGAGCTCACGTGCAGGTAGTGCGGGTCGTCGGGGTCGGGCGGGCGCAGCGCAGCGGCGAGCACCGCGCCGACCACCATGTCGACCGGGATCACGTCGAAGATGCCGTCCGGGCGGCCCGGGAACTCGGTGAGCTGGCCCCGGCCGTAAGCCATGATCAGCGGCTCGGCCATCTTGAAACCCTGGATCCAGCCCGGGTACGGGTGCCGCAGCGCGCTCTCGACGATGGCCGGACGGACCACGGTCAGCGGGCGCTTGCCGGTCAGCAGGGTCTCGGCGACCCGCTCCCCCAGCGCCTTGGTGAACGTGTACACGTCGTGCCAGCCGGCCACCTTGGCCCGCAGCCGGCCGTGCTCGACCAGCTGCTTCTCCACCCACTCCTGGCGGCGGGCCTCGGCCGCGACCGCGGTGGAGCGCGGACCGGACTTGCCGTGCACCTTTTTGGCCTCGGCGAACAGCCCGCGCAGCACGGCCGGGCGGCGCGAGTCGGCCTCGCTGAACGCCCGGGCGGCCTCGGCCGCGGCCAGCTCGGCCCGCCAGTCGACGTCGTGCTTCAGCGACAGCTCGGGCACGGGGCCGTGGTGTACGCCGTTGACGTACGCGGTCGAGACGTGCACGACGTGCGGGTTGCCGCCGGATCGCAGCACCGCGTCGTACAGGTCGCGGACGCCCTGCACGTTGGTCCGGAAGGCCTCGTCGACGGGCGGGTCGAAGGACACGGTCGACGCGCCGTGGATCAACGCGGTCAGGTCGTCGGGCAGGGTCAGGTCACGGTTGCCCAGGTCCGCGTCGAGCACGCGGACCCGGTCGGCGACCTGCGCGGCCGCCGCCTCGGCGCCGACCCGTTCCCGCCACTTCGAGAAGACCGGCTGCCGGAGCAGCCGGTCGACGCGTTCCTGGGCGGTCGTGCCCGTACGGCCGCGCACCAGGAGCGTGACGCGCAACTGTGGATGGCTGGCCAGGACGCGTTCCAGCACCGCCTGGCCGAGGAAGCCCGTCGCCCCCGTCAGGAGCAGGTGTCCGGCCTGCCCATGCCCCTCGGCCTGATCGATATTCCCCAATGTCCACCTAACCGAACGGCCTGCTTAGACGTTGATCATCGGCAATGACGATTACGTTACAGGATGCGTGAGCTCACATCGTGCGACGAGATCGACAGACTTACGCGTGACGCCACCGCTCGGGTTCCGCCAGCATCTCGTTCATCGACCCGGACCGGAACGGCTCCACCACCATTGGTGTGCCGTCGAAGCCCGCCTGCTGGACGGTCCGCCGTACCTCCTCGTCACCTCTAGCCTGGTCGACCAGCCTCGCATCAACCTCGACCCGCACGCTATCGCCAAGATCACGCACGCGCAGGTCGCGTAACCCGTGCGGGGTAAGCACCCGTCGCAGGTCCCGCTCGGCCTGTTCAACGCGGTTCAACCGGGCCGGGGTGATGGCCAGACCGTACGCGATCCGGCTGGACAGGCAAGCAGCCGCCGGCTTGTCCCACGTGGTGAGAGACCAGGCCCGGGCGAGCGCCCGCACCGCGGCCTTGTCCAGCCCGGCGTCGGCCAGGGGGGTCCGCACCCCGCGCTCGGCCGCCGCCCGGATCCCGGGACGGAAGCCCGCCGCCAGGTCGGAGGCGTTGGTGCCGACCGCGATGCTGTCGAAGTGCTCGTGCCGGGCCAGCTCGGCGGCCGTGTCGAGCAGCGTGCTCTTGCAGAAGTAGCAACGGGTCGGCCCATTCTCCCGATACCCCGCCACGTCCATCTCGTTCGTGTCGACCAGCCGGTGCTCGACGCCGAGGGCAGCGCAGAATTCACCACTGAAGGCGACCTCGGCGGCGGGCACAGCGGGTGACACGGCGGTGACGGCGATCACGCGGTCGCTGCCGAGAGCACGGGCGGCGGCGGCCACCACGACACTAGAGTCGACGCCGCCGGAGAATGCCACCAGCGTGCGACCGTACCCGGCAATGTCGCCGAGCATCCGGTCCACAGCAGGCGAAACGGCAGAGACGACCACGGTCCAACTCCTATCGAGACGGGGAGCGATGGCTCAAGCTAACCACCAGGGGGTGTCCCGGTCACCTGTCGATGATCTCGGTTACGCGAGGCTCGATGTCGACCGGGCCACCCGCACCGGCGATCCGGAGGTGGTGTTCGGGACGGGCAAGACGCCCGAGCAGATCGTCGGCGCCCTCGCCGCGCTGCACCGGGCCCACCCCGATCGGGCCGTGCTCGCCACCCGCCTGTCGGCCGAGGCGGTCGCGCGGTGCCGGGCCGAGCTGCCCGGGGCCGAGCTCGACGAGGTCGCCCGCACGGCCACACTCGGACCGTTGCCCACGCCGGTCGGGGTGGTCGCCGTGGTCGGCGCGGGTACGGGCGATCTGCCGGTCATGTCCGAGTGCGCCAGGACCGTCCGGGTCTTCGGCTCCACGCCGGACATGGTGGTCGACGTCGGCGTGGCCGGCCTGCACCGCCTGCTGGCCGAACGGGACCGGATCGACGCCGCCGACGTGGTGATCGCCGTGGCCGGCATGGAGGCCGCGCTGCCGTCGGTGATCGGCGGCCTGACCGGCACCACGCTGATCGGGGTGCCGACCAGCGTCGGCTACGGCTGGAACCTGGAGGGCGTCACCGCCTGGCTGGCCATGATCAACAGCTGCGCCCCCGGCATCGTCACCGTCAACGTGGACAACGGGTTCGGCGCGGGCGTGGCAGCCGCCCGGATCGCCCGCCGGTTGGGGACACTCCCGGCATGAACCTGCTCTGGGCAGACCCGTCCAACGGGGCGGCCGGCGACATGCTGCTCGGCGCGCTCCTCGACGCCGGCGCGGACCGGTCGGTGGTCGCGGCCGGGCTGCGCGCGCTGCGGGTCGAACCGATCGAACTCCAGGCCACCGAGGTACGCCGCCACGGCTTCCGCGCCACCAAGGCCGACGTGACCGCGCCCGAGACCACCACCCACCGCGGGCTGCCCGACCTGCTCGCGATCATCGGAGCCGCCGCGCTGCCCGCCGCCGCCCACGACCTCGCCGCGACCGCCTTCACCCGGCTGGCCGAGGCCGAGGCCCGGGTGCACGGCATCCCAGTCACCGACGTGCACTTCCACGAGGTCGGCGCCCTGGACGCCATCGCCGACGTGGTCGGCTGCGCGCTCGCCCTGCACGACCTGGGCCTGCTCGCCCCCGGCGCGGTCCGGGTGGTCGGCCCGGTCGCCGCCGGTTCCGGCACCGGCCGGTCGGCCCACGGCCGCATGCCCCTGCCCGCCCCCGCCGTCCTCGAAATCCTGACCGCGGCCGGCGCCCCGATGGCCGCGCACCCGGCGACCATGGAGCTGTGCACCCCGACCGGCGCCGCCCTGCTCGTCGCCCTGGCCACCGCCTGGGGCCCGCCGCCGGCGATGACCGCCCGTGCCGTCGGCGCCGGCGCCGGCACCCGCGACCCGGACACCCACCCCAACATCCTCCGGGTGCTGCTCGGCACCGGCGCCGGCGCCGCGGCCGCCACCGACTGGTCGGCGACAGAGCTGAGTCAGATCGAGGCCACGATCGATGACCTGGACCCCCGGGTCTGGCCTGATCTGCTGGAACGGTTGCGCTCGGTCGGTGCGGCGGACGCCTGGTGTACGCCCGTGCTGATGCGCAAGGGCCGGCCCGGCCAGGTGCTCACCGTGCTGGCCGGCGAGTCCCGGATCGACCTGGTGTGCCGTCAGATCTTCACCCATACGACGACGCTAGGTCTCCGAATCCACGGTGTACGCCGCTTGCACCTTCGCCGCGACGAGGTCAAGGTCACTGTTGCCGGGCAACCGGTGGCGGTGAAACGTGGATACCTGGGCCCCGACCTGGTGACCGTGCAGCCGGAGTACGACGATGCTCTGGCCGCGGCGACCGCGACCGGCCGGCCCGTCGCCGACGTGATCGACCAGGCCCGGAGGGAGGCAACCGAGAAGTGACAGAGGTGCAGGAGAGGACGACGGACTTCGACGTCCGCGCGTTCACCAAAACCGCACAGGGCCCGTTCCGGGCCGAACTCGACCTGGCGCCGTTCGAGGCCGAACCGCTCGCACCCGCCGACCGCGAGCTGGTTCGTTTCCTCGGCCGGGTCGAGGGCGCCACCATGGAACACCTGCGCGACGTGCTGATGACCGCCACCCACAAGGACGCGCGGGTCACCGCCTTCCTGGTGACCTGGGCGTACGAACGGTCCTGGATCGCCGACGCGCTGGACGCGGTGCTCGAGGCGCACGGCGACCCGCGGGCGCGGGCGGCGGCCGAGGGCGAGGCCCGCAAACGCTGGGGCGAGCGGCGGGCGTGGCGGGGGCCGCTGTGGCGCACGGTGATGGCGATCGGGCAGCGGGACGCGATCGTCGGGGCGCACATGGCGGCCGGGCTGATCGACGAGTGGGTGCTCGGGGCGGCGTACCAGACTCTGGCCGAACGCGCCGGCAACGGCGCCCTGGGCAAAGTCATCGACCGCATCGCCTCGATCAAGCGCCGGCACGAGGAGTTCTTCGCCGCCGAGACCCACCGGCGCCTGACCACGTCCGAGCGGGCCCAGCGGCTCGCCCGGGGCGAGCTGCGGCGCGCCGTCTGGCCGATCGGCTCGCTGCGCCGGGCCATCGCCGACCGGCGCCGGTTCCACGAGGTGGTCTTCGGCTCGGCCGCCGGCCGGGCCCGGGCCGAGGCGATCGGCCGCAAAGTCGCGGCGATCGCGGGTCTCACCGAACGCATCGGTGCGAAAATCTCCGCACGACTTCGGAAACGATAGATAGGTAGCGTCGCGACCATGGCCTTCGACATCGACGAGTACGCGGCCGGCTCCCGCGCGGTCCGATGGGACGACCTCGACCTCGACCACTTCCGTGACCACCCGTTGCCCGCCGACACGTTGCGCACCCTGCGCTACATGACCGACGTCGAGTACCACACCATCTGCTACACCCGTGACCTGCTGACCACGCCGTCGCACACCGACGACGACGTCGCCCGGTTCATGATCACGTGGAACCGTGAGGAGTTCTGGCACGGCGAGGCGCTGGCCTCGGTCCTGCGCATGCACGGCATCGAGATCGGCTTCGACCAGCTGCGGGCCAACCGCCTCAAGTTCGGCTGGCGCGACTATCTCGACCCGGCCGGCCAGTCCACGCTGAGCCGCCTGGTCGGCAAGGACTTCATCGCCGTGCACATGTCCTGGGGCGCGGCCAACGAATACACCGCGGTCTCGGCGTACAAGCGGATGGCCGCCCTGGAATCCGACCCGGTCCTGTCCGAACTGCTGCGCCGCATCGCCCAGCAGGAAAGCAAACACGTCGCGTTCTACGTGTCACAGGCCCGCAAACGCCTGGCCGCGAGCCGCAAGGCCCAGATCATCACCCGTTTCCTGCTGGACAAGGTCTGGCAGCCGGTCGGCTCGTCGATCCAGCCCCGCGAGGAGGTCACGTTCGTCTTCGGCCAGCTGATGAGCGGCGAGGCCGGCATGGCCGAGGCCCGCCGCCTGGACACCAGCATCAGCGCCCTGCCCGGGTTGTCCGGCCTGCGGATCTTCCAGAACTCGTTCAGCCGCCTGCTCTCCGAGCAAGCAACACCTACTTCGGCGTGAACGAGGTCCAGTCCGGGGCCGCCTCACCGTCGGTCCTCCGGTAGTAGTCGGCCGCGGCCTCGCGCAGCAGCAGCACGGCCGCGGCGGTCAGGGCGGCGAGCACGAAGAACGCGAACACGCTGTGCACACCGGGATACCAGCCGGACAGCAGGTCGGTACGCGCCCGTACCAGCTCGGCCGGCTCCCGCCCCTCGCTCCAGGTCGGTCCCTCGGCCGGGGCGGCCAGCCCGCACCCGAGCAGCGCCCAGGCGACCACGGCGGTCACCAGCGCGGCGGCCCGCGCCCAGCGCAGCGGGAACCGCACCATCCGCCCGAGATAGCCGGCGACCAGCCCGACCACCACGGCCGACCCGGTGTCGAACCCGATCGCCCGCCCCACCTCCGCGGCCGCGTCGTCGGCGTCTCCCCCCGCGGCGGCCAGCGCCCCGGTGTAGGCGTCGGCCGAGCCACCGTCCAGATGCAACCAGGCCAGCACCCCCGCCACGACCAACGGCACCGCCAGCACCGCCGCACCGAGCAACAGCCGCGACGCCCACCGGACCACGTTCGGCATTCCGCCTCTCCCCCCGTCGAAAGCGGTCGGACTTTAGCGAGTCGCGACCTCCACATCAACCGAAAGAATCCGCCTCCGGCCACGGCCCTGATTCATCAACGCCGACGCCTGGCGACGAGCCGCCGTTCGGTCACCCAGCTCGTCGCCGGAATGTTCGTCCGGGAGACGCATCGGAACCGACGGAACCTGGCGCACGCGGCGATGGTGGTGGCTGGAGCAGGCCTTCCGAGGCCATTGACCGTGCCCTATCGTCTGTGGGCGTGAACCTGAAGCTGCAGACCCGCGCGTTCGAGATCGTCGCTCCCCGCCTCCAGCCCGGCGAGACGCCGCTGGCCGCCGCCCGGGCGATGGTCGGCAAGTTCGGCGGTAGCCGCATGGGCACGGCGCTCAAGCAGGGTCTGCTGCTCGAGGCCGGCGGCGCGATCGGCGCGCACCTGGCGTCGGCGGCGGCCAAGCAGTTCCCGGTGGTCACCGACCGGCGGATGTTCTTCCTGCCGCAGACGTTCCTGGGCGGCCCGGGCAAGACCCTGCTCGGCGAGATCCCCCGCGACCAGGTCCGGCTGGTCGAGGTGCAGATGGGCTTCATGAGCCTGCTCCGCCTCGGTTTCGGCGACGCCGGCGACGGCATCTCGCTGACCTTCCCGCGCTCGGACAAGAAGAACGCCCAGCTCCTGGTGGACGCCCTGCAGTCCGCCCCGGTGGTCTGACGGATGTCTGGTAACCCGGTGATCGTCTGTTTCGGACGGGGTTGATGGTCTTTGGGTGCGGGATCAGATGCCCTCTTGGCCGTCGGCTTCTGGTGGGCCAGTGCGCCAGCCGAGAAGAATGGCGCGGAGCGTTCGCTGGGCGAGTCGCTGTGCGCGTTCGGTGCCCACCGTGTCGAGCTGGCCGAGTGAGGCTATTCCGTACAGTGTCCCCCAGATGATCTCGCACGCCTCGTCGGCGTCGGCCAAGACGACGTCATGGGCGTCCGACCAGTTCTTGATCAGTGCTTTGAGGACTTCGATAACGGGCTCCGCCGCGCGCCGGCGCTCGTGCGCGTTGACCGTGGTGCCGTTCATGACCTCGTAGAGGTGGGGGTGTTCGCCCGCGAACCGGACGTAGTCGGCCGCGATGCGCAGCATGCGCCGGTCGATGTCGGGCTCGTCGGGGGCCTGCTGAAACACGGCCGCCATCAGGCGGTGGCCGTGCGCGACCAGCTCCAGCACGAGCGCTTCCTTGTTCGCGAAGTACTGGTAGACGACAGGCGTGGTGTACTCGGCGTCGGTCGCGATGCGCCGCAGCGTCAGTGCCGCGGCGCCCTCGGTTTCGAGCACGTTCAGCGCGGCCCCGACGATTTTCTCGCGGGTGCTCGCGCGTTCGCGGGCGCGTCTTGCACTGATCGGCATGGTCTGTCACTTCGCTTCGATGGTGTCCTCGGACACTAGCCGCCGCCCTTGACGGCCCTGTCATGGCGTCGCTAACTTAACGACGTAAGAAGTCCTGACGTCGTCAACTTAAGGGTGTAGGTCATGATCTACCACATCAATCGAGCCACGATGAAGACCACCGCGACGCGCGAGCAGATCGAGGCGGCGCTGGAGAGCTGGCGCGAGCAGGGGCGGTCGAACCCTGCGATCAAGTCCTTCATCGTGGGCCGCGACCACGGCGGCGACTTCGAATACAGCGCGGTGTTCGCCGTCGAGGACCTCGACGGGCTCTTCGAGTACCTGACGCACCCGACCACCTATCAAACCGACGATCTCGGGCTGAACCTGGTCGAGCGGCTCGAGATCTTCGACGTGAGCGACGACGACGACCCCGAGCTGAACGCGAAGATTCAGGAACTGCACCGGCGTCGCAACGAGCTCAATCCCGAAGTCGCCGGCATGCTCGCCGAGGTGCCGGCCTACACCGGCTCCGGCGTGGAGAACTGACCGGCCGGGTCAGCGGGAGTCGGCGATCGCGCGGTCGCCGTCGAGGGCGGCCAGCAGCCGGCGCAGCGAACGGATCGCCGACCGGACCTCCTGCAGGCAGTGCGCGAGCGTGAACCGCACCTGGAACCCGTTGGACAGTTCGAAGCCCGCCGGAACGCCGATCGTCTCGACCGAACAGCCGGACCCGAGACCCAGCTTGCGGACCGCGTCGAAATGCTGGAACGGCACGTAGGGCTCGGTCGTCACGATCAGGACGCGGCCGTGCGGGCCCGGGTCGGCGGCGCGCCAGGCGTCGTACGTGTCGGCGGTGTTGGCCCGCGTCGTGCCCTCGTCGCGAATGGCGCGGACCACGTGCACCGGGCCGACGCCGAACGCCGCCCGCGAACCCGCGGCGATCGCGTCGGCCTCGGTGTGGCCGGCGGCGCCCAGCTCGGCCAGGAACTCACGCTCGACCTCGATCAGCGGCCGGTCGCTGCCCAGCGCCGCGACCCCGCCGACTCGCAGGCCGCCGGCGATCAGGGCCGCCGCGAAGGCCGGCCGGGTGACGCAGGCCGGTGCGCCACCGCCCAGGATCAGCATGCGGTCGTACGCGCCGGCGGCCGGTGTGGTGCGCCCGGCCAGCCCGAGCTCACGCAGCGACGTGGTGATGGTCGCGGCGACACCCGGCTCGAAGGCCTGCGGTCTCATCGCCGAGCGTTCCCGGCCGGCCCGGAAATCCCACTCGGCCGCCGAGAAGTCGTCGAGCCAGGCCAGGGCTTCCCTCGTACCCGTCGCAGGGATCTGGGCCCCGGAGATGGCGACCAGATCGCGCAACTCGGGCGAGAAGACCCACTCCCGGGCGGAACGTTCGAGGTCGTCGGTCCCGGCCGTGAAGGGATTCACCCGGCCATCGTATCGGGTGATCCCGACCTATCGGACGGGGTGTCGCGGGCGGTGTCATCAGGTTTACGCTGACGCCAGCCGGATCGATGGGCATCTTTTCCAAAGGACCGTCCATCGTGGTCGAGCGCGACGCGATGGCTCGGTCCGGCCGCACGGGGGAAGCGGAGCTGTTACATGCCGTCCAGGGCGCGCGAGGACGCGTGCCCGCGGTACGCACGGGGGTGTGCTGCCGCTTGACC
Organism: Actinoplanes sp. NPDC049265; assembly: GCF_043197135.1. Classification (NCBI taxonomy): domain Bacteria; kingdom Bacillati; phylum Actinomycetota; class Actinomycetes; order Micromonosporales; family Micromonosporaceae; genus Actinoplanes; species Actinoplanes sp. NPDC049265. The sequence continues at coordinate 13,326 of NZ_JBICSP010000022.1, read as the reverse complement.
GGCTGCTTACTGCGAGCAGTCTTCTGGAGGAAGCGCTGTGTCTCGGAAACCTGTCCGGAGATTGACCATGTTCGCGGCCGCGCTGGCGGCGAGCGTGCTGACCGTCATGGCTGGCCCGGCCGCACCGGCGTCGGCCGTCCCGCACCCGCCGCCCCCGCCCGGCACCGTGGTCACCCAGGGCGTTTACCCGCTGCGGGCCTCGTACGGCAACGCCGACCTGAGCTCGGTCCGCGGCTGGACCGTGAGCTGGACGGTGCCGGACATCAGCAACAACGCGTGGGGCGTGGTGGGCCAGTGGTTCTCGAACATCGAGGGCGGCATCTACCACACCGACACCGAGGGCTGGTGGGTCTACTACTACGGTGACGACAACGGCCTGACCGGCAACAACCCCGACTGTTTCGTGTCCTGGGACACCGGCGGCCACTGCCAGAACTGGGGCGCCAACCTGCCGGTGGGCAAGCAGGTCACCTTCACGTACGAGTACTGCAACGCCAGCAAGGCGTTCAGCGCCAGCGGCCCGTACATCTGCCTGTACGTCAACATGAACGACGGCGTCGGCAACCGTTACCTGATGCAGGACCTGCCCCGGGCCGAGGGGCCGGAGATGTACACCCACGACATCGAGACGTTCGCCGACTCGGGCGCGACCGAGCCGGTCGTCTCCTGCACCAACCCGACCAAGATGCTGGGCCAGAAGGTACGCATCAACAGCGGCGCCTGGACCAACCTGTCCGGTTCGGCGTTCAACTTCGTCGACGAGCAGACCAACTACGAGTACCGCAACGTGGCCTACACCTCCAGCCCGGCGACATGGCAGACGTGCAGCCCGCCGTCGAACGCCTGCCCCGGCCCGATCTGGACGCCACGCAACGGGTACGCGGTCAACAACACGGTCTACTGGAACCAGCGCAAGTACAAGGCGCTCGTGGCCAACACCGGCGTGCGCCCCGGCACCAGCACCACCACTTGGCAGGACCAGGGCACCTGCTGACCTGGTAGCGCCCGATGCGTGTTTGTGCTCAGAGCGCTCTGAGCACAAACACGCATCACCGTGCCGTTGAGCGCCCGGCCGTCGCGGGCCGTCCCGCCGTGTCCACTACCTGGACACCCTCGATCTCGCGCTGTACCCCCCCGGCCGGGCTCTCACCCCGTGTCGGCGGCATGTCGGCGCCGTGTCGGCGGCCCCATCCAGCCTTTCGGCATGGCAATCACCGACATTCCCGTCACCATCGCCGGCGCCGGCCTCGGCGGCCTCACCCTGGCCCGCGTCCTGCACCGGCACGGCATCCCGGCCGTCGTCTACGAGGCGGACGCCTCGCCCACGGCCCGGGCCCAGGGCGGCATGATCGACATCCACGACTACAACGGGCAGCCCGCCCTCGAGGCGGCCGGCCTGATGAACGAGTTCCGCGCCCTCGTCCTGCCCGGCCGCGAGGCCTACCGGGTCGTCGGCCGCGACGGCACCATCCTGTTCGACAAGGCCGACGACGGCTCCGGCGGCAGCCCCGAGGTGCAGCGCGGTGCGCTGCGACAGATGCTGCTGGACTCGCTGCCGGCCGACACGGTGCGCTGGGGTCACAAGATCAGTGGGGTACGCGCCCTCGGTGCCGGCCGCCACGAGCTGACCTTCGCCGACGGCCGCGGCGTCACCACGGACCTGCTGGTCGGGGCGGACGGGGCATGGTCGCGGGTCCGCCCGCTGCTCTCCCCGGCCACCCCGCGCTACAGCGGCCGCTCGGCGATCGAGACGTTCCTGTTCGACGGGGCCACCCGCCACCCCGCCGCCGCGCGCATGGTCGGTGGCGGCTCGTTGTTCGCCTTCGACACCGACGAGAGCGGAAAGTGGTTCCTGGCCCACCGGGAGAGCGACGGCAACCTGCACACCTACCTGGTCCTGTCCCGGCCGCTGGACTGGTTCGCCGGCATCGACTTCACCGACCCGGCCGAGGCCATCCCCCGGATCGCCGGCGAGGTCAGCGGCTGGGCCCCCGAACTCACCGCGCTGATCACCGACAGTGACACGGCCCCGGTGCACCGGCCCCAGTTCGCCCTGCCGATCGACCACCACTGGGACCGGGTCCCGGGCGTGACCCTGATCGGCGACGCCGCGCACCTGCAGCCGCCCGACGGCGAGGGTGGCAACCTGGCCATGCAGGACGGCGCCGAGCTGGGCGCGGCCATCGCCGCCCGGCCCGGCGACATCGAGGGCGCGCTGACCGCGTACGAGCAGCGGATGTTCCCCCGCAGCGCCGCCTCTGCGGCCGAGGGCGCGGCCTTCAACCAGGTCCTGATGAGTGACGACGCGGCCCGGAAACTGATCGAGGTGTTCGCCGGGTGATGATGGGGCCGTGCGGATCACGACGCTCGGCCCTCTGGCGGTGGACGGCCGGCCGGTACGCGGCGACCGGCTGGCCGCCGTGCTCCGCGAACTCATCGAGGCGCGGGGCCGCACGGTCTCCACCGGCGCGCTGGTCGCCGCGGTGTGGGCAGGCGACCTCCCGGCCGACGCCGTGGCCGCGGTGCAGGCCCTGGTCGGCCGGGTCCGCCGGCTCGGCGTACCGGTGCTGGCCGCACCCGGCGGCTACCGCATCTCGGTCGGCGCGGTCGAGGTCGACGCGGTCCTGGCCCGGACCCTGACCGAGCACGGCCGGAAAGCGCTGGCCGACGGCGAGACCGCCCCCGCCCGCGATTGCGCCGACCGGGCGCGGGCCCTGTTCCCCGAGGTCCCCGACCTGTCCGCCTCCGCCGTCGCCCGCCTGTTCGGCGACGTGGTGACCCTGCGCGCGGAGGCGGCCCTGGCTGGCGGTACCGACGCCGGGGTGGCCGATCTGCGCATGCTGGTCACCCGGGTGCCGCCCGACGAGGCGGCCGCGGCGCTGCTGGTCCGCGTGCTCGCCGCGCAGGGCCGCGACGCCGAGGCCCTCGACCTGGTCGAGCAGGTGCGGGCCGAGGTCGCCGACCGGTACGGCGCCGACCCGTCACCGATCCTGGCCGAGACGCACGTCGCCCTGCTGCGGGGTCAGCTCGTGGCCACCCGCCCGAGGCGCCCCGGCACCCTGCCCGCGACCTGGCGCCGGGCCGCGACCCCGCTGGTCGGCCGGGACGCGGACGTCGCCGCCGTCGGCCGGGCGCTCCGGTCGGCGCCGCTGGTGACGATCGTGGCGACCGGCGGCGCGGGCAAGACCCGGCTGGCCGCCGAGATCGCCCGCGCGGCCGCCGGCTCCGGCCCCGTCCACGTCGTCGAGCTGGCCGGCCTCCGCTCCCCCGCCGAGGTCCGGCCCGCCGTTCTCAGCACCTTCGCCGACCTGCGGCCGGCCACCCAAGCCGCCCCCGGCGACGCCCGACCCACCACTCGAACCGCCCCCGGCGGCCCCCGTCCCACCGCTGAGACCGCCCCCGACGACATGCGGCCCGCCGCTGACGCCGCCCCCGGCGACACCCGACCCACCACTCACGCCGCCCCTGGTGACGCCCGGCTGACCGGCCAAGCCGCCCTTGGTGATCGCGTCGAGCTTGACGGGCTGCTCGTTCTGGACAACTGCGAACATCTCCTCGACGCGGCCGCCGCCGTGGTGACCGACCTGCTCGCCGTGGCGTCACCCGAGTCGCGAGTGCTGGCCACCAGCCGGGCCCCGCTCGGCCTGGCCGGCGAGTTCGTGCACCGGCTACCCGCACTGCCCGACGACGAGGCGCTGGTCCTGCTCGAATCCCGGGTTCGCGCGGCCGGATCCACTCCCACGTGGCCCCGGGACCGGGCGCTGGCCCTCTGCCACCGCCTCGACAACCTGCCTCTCGCCCTCGAACTGGCCGCTGCCCGGCTGCGCCACCTCCCGATCGCGGACGTGCTGGCCGGCCTGGACGACCGGTTCACCCTGCTCGACGACGCGCTGCGTGGCCTGCCGGAACGGCACGCCGGCCTGTGGGCGACGGTCGACTGGAGCCGTGCGCTGCTCGCCCCGGCCGAGCAGGACCTGCTGGAACGGCTGGCGGTGATCCCCGCCCCGTTCACGTCGGCCCTGGCCGCGGCCACGGCGGGCGACTCCGACGTACGCCGCGGCCTGTCGAGCCTGGTCGACCAGTCCCTGCTGCGCCTGGACGGGGACCGCTACCGCATGTTGGAGACGGTCCGCGAATACGGCCAGGCCCGCCTCGACGACGACCGGACCCGGCCCACCGACGGTCAGATCGAGCCCGTCGACCGCCCGGCCCAGCCCACCGACGGCCTGACCCGACGCGGCGACGGCCACGCCCGGCACAGCGACGACCCGGGCCGGCTCGACGACGACCGGACCCGGCGCAGTCACGATCTGGTTGGGCTGGGTGAGCGGCGGGCGGCGGCCATGGACGGGCTGGTCGGCTGGGCCGTGGAGCGGGCCGTCACGCTGGCCGGTGAATTCATCGGGCCGGGGCAGATCGCCGCGCTGGCGACGTGTGCGGCCGAGCAGGAGAACCTGATCACGGCCGTGCGCTGGGCGCTGGAACAGGACGACGAACCGGCCGCGGTCGACGTCGCCACCGCGTTGTTCCAGCTATGGACGGTTCGCGGGCGGCATGCCGAGGCGAGTGCTCTGGCGCGTACCCTGCTGAATCTGGACGACCCCACCGCCCGCCGCCGGTCGGCGATCGTGCGCGGCCGCGCCGCCGGCCGTCCCCTGCCACACGCCGATCGCCTCGCCTGGCTGTGCGTGCTGATCGCGGTCAACGCCGGCAGCACCGGACCGGCCCGGCTCATCGCGCTGGCCCGCCGCGCCCTGCGGGTCCTGCTCCTGGAACGTTCCACGGAGGTGTCGGCGCGGGCAGCCGCGCTGGCGGCGGCGTTGCCGGGGCTGGAGCAGGCCGACCCGGACCGGAGCCTGGCCGACGCCGCGGTGCTCATCGCGCGCTCCGACCCGTACCTCCAGGGAATGGGTTTCTTCGTCCGTGCCGTACTCACGCCGCAGAACGGGGCCGGCGACGCCGAGCTGGCCTACCGCCGATTCGAGGCGATCGGCGACCACTGGGGCATGGGCATGGCCGCGCACGCCGCCGGGCACGCGGCCGGCCGCGAGGAGTGGCTGCGCCGCAGCCGGCAGCACATGGAACTGCTCGGCGCGGCCGAGGACGCCGAGGCCACCCGGGTTCTGCTCGACACGCAGCTGGCCCTGGCCGGCGACGCCGAGGCCGGGCACCGGCTGCGGACGACGGCGGCGTCCGACGAGCCCGACGCCGCCCAGGCCCGGCTCGGCCTGGCCGAACTCTCCCTGCACCACGACCGCCCGGACGAGGCACTCACCCACGCCGAAGCCCTGATCTCCACCACCCGGGATCCGGCCTTCCGCATCGCCCAGGCCGTCATCCTGCTGTGGATCGCCGCAGCCCGGCCCGCCCCCTCCGACCCGGCGGCACCGAACCAGATCGCCACCGCGCAGCCCGCGCCCTCCGACCCGACGGCCCAGGATCAGATCGCCACCGCGCAGCCCGCCACCTCCAACCCGGCGGCCCAGGACCAGATCGCCACCGCGCAGCCCGCCACCTCCAACCCGGCGGCACCGAACCAGGTCGCCGCAGGGCAGCCCGCGCCCTCCGACCCGGCGGCACGGGACCAGATCGCGACCGCGCGGCCCGTGCCCTCGGATCTGGGCGCGCGGGCGGCCGACGCCCTTCGTCTGGCCCGGGCCGAGGTGCTGGCCGCCCACGACCGCCCGTTGCTCGGGGCCTGGGCGATGGGCGGGGCCGAGCTGGCCGCCTTCCACGGCGACGCCGCGACGGCTCGAGAACTCTGGGCCATGGGTACGCGCGCCGGCGCCACCATCAGCCGTTTCTTCCCGCAGGGCCGTGGCGCCCGCCTGGCCGCCGCTCTGGGCGACGACGCGACCCGCGAACCGCCGCTGGCCGAGGCCGCCCGGCTGACCGGCGCCGCCCTGCACACCCGCATCACCGCCCGGATGGACGCCCTCCTGGTCCCGTAGCCTCAGCCGATGTCCGCCGAGATCGTCGTCGAGACGCATGCCCTGACCGTCGGCCGGCAGGGAACGGGCGCCGGCGGCCGGGACGCTCGAGCCGGCCACCTCCTGCTCGCAGAACAGAGATGCGGGGAGCCGCACCTCAGTGGTGCAGGCCGCCCGCCGCGACGTGGATGAACACCGCCGACACCTCGTCGGCCGAGCGCAGGACGTCCACGTAGCCGGCCACCGGCCCGAGCGCGTTCTCGACCACCTTGGCCTCGCCCGCGTCGCCGAACGTCACCACGCTGAGCAGCACCGGCCGCCGCGGGTCGGCCGCCTTGCCGAGGGCGGTGGCCAGCTGCGCCGCGGTCAGCGACTTCTCGTCCGACTCGTTCTTGCCGTCGGTGAAGACCAGAACCTGATTGGGTACGCCGGACCGATACGAATCCTGGGCCGTCCGGTACGCCGCCAGGATCGTGTCGTACAGCCCGGTCCCGGTCTCCTGGGCGGTGAGCTTCCCGACCGCCGCCCGCAACTCCCGCCGATGACTCCCGGTCAACCCGCCCACCGCCAGCAACTGCTTGTAGTCACGGCCGCCGTCGAGTTCGCTGCCGAACTCCCACAGCCCCATCCGCGAGTCGTCCGGCAGCAGCCCGCCGATCGACTGCACGCCCTCGCGCACCAGCGCGATCCGGGACTGCCGGGAGCCCGGGGTGGCGGCCGCCATCGACCCTGACACGTCGACCACGACCAGCAGGTCGGTACGCCGGTCGGCCGGGTACCAGGTCGCGAAGACGTGGTCGACGTTGTGCGCGGCGAGCACCCCGAGCGGCTCGGCCGACGGCGCGGGAAGCGATCCGATCGCCGCCCGGGCCTGTCCCGGCGTACGCAGACCGGCCGTTTGAATCTGACTCTCGGCCCTGGTCAGCCGCAGCCGGAGCCGCTCGATCGCCGCCGACCGGGCCGGATCGGTGAGCGCCTGGGCCAGCGGGAACCAGGTGAACCGCAGCATCGCGGCGTGATCGGTGCCGGGCAGGATCGCCGGCCGAGCCGCACCGTCGCCGAGGGCCTTTCGCAGCGCGTACTCCGGAACAACCCCCACCTCACCCGGCGTGACCGGCATGGCCGTCTCGTCGCCGGTGACGATCCGGGTGCGGTGCCGGGCCCGGGACAGCCACAGCGCCGACGCGTCCATGTCCTTGGCCAGCCACACCGCCTCGGCCGGGGCGCCCGCGCCGAGCATGCCGTCGCCCGAGCTCTGCGGGTCACGGATCACCAGGCGCACCGCGCGGTCCTGGTCGGCCAGCTGGGACAGGGCGAGCCAGCCGCCACCCCGGGCCTGGATCTTCGCGCCGGTGGCGTCGTCGGTGACCATGTAGAGCGGGCTGGTGGCCAGGGTCGCGCCCGCGCCGGCCAGCGGCGGCTGAGCCAGGTTGAGCCGGCCGGCCGAGCCCGCCCAGGCCGCGTCGTCCGGGATCCAGACGTCGGCGCCGACCTCCTCGGCCTTGGCGATCGCGGCCCGGCCGTCGGCCACGGTCAACTCCACGCGTACGCACGCGTCGCCGTTGTCGAGTTGCGGTCGCAGCGCGTTCAGCACCGGCGCGAACGACGAAGCAGTGACCACCCGCACCGGATTCGCGCAGCCGAGCCGTGTGGTGTTGCCGGCCCGCTCGGCGCCGTCCCCGCCGAGCGCGGCGACGCCACCGGCCACCGCCAGCCCCGCGACCGCCGCGACCCCGACCGCGGGCAGCACCCACCGATCGAAGCCCCACCCCGCGCGATGCTTGGCCATTTTGTTCGTTCCGTCCCTCGTCAGAGGCCCCGCCAGGCCCCCGAATGCGCTCCGATCATGGCCACTTCCGGAACGTGCTGACAAGACCGCGTTCAGAAATCGGCGAACAGGTACGGCAGCTCACGCGGGAACAACGCCCGCAACGCATCGACGGCCGTGTACTCGATCTGCCCGAGACCACGGGTCATGACCTCGACCGGGTCGAGCACCCCGTACACCAGCGCACTGAGCCCAGCCACACTCAACCGCGCCCGCGGCGCCCCACCGGTGGTCACGCTGAGCCGTCCGCCTTCCCCCACAAGCCGATGTACGCCGGCCACGAACGGATCATCGACCACCTCGACGGTGACGTCCCCGTCCCCCGCCCCCATGCCGTCGAGCCCCCGCATGTCCAGCACCCTGGCCATGGGCCCGCCGTGCGTAGGAAAATCCACCAGCCCTTCCAGCGTGACCTCGAGGTCGGTCCCCCACAGTTCCGGAACCGCATCCGGCCCGACCCACACCGAACACCGCCGCACCTGATCCACGTGCCGAGCCAGAAACTGAAGCAGAAGCGCCCGCCCCAGCGGTCCCGTGGCCAGCAGATGCCGCCCGTCCAGCTCATCCCCGAAGTTCGTGATCTCGTACGGAAGTGCCCCCAGCACCTCGCCGTCGTCCCCCCGCGCGACCGCCAGCCAGACCTCCGCCTCCCCGAACTCGGCCGTACGCAGTTCATCGAAGAGCGCAAACCCGTGGGTACGCTCACAAACCCGTTCAAGCACCGTCAGGTAGTCGGCAAACCCCTCAGCATTGGTACGCAGCTCCACAGTCCCCGGCAGCTCAACCCGCGGAAGCCCCTCGGGTGCGAACCCCACCCGCCGCCGCCGAGGCATCCCCACAAACCCGAACCGCGCGTAGAAGGAAGGCCGGAACGGATAGAGCGTGCTGACCACAGCCCCTTGATCCCGCATCTGCTCCAGCAGCCGCCACAGCAACTCCCGCACATACCCCCGACGCCGGCTCTCCGGATGCGAGGCGACCGACGCGACCCCCGCCATGTCGACCACCCGCCCCCGCACGTTCTCCCGCATAGGAAACGCCGCCACACAGGCCCGCGCCCCCACCCCTTCTTCCTCACCCACCAGCGTCGTCACATGCTCGAAGTACCGCATCCGCCGCCGATACTTCTCCCGAAGCTCGCCAAACTCCCGAGTCGGCTCAAACGCGTAGGCAGTAAGCGGAAACACCACATCCGCCCGCTCCGAGGCCCCAACCTGACGGATTCTCATGCCCCACATCTAAGCCTGCCCCCACATGGCCTGCGAGTTTCCGCAGGTCGAAGGGCACACGACGCGCCGGAGGTACCCCGGTTTGGCAGGGGGTGCGGGGACCGGCTAAAGTTTCTTCCTGTCAGCGGGGAACACCCCACAGACAAGCGGACGTAGCGCAGCTGGTAGCGCATCACCTTGCCAAGGTGAGGGTCGCGGGTTCGAATCCCGTCGTCCGCTCGGAGTGGCCGCCACAGGTTACGCGTGCGGGGCCGACTCGGTGGAGTGGCCGAGAGGCGAGGCAACGGCCTGCAAAGCCGTCTACACGGGTTCAAATCCCGTCTCCACCTCGGCAACAAGCCAGAGGGCGATTGGCGCAGCGGGAGCGCGCTTCCTTGACACGGAAGAGGTCACTGGTTCGATCCCAGTATCGCCCACCAGCTCAGAGGCCATGTCCGATCGATGGACATGGCCTCTTCTGCTCCCCGAGTGACTAACTGAGTGACTACGACCTGCGAAGGCGACATCGTGCGCCGTCCGCCGAAGGCTCGCTGCCAAACGTCGCAGACATCGTGACCGTCGCCGCGACGGAACATCACATATCGCCTGGCGTAGCCAGCGCCTCGAAGCAGGTTGCCTGATGTGACCCTAGGGCTGCAACGTCGCCGGCGACAGGCGGCCTTACAGTTGATCACTTCGGTCCCGGCGCACGGGATTCTACTTTGTGCAGTGGCCCATTAAGCTGGCAGACATGCTCGCTGAAATTCTCGTAGCGGACCAGACTCCTGCTGGATCATTGCTCGACAACAAGCTACTTCTTGCGGTCGTGACTGCGATCCTTGGATTGGGCGCCGGGTATTTACTTAAGCAGGTCCGCGACAGGAACGACGAGCGAAGGCAACTGTCGTGGGACTCCGAGATTAACACTCGGCTCATTGAGATTGGCACGACAAGCAAAGAGAAGGTCAAGATTCTATATGGCCCATCCGAGACGCCTGTCGATGAACTCGCGAGCATACGGCTCCGGGTAACCAATACGGGCAACCGGGCCATCAAAAATCAATTCCTTCGCCTCCGGTTTCCCGATAAAGCAAAAGTGCTGGAGTTTCGGCCCGAGCCGAAACCTGAGCCGGAACTGAATGTCGATGATGTTTCGGACTTCGAGGCGTTGGCAATCGAACGCCGATATCAGATCGGACATCTCGAAGTCGGCCAGTCGGTTAGCTTCTTACTCGTCGCGGATGGCGGCGATTGGACGCGATGGTCGAGCATTTACCCGTTCAACGAAGAGGGCGATGTGGAATTCGTCCGGCGGGATGCTGCACGTACTAAAGAAGACCAGGAGCACGTAAGTAGCTTCTGCTTTTGGTTCTTTGCATTTGTGATGCTTGCTTCGCTGATGGCCGCTCTTCCAATACCTCCGTACTATCTCCTCCCCCTCGTGCCCATCCTGTTGGTACCTGCCGCCTTCGTTCTTGCCCACCTTCGACCCGTTAGTAGGTTGTTCGAATCTCTGGCTGCTACTTTCCTGAACAGCCGAGAGTCGGGAGAGAGCCGGCAAGCGATTCATTCGCACGGCGAACGATCCTTGGCGTTTGGGAGGGTCACAGGAGGCGTGCATGTGTACCCTGCGACGAGCAGCGAAAGCCAATCGACATCATGAAATTCCAGCTCGCGTTCACAAGCGGCGCGAATTCGCTGATTACAAAGATCACAAGGAAGCTACGCAAGGGGGCTGGCTTCCGGAGTCTCTGCACATGATGGATAACGCTAGTGGCAATAGAGCGGCCCCCAAGTGAAGGGGTGATTCGTTGTCGGATGCAGCTTGGCACTTCACGCCGGACCTTGTTGACCGGGTCGTTGAAACAATTCCGGTGCTGGTCAAATCAAAGCAGCAGACTCTGGACTTCTTTCGCGGTTCCGGTACACCTGAAGCCCTGCTTGATGACTTGAGGCGCCAGCTCGGCAGTGATCCACAGTCGGTCAGCAAGTATCACATCACGCGTACAGTTGTCAGGCGGCTCAATGAGGGCGGCGACGAGCTTCTCGCCGCCAGACGCGAGCTAGTCAAAAGAATTACGCAGTGGGAAGACTTTTCCCTGTCGTGGCCGAACGATCAAGACAAGGCGCGAGGTTTGGTCGCAGCCGTCCGGCAACTGGTAAATGCTCGAGACGCATTCACTAGAATGCAGAACGAACGCGATCAGGAACGGCGTGCGCATATTGAACAGCGGAATCAAGAGTTAGAAAGGATGGCTGTCCGCCGCGCCGAACGAACGCGCATTCGCAACCAGATCGTAGGCGCAAAGGCGGAATCGAACCCTCAGCGAAGGGGTAAGATGCTTGAGTTGATCTTGTCTGACCTCTGCGCTGTAGAAGGAATTCAAATACGTGAGCCATTCGAAATTCGAGACGGCGGCACCCCGGAAGAGCAGATCGACGGAGTAATTGCGGTCGACGGGATTCTCTACCTGGTCGAGGTCAAGTGGTGGAAGGGTCCTATCGACATCAACGCAATGTCGCAGCATCCCCTCAGGCTGTTTCGTCGTCCCGATGCGCGAGGTCTATTCATCTCCGCGTCAGGATACACTGATCCAGCCGTTAAGGCCTGTAAAGACGTACTTGCCCAAAAGTTGATGGTGTTGGCCGAACTTGATGAGATCCTCTTCCTGCTCGAAAGTGATCGATCGCTCGGTAGCTGGCTTCGCGAGAAGGCCACAATTGCTGTAAACGAGCGAGAGCCGTTACGTATAGTGGCCTCTTGAGTGGCCGAGGTTGCGGGTAGGCGAAGGTAAACCCATTCTCTACGCAGTGGGACGTCACCGCATAAGTTCAGGGTTGAGAAGTCATGGCCAGCATCGGCGCGTGCCGCCGACATCGACGAGTCAGCGCGGAGCCCGGTCGGTCATCTGTGCGATGATTTCAGCCCAGGCGGATTGGGCTTCTACGGTCGGCAGGATGGAGGCTATTTCTTTCATTGCGGATGCGACGGCCGCCCGCAAAGAGGAATCTTCTGCGAATTGTGGCGACCAAGTCGCCGCCCGTATTTTTTGATTGAGTGACTGCAGGATATCAGATGCATTCGGAAGCGCCGAGATAATGTTTGCCGCCTGACCAACGCCTCTTTGATCTGGATCTACCAAGCCGTTTCGATCAAGGAAAAGTCCTTCAGTCACGCCCGCCCGATAATGTTCTGGCCAAGTATGTAGACTTGCGCTGGCGGCACATGCTGTCACGCCATCTTCCCTGACAACGAACGTTCCGCCCATTGCTCTGTGGGCCACCGCTAGCCCAATCAATCGTTGATCGTTCGAATCGAGAGTGGCCAGATTCGCTGCCTGAAGACGCTCAGTGAGCTTCCCTCGCCTGAAAGTTCCGCGACCTAGATCTGCAGCAAATGTTGCTGGCGAACCCAGTATAAATACACCCAGCCGCCGCAATGCCCATCGCGACCAAAGAACCGCTCCGTCAACGGCTACAAACGCGAGCTCTTCTGCGATTTCTGGTGAAGCAGCGCGGCCATGCCCCGTGCCGTACCTATTACGGATCTCTGGAAGCTGCGCTGCGATCGTCTTTGCGCCTTGCGCTATGTTGCGGATCGTCGGATCAGACGCTAGGCCTTGACCGGGCTGCCGGACCAGCGCGATATGAGCACGGTTTAAAACAGAGGGCAGCTCTTCGTTGCTAGCGACTGTGTCACCGCGCGCGCTCAGTACGACTCTGGCGGTCGATTCAACAAGCTCCTTCGCCGTGCCAATCGCGAGCGAAAGGTCCTCGCTCGTAACCGCGGCCGCCAACCGCGCACGGCAAGCCTCGATGGCGTCCCATGCGTGATCTTCGAGGCCGGTCGGGCGGTGCAGCTCGAACTCCACAACCCGATTATGCCAACTCTGGCCGGTCGGGCCTAATGGCCGAACGTCGCCGGATGACCCGGATCGCCAATTACACCGTCACCATCGCCCACGCCAAGGTCACCATGCCGACCGGCATCGAATCCCATGGCGGCCGCCTGTTCGCGACCACGTGTGGCCCTGCTGCAACACGGAAGGCGACTACCAACCGCATCTGTCGCGCCACAGTTGCGGCAGATCCGGATAACGGCCGGCGGTCTGGTGGCTCGGCAGTCAGGCAGCATGATGAAGATCACCCAGCCGCCCGACGCGGACGGCGAACCACTGCCGTGAATTCCGTCGTATGGGCATGGACTTGACTCGATGATGGGCCGACGCGTGCTGGCGGTCGCGGCAGTGGCCGCTCTGATGATTGCCGAGCCGGCCGGTTGTTCGACCGGCAAACAGACTGGTCATGCCACGTTTCACGATGACCATGAGGCCTCGATGGACGGTATGCCAGGCATGCA
>NZ_JBICSP010000021.1:1172-145658 GCF_043197135.1 Actinoplanes sp. NPDC049265 | reverse complement strand
ATCCACGCCTTACTCATGACCAGCGAACGAGACTGATCTTCACCTCGTCGCGCTGATCAACATCGATTCAGCAGATCGTGTTAGGAGCTTTAAGGGACGACCGCAATAACAGATTCACTATTCAAACCAGAAACGTGGCCGGCAGACGCCGAGGAGCTCGCCGGTGCGTTGGGCGAGGGGCTCACGATACTCCTCAGCGCCGGGGTCGGTCAGCGTGCCGAAGTAGCCGAAAATCACCGCGCGCATGACCCACACGGACGCGCCGGAGACCCCCATGGTGCAAGGGCCTCCGGCGCGGCGGTTCCGTGCGGTGGATCAGGATCCGCGAAGGATCAGGTTGCCGTTGTCCGCGGCGCCGCTCTGCGAGCCGCTTGTTTCGCTGGCGCGTTTTGGGGCGCCGCATCCCCCACGGCTTTATCCGGCTGGCGTTTCGTTCAAACCCAAACCACGCAGGATGTCATCGCGGTTCGCGTTTCCGCGCAGCGCGGTCAAGGAATTCAAGCGGCCCAGCAAAGTCGTGGAAGATGCGGGGCATTTCAAATCTTGAATCGCCGACAAGGTCTTTTCGAAACGTTGGATGCGGCTTTCAAGGTCCACTCCACTCGGAAGGTTCGCATTCTTGAGCGCTACCTGCGCATTCACCTGGGCTTGAGTGGGTGGGCAGCGACCGGGAACTTTTACCCCGGTAGGGCCCACGCGGTCGGCCGTCGCGTTCGGATCGCCCGGGCTGAAACCCAGCGCCGGCACCAAAGCGTCAATGCCGCCGGAGCCGGCTCCGGCGTTCCCCGTCGCTCCGCTCGCGGCCGCGTCACCGGATCCTGTGGCGGCCGCTCTATCCGCTGGCGTTTCGTTCAAACCCAAACCACGCAGGATGTCATCGCGGTTCGCGTTTCCGCGCAGCGCGGTCAAGGAATTCAAGCGGCCCAGCAAAGTCGTGGAAGATGCGGGGCATTTCAAATCTTGAATCGCCGACAAGGTCTTTTCGAAACGTTGGATGCGGCTTTCAAGGTCCACTCCACTCGGAAGGTTCGCATTCTTGAGCGCTACCTGCGCATTCACCTGGGCTTGAGTGGGTGGGCAGCGACCGGGAACTTTTACCCCGGTAGGGCCCACGCGGTCGGCCGTCGCGTTCGGATCGCCCGGGCTGAAACCCAGCGCCGGCACCAAAGCGTTAATGCCACCGGAGCTGGCTCCGGCGTTGCCCTGTTCGGCGGCCTGGCTCATCCCCGTGCCGACCGCGAGCGCCGAGCCGAGCAGCGCTGCGGCGGCACCTCCAATCAGCAGCTTGCGCGTCCGGCTGCTGACTCCGCGTCGATACATGCACGGCTCCTCTTCGTCTCGGTACTGCTTGTGCCGAGATATACGAGCGATGATGTGGCAGCAGTTCATGACGCTGAGCAAGCCTTCCTTAAAGTTTCTTTAACGTGAGTCCCGGGGCGTGCAGCCGCCAGCATCGTCGCGCCCACGTCCGCGCGGCCCAGCTACCCGGTAGGGCATCTCACCTACGCGGGTTCCTCGACCAACATGACCTGGTCCGGCGCAGACGGCACGACCCGACAGCGAAGCGGACGGCACGGCGGCCTCGGACGGCGGCCGAGACAAACGTGGCCGCCGGCCATCGCGGCGACTTCGGCCGATTCATTCCCGACCTCTATCGACCCAACGCCTCGGTGATGCTGGCCGGTCGCCGATACGGCGGCGCAGGGTCGATCCTCACCATGATGGAATAGACCCACGGCGCGGGTGTGACGCCCAGCCTGGGCGACGTCGCCGCCAGCGGCCATATCCAGGTGCGGGAAACCGACTTCCACAATCCGCCGGACAAGCCGCACCACTGCCCGCCGGCGATGGTCTGGCTGCACCATCTCCGCCCGGGACGCACCCAGAGCCTCAGACTCGCCTACCGAACTCCCCCGGCATCAGACGGTGGGGAGACGGACGGTGAACGTCGAGCCATGACCGACGATGCTTGACACCGTGATGGTTCCGCCGTGCGCCGTGACGAGGTCGCGGACGATGGCGAGCCCGAGGCCGCTGCCCCCGGTGTTCCGGTTGCGTGAGGGGTCGGCACGCCAGAAGCGGTCGAAGACGTACGGAAGATCGTGCTCGCTGATCCCGTGTCCGGTGTCGGCCACGGTCAGGACGACATCGTCGCCCTCGGTGCGGGCTTCGACCGTCACCGTGCCGCCGGCCGAGGTGTAACGGATCGCGTTGGTGATGAGATTGGTCAGCACCTGCGCGATCCGTACCGGGTCTGCGTCGACGTCCGCGTCACCGGCGCCGCCGAAGCGCAGATCCAGCCCCGCGGCCTCGGCACTGCCGTGATGGGCGGTGACCGCCTGACGGATGAGTTCGCCGACGTGTACCCGGCGGCGGTCCAGCCGCAGGCTGCCGGCATCGGCGTCGGCCAGATCCTGCAGGTCGGCCACGATGTGCTGAAGCTGCATCGCCTCGGTGAGCAGCAACGATGTCAGTTCGGCGTCGGTCACCGGCGGCGCCAGGCCGTCTTCGGCGGCTTCCAGCCACGTCCGGATGTTGGACAGGGGGGTCCGTAGCTCATGGGCGATGTCGCTGACCATCTCCCGTCGCTGGGCCTCGGCCCGTTCCCGTCGCTCCGACATCTGGTTGAGCGCGGTGGTCAGGGCGCCGATCTCGTCACGGCCCCGGACCGGCATCCCGGGCTGGTGACCGGCGGGATGCTGGGCCGCGGCGGTCAGCGCCCGTAGCGGCCGGACCAGGCGGGCTCCGACCAGAGCGGTGACCAGCACCGTGACGGTGAGCACGAGGAGCGCGGCACCGGCGGTCCGGGTGATGTTGGGGCCGGAGAGCCGGAATCCGCCGACCGGCACGGTGCTGGCCGGGGCGGCGTTGACGAACAACTGGGCCGGTGGTGCGACGTACCGCTCGAGCTGGATGCGGCGCCCGGTGGCGGTGCAGCCCACCGCTCGTTCGGCATCGATGCCGGATTCGGCGGGAAAATACCGCCAGGTGACCGGATTGATGACCTTGCCCTGCAACTCGTTCTGGTCGAGGCAGGACCGCATCAGCCGGCTGAGTTCCACCAGCGCCGCTTGCTCGGAGCGGTAGACGTAAGTGGCGAAGTCGCGGAGACCACAGGAGTCACGAACGGCGGCCGGCGCACCGGAACTGACCGCGATCCGGCCGCTCGGCAACCCCGTGGCTCGCGCGGTGTAACCCTTCTCGTTGAAGCAGGTCACGACCTTCTCCGAGGTGGCTTGTTCCAGCCGCCGTTCGTCGGCGGTCAGCCGGTACGGGCCGACCGCCCGGTCATCGATGTACTCGAAGTGGGCCGGAACCACACCGGGGTCGACGTGCAGCGGATCCACCACCATGTAGGCCGTGACGGCGCGCGGCGACCCGCCCAGCAGCCGTCCGTCCGAGGTGGTCAACCGAATCTCGAGCCCGGTGCGCGTACCCAGCGTGGCCAGCAACGGGCCGACATCGTCCCATGTGGGGTGCGTGGCGGCGTAGGCCACCAGTTCCGTGTAGATGCTGGTCTGCTGGCCGGCCGCGGCGACCTGCTCGCGCTGGAGGGCGCGGGTGGCGCCGCGCGCGGTCAACCAGGCGGTCGCCGCGATCGCACAGGCCGCGATGACGACCGACGCGGCGAGCAGGCGGATCAGGAGGCTGTGCCGCAGCGGCACCCGGGCACTCACCCGGCGGCCGGGTCGACGAGCTTGTAGCCGAGGCCGTGAACGGTCAGCAGCCGGGCCGGACGGGCCGGATCGGCCTCGATCTTCTGCCGCAGGTTGCGCACGTGGACGTCGACGGTACGTTCGGAAGCGTTACGGTGCAGCGCGAACGCGCAGTCGAGCAGCTGCGCCCGGCTGAGCACCCGGCCGGGGGCGGACGCCAGCGCGAACAGCATCTCGAACTCGACCGGGGTGCACTCCACCGCCCGGTCGCCCACGTGCGTCAGACGCGACCCGCGATCGACCGCGAGGTCGCCGACACGCGCGATCCCCGTCTCGCCCAGCGGCGTGCGACCGGCTCGCCGCAACAGCGTACGCACGCGAAGGGCCAGCTCTCGCGGGCTGAACGGCTTGGTCAGGTAGTCGTCGGCGCCCTGTTCGAGTCCCCGGATGACGTCGGCCTTGCTCGACCGGGCGGTGAGCATCAGCACCAGTACGTCGTTGTGGTCTCTCAGCTTCCGGCACACCTGAAGGCCGTCCAGTCCGGGCATCATCACGTCGAGGACGACAAGGTCGGGACGAATCCGCTCGGCCGCGCGCAGTGCCGACGGCCCGTCGCGCACCACCGTCGTACGGTGGCCGTCCTGTTCCAGGTACCGCCGGATGACTTCGGCCTGTGTCGGGTTGTCTTCGGCCAGTAGGACGTGGGCTGTCACCCGGTGCAGGCTAGACGACCGCCGGAAACGTTAACACCTTCTTCGCATCCGTCGCCCATGCTGCTCGGCATGTCCAACACCACGATTCGTGTCCTGACCGCTCTCGTCGTCGCCGGTGGGCTGTTCGCGACGTCTGGATGCGGCGGTGGCCAGAGCACCGACCAGTCCGCGCCCCAGGTCGCCAGCGTTCCCGAGGGCGCTGCCGGCGGCGGCAAGCCGTCCGCGGCCGCCACCAGTGACCGGCCCGTCGATCGTGCCGACATGTCGGAGGAGGAACGGAGCCGCCTCTGGACCACTTGGGGTCGTTGTCTCACCGAGCACGGGGTTCCGGCTCCGCCGCCGGGCAAGCAGAACCAGAGCCAGGACGTTCTGCAGAAGCCGGAGAGCGCGAAGGCCGTCGCGGCGTGCGCGTCGAAGCAGCCGGAGAGTGAGTGGGACCACGCCAAGCGCACCGACCCGGACTACGCGACGAAGTTCCGTGCTCTCATCCAGTGCATCCGGGACAAGGGCGTCAGTGTGGAGCCCAAGGGGGAGGGGCCCGGCTACAGCCTCACCGACGACCGGCAGATCACCCGCGGCATGGAGGTCGCAGACGAATGTGACCGCAAGGTGCTGCGGTGACCCGACGGCGGTTGCTGGTTTCGGCCGCCGTCGGCGCGGCGGTTCTGCTCGCGGTGACCGGGTACGCCGTCCGGGGGCGGCACCCGGACGCCGGGGCGGCCGATGAACCGGCTCGCGCGCGGTCGGTCCGGACGACCCCGGTGGAGCGCACCGACCTTGCCGTCACGCTCACCCTGGACGGCTCGCTAGGGTACGGTTCCGAGCAGGTCGTCACCTCGGTCGCCGGGCGGGTCACCTGGCTGCCGCGTACCGGAGCGACGGTCTCCCGCGGTGCGCCGCTGTTCCGGATCGACGATCGGCCCGTCCCACTGTTCTACGGCAATACACCGTTGTTCCGCCCGCTCGACCGCGTCGGTCTGGTCGGCCGCGACGTCCGGGTGGTGCTGAACAACCTGAGGGAGCTCGGCTACCGGACCGGCCGCCAGCCGGCGATCGGTACGGTGGTCCATCCCCCCTCACCGACCGCGGCGGCCGGCAGTACGCCGGCGAAGTCTGCACCTGCTCCCACCCCGGCCTCCACCGAGCGCGTCGAGGTCCAACGCGGTGACGCGGTTCTGAACACCGATGTGATGAGCGCCATCAAGCTGTGGCAAGGGGAACTCGGCCTGCCCACCTCCGGGGTGATCCGTCCCGGTGACGTGGTGGTACTGCCGGGGCGGGTTCGGGTCAACGCGCTGAAGGTGGCTCTCGGCGGCGACGCCACCACGCCGATCCTGTCGGTCACCGACACCGCCAAGGTCGTGACGGTGCAGGTTCGCGGCGGCGAGGCGGACACGGTCCGGTCGGCCGGCGACGTCTCGATCCTGCTGCCAGACGGCTCGTCGACCCCGGGCCGCGTCATCGACGTGGCCCGGCGGGCCACCGCCGGCGACGACGCGTCGGACGCCTCGGGTCAGACCGGCCAGGTCACCTTCTCCGCGACCGTGTCGGTGACGGACCCCAAGAAGGTACGCGGCTGGGAGTCGGCCCCGGTGCGGGTCGAGTTCGCCGCCCGGGCCCGCAAGGGTGTATTGGCGGTGCCCGTCGGCGCCCTGCTCGCCACCCGTGAGGGCGGCTATGCCGTCGAGACCGAGGCCGGTCAGCTCATCCCGGTCACGGCCGGCCTGTTCGCCCGGGGCATGGTCGAGATCAGCGGCCCCGGCATCACCGAGGGCGCCCGGGTGGTGACGACGTCGTGACCGCTGTCATGGAAGTCGTCGAGGTGGTCAAGGCCTTTCCGGGCGGTGTCCGCGCCCTGGACGGTGTCTCGTTGCGCTTGGATTCGGCGGAGTTCGTGGGCATCGTCGGGCCGTCCGGATCCGGAAAATCCACGCTGCTGCACATCATGGGTACGCTCGAGCGGGCCACCAGCGGGACCGTGCGGCTCAGCGGTCACGAGGTCGGCGACCTATCCGACCGGCGGCTGTCGGCGGTCCGGGGGCGCCTGCTGGGCTTTGTCTTCCAGCAGTGTTACCTGACCGCTGGGTTGACCGCGGTGGAGAACGTCTGCACCGGCCTGATGTACGCCGGGGTCGCCGCGGCGCGGCGCCGGTCGCTGGCGCTGGCCGCCCTGGAACGGGTCGGGCTCGCCGCCCGGGCAGGGCATCGGCCGCACGAGATGTCCGGCGGGGAACGCCAGCGCGTGGCCATCGCCCGGGCCCTGGTGCATGAACCCGCGTTGGTTCTTGCCGACGAACCCACCGGTGCCCTGGACGGCGCGAACAGCGCAGGGGTCCTGGCGCTGTTGCGAAGGCTCAACGACGAAGGGACGACCATCGCCTTGATCACTCATGATCGCGAGATCGCCGCCGGATTGCCGCGACGGGTGGAGATCCGGGACGGCCGGATCGTCTCCGATGTCCGGCCGACTGCCGGGTCACCGGCATGACGTCGCTGCCGCGCGGTGTGCGGCTCTCCGCCGGGGACCTCGGACGGCTCGGGCTGCTCGGCCTGCGTACGCGTCCGGGCCGGGTGAGCCTGTCCGCGTTCGGCATCGCGATCGGCATCGCCACCATGATCGCGGTGACCGCCATCCCGGCCTCCGGCCAGCGCGCCCTGATGGATCAACTGACCGCGCTGGGAACCAACCTCCTGCAGGCGTCACCCCAGGAGACCCCCGATGGACCTGTTCCGTTCCCACCGGAATCGGTCGACATGGTCGCTCGCATCGGACCGGTGTCCCTTGCCAGCGCCGTGGCCAACACGCACGCCGAGATCTCCCGCAACGACCGCGACAGAGAGCAGGACTTCACCGGCATCGCCGTGCTCGCCGCGCGGCTCAACCTGCCCGAGGCGCTGCACGCGCGCCTGCGGGCCGGCCACTTCCTGACTCAGGCGACCGCCGCTCTGCCGACCGTGGTGCTCGGCGCCGACGCCGCCCTCCGGCTCGGGTTCGACCGCCTCCCGGCCGATCGGCCGCCGCAGGTGTTCATCGGGGACCGCTGGTTCAGCGTCATCGGCATCCTGCAACCGATACCTTTGTCACCCGACATCGACAGCACCGCCCTGGTGGGCTGGCCGGCGGCCGAGGACCAACTCGGATTCGACGGGCGGCCCACAGTGATCTACGCCCGGGCCGTCGAGGCACAGATCGACGCGGTACGCGAGGTGATGGCACGCACCATCAATCCGGCCGCGCCGGGGACGGTAGCCGTCTCCCGCCCATCTGACGCCCTGGCCGCCAAGCGCGCCACCGAGAGCACACTGTCCACCCTGTTCCTCGGACTTGCCGCGGTCGCGCTGCTGGTCGGTGGTATCGGCGTGGCGAACACCATGGTGGTGGCCGTTCTTGAACGACGTCACGAAATCGGGCTGCGCCGCGCGCTGGGTGCCAGCCGCAGCCAGATTCGGACGCAGTTCGTCATCGAGTCGGTGGTGATGGCGTTCGCGGGTGGTGGCACCGGGTTGTTGCTCGGTACGGCCGCAACGATCGGATACGCCCGCTACCATCACTGGCCCGCCGTCGTCCCCCTCGTCGCCGCGGGAATCGGCCTCGGTGCCGCGGTGCTCATCGGAGCGATGGCCGGCCTCTACCCCGCGGTCCGGGCGGCGCGCCTCAGCCCCACCGCGGCCCTGTCCGGATAGGACGGGATTCGGAGTTAGGGTCGCATCGTCGGCTCGCCGTCTCGCGCACACGGCGGCCCGCGGGTCGCGTTGGCGGTGGACGAGGTCGATCCTTGCGGCAAGGTCGCCGGGGTATGGCAGCGTCAGGCGGTCTGGTTCGCGGCCGTGTCATGCTCATCGGTGACCGGCTCGAGCCAGGTGGCGGGGTCGCCGCCGTCGGGCTCTTGCCGTGGGCCTGGGCGATCTCGCCGTTGAGGCGCTTACGTACGGTGACGGCCCACACCCAGACCCGGCCGCGGACACGCCGTTCGACAGCCCTCAGGAACTCTCACCGAGATCGTAGTAGCTCGGCCCCGTTCCGAGGGCTCATGCATCTCCGGACGGCACGAACCCGTCATAGGGGTATGCGAAGAAGCAGAATTGCCGGCGTAGTCGCCTTGGCAGTGCTCGGAGCGTCCGGCGCCGGATTGGCCTGGGGCGGCACGGACGAGCGTGAAAGCACCGCTGTCCCGTCGGGCTGGGCGGTCGAAGTGGGCGACGGCCGGGTTCTCACCTGGAAGTCGCCGACGGTGGTGCCGATGGGCGATGCGAGCGTCGAGTTCTACGCCGGCGAACGGCCACTTGGAGTGCCGAAGGCCGAGAAGGACCGTCGTACGTTTCGGCTCAAGGTGGCGGCCGGCGCGCTGACCGATATTTCGGCCTTGCAGGTTCGGGTGGACGGGCGGCGACTCGACGCTCCACGGCGGCCGCTCACCGTGACTGCGAAGGACATCGGGAAAGCCGCCCCGGCGGCGCCGAACACCGTCGACCCTGGCCGACCAGGCAAATATCAGACGGTGACCGGCGAGTACTCGCTCGGCGACGTGAAGCTGCCCGGTCTGACGGCGCCGGTGGAGATGCAGGCGGTGGTGGTGGCGCCGAAGAACACATACGGACCGCGTCCCGTGGTGCTGTTCATGCACGGCCGTCATTCGACGTGCTATGCCGGACCAGACCTGTCGGAGGTGACGGACGACTGGCCCTGTGCGGCTGGTTCCAAGCCGATCCCAAGTTATCGCGGGTTCCTCCCGACCCAGCAGCTCCTCGGGTCGAAGGGGTATGTGACCGTGTCGATCTCCGCCAACGGTATCAACGCGCAGGACGGCGGCAGCGGCTATGCCGACGACGTTGACAACGGGACCGAGGCGCGTTCCGTCCTGATCGGCCGGCATCTGGCCGCGTGGGCGAGCTGGGCCGGAGCCGGCCGTGACCGGGCGCCCGACGTCGTACGGTCCGCGGCGGCTGCCGACCTTTCGCGGGTGATGCTGGTCGGTCACTCCCGGGGCGGGCAGGGGGCCAACCGGGCCGCGATCGATAGCCTCACCCCGGCCCGCGGCGGCACGAAGGCGCGGTGGACGGTGCGCGGCATCGTGCTGATCGCACCGACGAGCGGCGGGCAGAACCCGGCCTCGGACGTGCCCTCGGTTGTCATGATGGGCGGCTGCGACGGCGACGTGTACAACTTGGACGGTCAGATGTACGTCGACGCCAGCCGCGACGTAGGGACCACCGGTGCGCTGCACAGCGCCGTCTACATGGTCGGCGCCAACCACAACTTCTTCAACACCGAGTGGACGCCGGGACTGTCGGCCGCACCGTCAGGAGACGACAGCGCTACGCCGGGCGACCCGGTCTGCTCGGCTGGGACGGCCACCCGACTCACCGCCGCGCAGCAGATGCAGGCCGGTTCCACCTACATCGCGGCGGCCGCCGACGTGTTCATCAACGACGACGACCGTGCCCGGCCGCTGC
Source organism: Actinoplanes sp. NPDC049265 (assembly GCF_043197135.1). Lineage (NCBI taxonomy): Bacteria > Bacillati > Actinomycetota > Actinomycetes > Micromonosporales > Micromonosporaceae > Actinoplanes > Actinoplanes sp. NPDC049265. Next base: position 135,835 of record NZ_JBICSP010000021.1, on the reverse strand, counting down.
TGGACGGCAGCGGCGTCCGAGCACCCTCCGCGGACCCCGCGACGGTACTGACCGCCGCCCTCGGCGCCCGGCGGACCACCGTCCTGGCACCGGACCAGACCATGCGGGTCAGCGGGCCCGCCCGGCTCTGCGCCGAGGACACCGACTGCACCCCGGCCGGCACCGGGGAGACCTTCACGCACTTCATCCAGCTGCGATCGATATCCACCGGGCGGCCCGACCGCAACGCGGTGGCCCTGTCCTGGACTCAGGCGGGCCAGCCGGTAACGCTTCGCCCGGCGGCCGCCACAGCGACGCCGGGAGCGCAGGCACTCACGATGCGGATCATCGTGCCGGCCAACAGCACCGGCACACGATTCGGCGTCGCCGTGACCGACCGAACCGGCATCCGCCACGACCTCGGCGACACGACCCTGAACGGGCTACCGAGCGCGGGCAACAACGTCGCCGGTTGGGCACAGGAGGTGCGGGTCCCGATGCACGGCGTCGACGCCGTCGCGAGCGTGGTACTCGTTCCCCGCAGCCAAACCGGTCAGGCCTGGCTGCTCGACGCAGCGGCCTGGCAGCCCGGCCTGCCCGCCTTCCAGCGGACCGCCCCACCACGCATCGACATCGGCAATGCCACCGTCGATGAGGGCGACTCGGGTGTCAGCACTTTCCACATTCCGGTCACCGTGACCGGCGACGGCAGCGGCCAGGTACGGCTCTACCTCGACCCGCACACCTTCGCCCCCGATTCGGTCAAAACGTGGGTGGCCACCGTCCATCCGGGCGACCACACCCTCGACGTCCCGGCGATCACCGTCCCGGGCAACCACCTCTTCGAGGGCGAACGGAGGTACACCCTCACCGCCGCAGCGGTACGCGGCGTGCTGGTCGGCGACTACGCCGGCACACTCACCGTACGCGACCACAACCCGCCACCCACCCTCAGCGTCGCCGCGCCGGATGTGACCGTCGCCGAGGGAGACACCCTCCGTTGGCACCTGACACTCTCCGAACCGGCCGGGATCGACGTCACCGTCGCCGCCGTCGCCGAGGCCGAGGCCGCCGCGCCGGAACTGTCCGGACAGGACGTCAACCCGGCCTGGCTCGAGGAGCACCGAACCCGCGACCTGCAGCCGTCACAGCCGCTCTCGGTGAACCGCCCCCTCATCGAGGTGGTGATACCGGCGGGATCCGTCACCACAGACATCGCCATACCCACCGTCGCCGACAGCACCACCGAACCACCCGAACACGTCAAGCTGACGATGTACGCCAGCTTGGACCAGAGTCTGCCGAGATTGACCGGGACCGTAAACGAATGATCAGGTTCTCGGTGGCCTGAACCTTTGCCCCGTCGTAACGGATCGACGCGGGCACGTCCTGAGATACCGGCACCTCGCGGACCGACACCCGCGAGGTGCCGGATGGCTCGCCACCGCGCAAGTCCCGCCGCGCTGTTCACCCGAACGCACCGTCGTCGGCGCCCGGCTGGGCAGCGCGAGGGTGTCCCGCCCCGGGCCTGGGCCTGGCTGAGAGCGGATGCGAGCTGGCTGACGAGCGTGGGCGCGAACTGGGCGCACCGGGCGTCCATGACCTCGTCTCAGAGGGCGGAGTGCGTGGTGGACACCGCGCGTCTGCGGACCGCCCATCCATCGACCCCGGCCATCATTCCGGCATCGTCGGCCCCGGGTCCTCGTGGAGAGGCGCAGCGGGTGGATCGGGTGCGCGTCAGCGGCGGGCCCACACCCCATGCTTGGTGATTCCAAGTGTATTATTCGGCCACGATATTGGACTAACCAAGTATTGGAGAGTCCAAGGCAAGTGGGTCGAAGGGGGATGTGCCGGTGGCTTACCGACTCGATCCGGCGACGCCGGCCGGCGTGATCCGCCGACCGGCGTCCTGCTCAGCGCACGGACCAGCCGCCGTCACTCGGCAACACGATGCCGTTGACGTTCAGGGAATCGTCACTGAGCAACCAGGCGATCGCGGCGGCAACCGGCTCGGGGGGCGCGGCGGCGGGCATGGTCGCGGCGATGACCGGCCGAGAAACGGCCGACCCGTACTCGGAACTCGGCCGGGCTGCGATGTTGGTCCGGGTCGCGCCAGGCGCCACCGTGTTGGCTCGCACGCCCTGCGGGCCGTGATAGAAGGCGACGCTGCCGGTGAAGCCCACCAGTGCATGCTTCGACGCCGTGTACGCCGCTCCGGCTACCGACGAGCGCAATGCCGCCTCCGACGCGACGTTGACTATCGCACCCTCACCCGCAGCGATCATGACGGGCAGCACGGCTCGCGTGAGGCGCATCACGGCCGTGACGTTCACGCTGAAAACGCGTTCCCACGAAGCGTCCTCGACCTCCGCCGGCGGCACGAAACCGTCCATGACGCCGGCGACATTGGCCAGGCCGTGAATGGGGCCATCCACGGCCGCGACGACTCTCTGCGCCATCGCGGGGTCGGTGATGTCACCGTCGATCGTGGTCACCGCCGCGGGGCCGCACTCTCCCACCAGCTCCTCCAGCCGCGTCGGGTCGACGTCCACGGCGACCACACGGCCGCCCTCAGCAATGATGCGTACCGCAGTCGCGCGCCCGATGCCGGAGCCGGCGCCGGTGACGACGACCGTGCGGCCGGCGAAACGATCCGCAGTTTTGTCCATGCGTGTGACCATCCATTTCTCACTTTTCTTGAGACCGAACAGGGCTGGCAGAATTCATGATCAGAAATGTTCAGAAGCCCGGTGGTGTGCTGATCACCCTGTGGCTGGCGCTGGGCGCGGTGGCTTTCGCCGTGATGCAGTCCTTGGTGTCACCCGCCCTGCCCGCCATCGGCGCCAGCCTGGCGGCGGACCCGGGCGCCACAGGCTGGGTGCTCACCGCGTATCTGCTGTCGGCATCGGTGCTCACACCGATCCTCGGCCGCGCCGGCGACCTCATGGGCAAGCGGAACGTGCTGATCGGCGTCCTGGTGGTGATGGCCGCGGGCACCACGCTCGCCGCGCTGGCGCCCACCATCTCCGTGCTGATCGCCGCTCGCGTCGCGCAGGGAGCGGCCGGTTCGATCCTGCCGCTGTCGATCGGCGTCGTGCGCGACGAGTTGCCGCCTGACAAGGTCAGCGTCATCGTCGGCCTGCTGTCGACAACCTTCGCCATCGGTGGCGGGGTGGGCATCGTCGCCGCGGGGCCGATCGTGCAATTCCTCTCGTGGCGAGCGTTGTTCTGGCTGCCCCTGGTCCTTGTCCTCGCCGCGCTGATCGGAGTGATCCTCGGCGTTCCCGCTTCCCGGTCGCTCACGCCGGACCGGCTCGACTGGCCGGGGGCGGCGATCCTGTCGATATCGCTTACTTCTCTGCTGCTGGCTGTCAGCAAGGCCCAGCACTGGGGTTGGGGTGACGCGAAAATCCTCTCCCTGTTCGCCCTGGGAGGCGGCATGCTGATCGTCTTCGCACTCGTGGAGTTGCGAAGAAGACAACCGCTGATCGACCTGCGGCTGATGGGCAAGCGCGGAGTGTGGGTCACCGACGTGGTCGCGTTGATCCAGGGCTTCACGATGTTCGGCACCTTTCTCGTCATCCCGATGTTTCTTCAGCAACCCGGGCGACCCGGGTCGGTCTCGGAAGCCGGGCTCTGCCTGCTGCCCGTCGTCGCGTTGATGGCCGTGTGCGGCCCGCTGGCCGGCATCCTCTTTCGTAAGATCGGTGCCCGGCCGACGATGTTCCTCGGCGCCGCCGCGGTCACCGCGGCGTTCGTGCTGCTCGCCCTCGCGCATGACGCGATCTGGCAGGTCTTCGTCGCCGGCGCTCTGGTGGGCGGCGGCCTGGGCCTGTCGTTCGCCACGATGTCGAACGCCATCATCGGCATCGTTCCGGCCGCCCAGACCGGGGAGGCCACCGGGATCAACATCATCATGCGGACCATCGGTGGCAGCATCGGCACCGCCGTCATCATCGCGATCGTCTTGTCGGACGGCGCGCCGTCCGACAAGACGTTCACATCCGCGTTCTGGAGCTGCGCCGGGGTGGCAGCCCTGGCCGCTGCGACCGCCCTGGCCCTGCCCTCGGCACGCGACAGCGGGCGCGCGGCGGCGCGAGTCCCGGCCGAGGTCCAGAACTAGCCGTCACGGATTCGCCGGAATCGAAGGACGAGACGGCGGCGGAAGGGTCAGGATGGCGCCATCGCTGTTGGCGCCGAGAAGGAGGGACCCGTCCGCCGCCACGGCGAGACCGGCGAACGGCCGTGGCATCGCGGGCATGCCTTGGGTGAAGAGCGCGGCTCCGGATCGGCGTGGGCCGACGGGGAGTTTGTCGGCCAGGACCTGGCTGTGCCCGGTGCCGAGCTCGACCGCGTGCACTCGCCGGGCCGCGACCTCCACGACGAAGAGCACCTCCCCGCTCACGACGATGCCCTGGGGCGACTCGAGATCTTCGAGGACGGGCACCGGGAGCCCGTCGTCGATGCGGTAAACCGCGCCACGCTCCTCGTCGCTGACATAGCAGACCCCAGCCGCGTCGAAGGCCACGTCGACGGGATGCCCCAGGCCGTCGGCCAGGATGGTGCGGGTGTCGTCGACACCGACGGCCAGGACGCGGCCGGCGCCCGCCTCGGCGACCGCGACCACGCCGTCCGGGCGTACCGCGATGCCCATCGGCTGGTCGAGGCCGGCCACCCGGGTGCGGGCAGAGCGCGACGCCCGATCGTACGTGCGTACGTCCCCGTACTGCGACGTCAGATGCAGGACGTCGCCGTCGGCCGCGATGCCGTGCACGAAATAGAGCATCTCGGCGGTCGTGACGTCCTCGTCGTGCTCACGCGTCTCGGCGAGGCGGTAGTGGTCGGTGGCGAGCACTGTCCCCCGGCTGTCCACGGTCACCCCGTAGGGGCCGGTGAGGGAGCGCGGCACTACCTCGCGGGTACGCCCGTCGGGGTGCAGCTCCGTGATGCCTCCGCTCGCGAAGCTCGACACGAACATCCTGTTCTCGGTGTCGAACGCGGCGTTGTCGAGCCCGGCGATGCCGCTGACGATCACTGACCGGGCGCCGTCGCCCCACAGATCGATTCGCGTCACGATGCCTTCCACGCCGCTGGAGAGCACCAGCATGACGCCGCCACGATCGAAGCGGACGGCAACGGGCTGGTGCACATCGGACGCGACGAGCTCGGGCACACCTCCTTCCAGTGAGATGCGGAAGATCTTCTGCGTTCGCATGTGCGGGTAGTAGAGGCAGCCGTCCGGGCCGAGCTGCATGGCGTTGCCCATCGCGAGGTCGGCAGCGAGCTCGATCGGTTCACGGCCGCCCAACTCCAGCAGGCGGCCACCGACGACCATCTCATTGACGAACAGCCGGTCGCCCACGCACGCGATCCCGTTGGGCGCACGCACCTGATCCGAGACCAACGCGAAGTCACCATCCGGGCTGCGCCGCCACACCCGGCCGGGCACCAGGTCCGTGATGTACATCGCGCCGTGCGCGTCGAATGCGAGGTCGTCCGGGGACTGAATTGGCCCGTCCGGTTCAGTGACCGTTGTGACCTCAGCTGTTGCCAGGTCGACGGCACTGACGCGTCCGGCGAGGTACTCGCAGACGTACAGCCGGCCGTCGGGGCCGAAAGCGATCCCGTTGGAACCTCGCAACGGCCCCGGCCGGGAAGCCCTTCGCGTGCTCATTTCGCCTCCACCAGGACATCGTTCAGCCCGCCGTCAGCGCGCCACCGCAGCAGCAGATCATGGAAGGCGATCGGGCCGGGTCCGTACGTCGTCACCCGCGTGAAAGGCTTGCCCTCGTTGTTGAAGTAGCTCGGCGTGCACTCGCTTCTGAACTTGAACGTCTCCAGGGCCTTCTCCCGCAAGGTGTCAAGCCACTCCTGCTCCGCCTCGGCGGTTGGCTCGATCCAGCGCGCCCCGCACTTGGCCGCCTCGGCGACCACGGCGCCGATGTGGTTCGCCTGCTCCAGCAGGATGTGTACGAGGTTGACGGACGAGGCGTTCTGCAGCGTGCCGAGGTGGAAGAGATTGGGGAAGCCGTGGCTGTAGAAGCCGTGCAGGGTGCGCGGTCCGTCACGCCAGGCGTCCAGTAGCGCCTTGCCGCCGCGGCCCCGTACGGGAAGAGCGCCGGTCAGGATGCCGGAGACGCCGACCTGGAAGCCGGTGGCGAAGATGACGCAGTCGACCTCGAACTCTCGGTCGCCGACGACGACGGCGTTCTCCGTCATCGCGGTGACGCCCCCCGTGTCGGCGGTGTCGACCAGCGTCACGTTGGGCCGGTTGAACGTCTCGAGGTAGAAGTCGCTGAAGGTCGGCCGCTTGCACATGTAGCGGTACCACGGCTTGAGCACCTCGGCGACGGCCGGATCCGTGATCACCTCGTCGACCCGGGCCCGGATCTCATTCATCTTCTGGAAATCGGCGATCTCGTCCAGGTATTCGCGTTCCTCAGCGGAGAGATCGGATCTGACCGTGCCGGTCAGCATGGCGCGGTGCAGTCGTGCGCTGCTGGTCCAACCGTCGGCCACAAGGTCCCGGTCGGCGTTGCCGCCGGTCACGACGGTCAAGAAGTTCTCCATCCGCTCCTGTTGCCAGCCCGGCCGCAGGGAGGCCGCCCACGCTGGATCGGTGGGACGGTTGTCACGGACGGCTACGGACGACGGTGTGCGCTGAAAGACGTACAGGTGTTGGGCATCGCGAGCGAGGTGGGGAATGACCTGGATACCGGTGGCTCCGGTGCCGATCACACCCACTCGCTTGCCGGCGAGCTTCTCGAGCCCGCCATTCTGGTCACCACCTGTGTAGCCGTAGTCCCAGCGGCTGGTGTGGAAGGTGTGCCCGCGGAAATTCTCGATGCCGGCTATGCCCGGCAGCTTCGGCTTGCTCAGGATGCCGGGGGACACCACGACATAGCGGGCCCGCATCTCGTCACCGCGATCGGTGGTCACCAGCCACTCGGCGTCGGGTTCGATCCAGCGCAGCTCGGTGACCCGGGTGTGGAAGAGCGCGTCCCGATAGAGGTCGAAGTGCCGGGCGATCGCCATCGCGTGCTGCCGGATCTCTTCGCCGGGCGCATAACGCCACTTCGGGACGTAGCCGATCTCCTCCAGCAGTGGCATGTACACGCTGGACTCGATGTCGCAGTGGATGCCCGGATAGCGGTTCCAATACCACGTTCCGCCGAAGTCGCCGGCCTCGTCGAGCATTCGGATGTCCTGCAGGCCGGCTTGTCGCAGTCGCGCTCCGGTGAGCAGCCCGCCGAAACCGCCACCGATGACCAGTGCTTCGACCCGGTCCCGAACCGGATCGCGCTCGGCGCGCTCGGTGTAGGGGTCCGTCGCGTAGTAGCTGAACTGACCGGTCGCGCTCTGGTACTGGGCCGGACCGTCCGGGCGGATGCGCCGGTCGCGTTCCGCCCGGTACCTTGCCCGCAACTCATCGGGATCGAAGCCGAGCTGTGCGTTCGAGGGACTAGAAGACATGGTGATCCTTAAGAATGGGAGCTTGATGAACGAGGCCTAGCGGGGCTGCGTGCTGGCGGTCATGCCGTCCAGCACGAGCGGGCGTAAGCTGCGCACGCCGCGGGGGTGATTCCAGCCGATCGCCGCCGCGACCCGGCCCTTCGACTCGGCCACCGCCACGAACTTGTCGTCGGCGGGCAGGCCCTCCACGACACGGACGGCCGCATCCGGCGGCACGATGCCGTGTACCTGAATGCGGTTTTCGTACTGATCAGTCCAGAAGTACGGCACGGGCCGGTACGGACGATCCGAACCGGCTATCGCCGCCGCGACGAAGATGCCCTGTTCCGTTGCGTTGGTACGGTTCTCCAGTCGCATGCGGGTGTCGTAGTCCACGTGATGGAAGCTGGCCACGTCGCCGACCGCATAGACATCGGCTGCCGCGCGGCACTGGGAGTCGCAGACCACTCCGTTCTCGATCCGTAGACCGCTGGAAGCGAGCCATCCGGTGGCGGGAACACCGCCGATGGCCACCACGACGACGTCAGCCGGGACCACGGTGTTCCGCCCGACCCGTACACCCGTCACCCGGCCTTGCTCGCTTTCCAGGCCCAGCACCGATGTGTTCGTCAGCAGACGGACACCCTGGCGTGTCTGCATCTCGCCGACCAGACCACCGAGCCAGGGGCCGATCTGGCGAAACATCGGGGTCGTGGCCGGATCGATGAGGGTTACCTCACGCCCGAGTCCTCGGGCGGTGGCAGCGATCTCGCAGCCCAGCACGCCCGCACCGATGACGGCGACCTGCCGCGCAGTGAGTAGCTCCTGCCGCAACGCCAAGCTGTCGTCCAGTTTGTGGATCTGGTGAACGCCGTGGAGACCCTGTTGACCTGGTAGCTGCCGTGGGGTGAGACCGGTGGCGACGACCAGCGTGTCGTAGCGGATGCGGCTGCCGTCCGCGAGATCCACGGCGTGATTCTCGAGGTCGACACCCGTCGCGCGCTGGCCGAGCCGGAGTTCGACGTCGAGTGCCCGCACCTGCTCGGGCTGACGAAGAGCCGTCCGTTCCGGTACCCACTCCCCCGCCAGCACCTGTTTGGAGAGCGGCGGCCGATCGTACGGCAGCTGCGGCTCTTCTCCGACGAGGCCGATCCGGCCCGCGAAATCGTTGCGGCGCAACGCCTCCACCACACTCAGACCACTCGCCGAGGCGCCGACGACAAGGATCATCGCTCAGTCCCCCCGCATCATGATGGCCGCTGCGGGACACAGCGCCGCCGCCTCACGAATCACGGAGAGGTCGTCCGGGTCGGCCCGCTCTTTGAGGAGAATGACGATGCCGTCGTCATCTCTCTGGTCGAAGACCTCCGGCGCAGCCATCACGCATTGACCGGCCCCGACGCATTTGGCCTCGTCCACAAGGATGTTCATGAGATTCTCCGTTCTTGACCGGTAGGTGGGGTCATCCCCAGGTGACAGGGAACTGGTGCAAGCCGTTGACCGCGGACTCGGACCGGAACGGCAGCTCGGACTCGGCTACCGCCGGGCGCAGGTTGGGCAGTCTCTTGAGCAGGGCCGGGAGGGCGACCGCCAGCTCCATCCGAGCGAGTTGCTGCCCGAGGCACTGGTGGATGCCGTGGCCGAAGGCCACGTGGGCGCCCGGCGAGCGGGTGACGTCGAAGACGTTCGCGGCGGGCAGGACGCTTTCGTCCCGGTTCGCCGACGGCAGCGAGACCATCAGCAGATCGCCGGCCGGAATAAGCTGACCCGCCACCATGATGTCCTTGGTCACCCGCTTCGGAACGCCGGTGTTGACGATCGACAGGTAACGCAGAATCTCCTCGACGGCCGTCCGCAGCACGCCGGGGTCGTCACGGACCAGCGCGAGTTGCTCGGGGTGCTGGCTGAGCAGCAGAATGCCGAGCCCGATGGTGTTGGCAGTGGTCTCGTGGCCCGCCAGGAGCAGGATTGTTCCCATGCCGATGAGTTCGTCGTCGCTGACCTCGGCGCCGTACTCGCGAATCAGCGAGCTGAGGATGTCGTCGCCCGGGGTCTTGCGGTGCCGGGCCACCAGATCCGCCATGAAGCTCGTCAACCGCCGGCTGTTCTCGGCGTTCGCCGCGCCGGTCACCTCGGGGTCGAGCAATCGGACGCTCAACTGCTGGAAGTAGGCATTCTCCTCGTACGGAACGCCGAGCAGTTCGCAGATGACCAACGACGGTACGGGCAGGGCGAAAGCTTGCATGAGGTCGGTGGGCGGCCCGGCGGCGACCATGTCGCCGAGAAACCGGTCGACGATCTCCTCAACCCGCGGCCGCAGGGCGTTCATCCGTTTGACCGTGAACTCCCGGGTCAGCATCCGCCGCACCCGGGTGTGATCCGGTGGGTCCAGCGCCGGCAGGACACCGGGCCGGTTCAGCGCCGCCTCGTTCGGGTCCATGCGATTGCTGAGATGCGGGCTGCTGAGCACCTCGCGGACGTCGGCGTACCTGGTGATCATCCAGAAGGTGGTCAGCTTGCCGCTGATGGTCTTCCGGTTCAGCCGCAGCACGGGCTGATGATCGCGATAGTGAGCGAACTCGGGCGCCGGTTCGATCGGATGAGCGGGATCCCGAAAGTTGACAGTGCCTACATCGGACATGGATATACCACCGATCTGGTGCGGGAACGGTTCATTGCCACAGTGCGGCGAGGGCGGGTCGTACCCCCCAAAGAGATACTTGGAGTCTCAAATCGCCTGCATCCATAATCTTGGTGAGACTTGGACTAGTCAATAGTTGGAGTATAAAAGTTTTAGAACGGCCAGGAGGTGGGTTACCACTCCGGAAGTGATCACGCCTCGGGCATGTGTTCGGTCGAGAGTGGCGGCGAGCCGGCCCACACGGTGGGGATAACCCACCTGCGCTCCCGAGATCCTCTGCTCCGCAGGACGTGGTGAAGGTAGGCGCCGCCCCGTTACCCGAGGTTCGCCCTCGGCGGGCGTGGCCGGCGGAGTCTTGGCTGAATCAGCGCCCCTGCTCGGCGTCCCACTTCTCGCCCGGGCTTCCCGCCGGCACTCCCAATGCCTTGGTAATCAGAGCGAGGAGGCGGCACTGCTCGGTGACGGTCAAGCGCGTGATCGGCATCCGCGTCGTCGCCGCACCGATCAGCCGTCGACGGGCCTCGATGCCCTGGGTGGTGAGGTGGAGCGCCTTGGTGCGCCGGTCGCCGGGCGTAGGCGCCCGGGTCACGTAGCCCAGCCGGTCCAGCCGGTCGGCGAGGAACGTCACGGTGGACGGATCGCAGGACAACCTGGCCGCCATCTGCCGCATCGACGGCGGCGGGGCCGCGCGGTCCAGCTGCCACAACATGTCGGCCAAGGCGGGGGTCAGCTTCAACTCGGTCATCATGTCGTGCATACCGGCGTTGACCGCGTCGTCCATGGCGTGCAACTGCTGCAGCAGTTGGTAGATAAACGTCTCGTCGTTCATCGCCACAGGGTACTTGGACTATCCAACACTTGACATCTCCAACTTTATTGGCGAGTCTTTAGAGACTTGGACAGTCCAAGTAACTACCTGGACGAGGAGGCATCATGGAAGCCACCGTGAAACGACCGGGGACGGCCCGGGACCGGGCTCGCCGCCGCGTGTTGATGCTGCTGCTCGGCCGCATCGACAACCGAGAGCGCATCCAGCCCGTGGCCGGCCGCACAACGGACCCCGCGGCCGACCACGGGCTGGGCCCCTATTACATCCCTGGACCGCCGCACCGTCGCGACATTCGCGAGGACGTCGACGGTGCTCCACTTCTGGTGCGGATTCGCGTCGTCGAAGCCGAAACGCAGGCGCCGCTGGCCGGCGTCGGCGTGGAGATCTGGCACTGCGGTCCGAACGGCAAGTACTCCGGCTTCCTGGGCTACAGCTCGGAGAAGATGCCGCCGCTGCTGACGCTGAAGATGCGCCGGTCCCGGCCGACGGACGCCAAGCGGTTCCTGCGGGGCGGGCAGGTCGCCGACTCCGAAGGCCGCGTCGAGTTCCAAACCGTCGTGCCGGGCTGGTATACCCCACGCACTCCGCACATGCACGTCCGGGTGGCCCGCGCTGGGCAGACGGTCCTCACGACCGAACTCTTCCTGCCCGACGATCTCACCGCGCACGTCCAGTCCCTGCCGCCGTACGCCGAACGCGGGCGCAGTCCCTTCACCAACATCAACGACATCGGGATCCGCCTCGCCAAGGGCTCGCCGTGTGGTTGGCCGACCGTCCGGCGCACGGACGACGGCCACGAGGCCGATTTCACCCTGCAAGTCTCCCGCTGAAGAGGAAGGCATCACTGATGCACACACGTACCGCCGTTATCACCGGCGCCGCCGGTGGCCTCGGCCGAGAGCTGGCACGACAGCTCCTGGGCGCCGGCTTCGAAGTCATCGCGGTGACCCGCGACCCGCGCAGCGCGGAAGCAGTCCAGCAGAGCCTCAAGGCGGCCGCCCCCGGCCGTACGGTCCGAGCCCTGCATGCCGACCTGGTCGACCGTGCCGACGTCGGCACTCTCGCAAGCCGCCTGCGTGACGTCGCCGGCCGTGTCGACGTGCTCATCAACAACGCGGGCGCGGCTTTCGCCAGCTACGCGGAGACGACCGACGGCGTCGAGCGCGCCCATGCCCTGAACCACCTGGCTCCGTTCCAGCTGACCCACCTGCTGCTCGCCGACGGCCTGCTCGCCCCGGACGCTCGCGTGATCAACATCTCCACCGACCTGATCGGTCGCGGACGCCTCGACTCAGCAGACCCCGACGTCACCGGCGTCTCCTGGCGCGACCACTACTCCCAGATGACCGTCTACGGCACCGCCAAGCTGGCCAGCCTGCTGGCCACTACCGAGCTCGCCGCCCGGATGCCTGTCGGCATCACCGCCTACAGTGCCACCCCCGGCGTCATCCGGTCGAGCTTCCACACCAAGGCCGGGGGCATGCTGAAGCTGGCGTCCTCGGTCGGCGGGCTGTTCGCCCAGACGCCGGAGAAGGCGGCACGCACCCCGATGCTCATCGCGTCGGCGGCCAAGGCGCCCGCACCCAACGGAGGATTCTTCGCCAAGGGCGCCGCCGCGACGCCGCCGCGAACGGCTCAGGACCGCGCCCTGGCGGCACGGGTCTACGAACGGACGGCGAGCATCCTCGCCCTCACCGCACTTCCGACCGCCGCCGGGCATGCGGCCACGTTCACCAACCGGGAGGCGTCGTGACGGAGAAGGTGCTTGTTACCGGCGGGACGGGCTTCCTCGGCCGGCATGCCGTCACGCAGCTCCTGGAGCAGGGCTACCACGTCCGAACCACGGTGCGCTCGTTGCGGCGCGAAGCCGAGGTGCGAGCGGCGGTCGATGCCGCGGGTGTGAGCCCGGACGCGCACCTCGAGGTCGTCGCCGCCGATCTGAGCAGCGACCACGGCTGGGCCGCCGCCGCCGACGGAATGCGCTACGTGCTGCACATCGCCTCGCCAATTCCCGCCGTCGCGCCGAAGACTGAGGACGAGCTGATAATTCCCGCTCGTGACGGAGCGTTGCGCGTGTTGCGCGCCGCCCGCGACGCCGGCGTTGAGCGGGTGGTGATGACGTCCTCCTTCTGGGCGATCGGCTTCGGCCATACAGGCGCCGGGCCGTTCGACGAGACGGTCTGGACCAACGTCGATGGGCCGATCACCCCGTACGTGAAGTCAAAGACCCTCGCCGAGCGTGCGGCGTGGAGGTTCATGGACGACGAGGGCGGCCCGCTGGAACTCGTCACGATCAATCCGACCGGTATCTTCGGTCCGGCGATCGGCCCCGGACACTCCCCTTCCCTGGGCCTCATCAAGGCGATGCTCGACGGGAAGCTCCCGTTCCTGCCCGACATCAAGTCGGGCGTCGTGGACGTACGTGACCTGGCCGCGCTGCACATCATGGCGATGACCGCCGAGCACGTCGGTGGCCAGCGGTTCATCGCCGCCGGCGGCTATGTCTCCATGGCGGAGATCGCCGAGATGCTGCGGTCCGGTCTCGGCCAAGCCGCAGCGAAGATCCCGACCTGGCAGATTCCCACGTGGCTGCTGAAGACGGTCAGTCTCGTGGTCAAGCCGATGCGCGAGATGTCCGCGACAGCCGGCGTCTATCGGGAACCCGCACTCAACAAGGCCACCCGCGCCCTCGGCTGGCGGCCGCGGCCCACCCGCGAGACGATCATCGACTCTGCCCGCAGCCTCCTCGCGCTCGACCACGAACCGGAGCCGTCCGGGGCACGATCAGGATTGTGAGTGCAACGGGCACGTCCCGGAAGCCGGGCCGGCGCGGATCGTCCGTCTCATGACCTTGGTGGACGGCCCGCCACGGCGCGGGTGATGGCGGCGGCCTCGTAGATTTCCTCGGAGATTCTGGATCACGGTGATGGCCACGGCGATGAGCAGGGTGTGCCACACCGCCTGCAGGGCGTCGGTGTCATCGGTCATGGCAGTGAAGTTGCGCGGACCGACGACCGCGAAGTCCGGGTCGAGGCCGTCCCAGTCGGTGAAGGCGTAGTAGATACCCCGGGCGCTGGGGAGCAGCACGACGAAAGCGAACAGCAGTAGCGCCGGCAGGGTGAACCACCACGGCGCCGCAGCCCGGCGCCGGGTGGAGCGGACGCGGCGGCGGCCCGGGCGGGCGGGTCTTGACGTCAACTGTCACAGCAGTCCCACTTACGTTGAAACCCGGTCGATCAGGTCGCGCGGGTCGCCCTCGGGACGGGAGCTGGGCTGGCCCTACCGCGTGCCGGACACCAGAGGCAACGCGACTCAGCTCAGCCCCGTCTTCGACAGCCAGTCCCGTACGGTCGGCAGGCTGTCGGCGGCTTCCTCGCCGCGGATCGCCAGGGCCTCACCGAACCGGGCGCCGCGGCACGAATGCCGGTAGACCTCTTCGGTGCGGCCGAGCTGACTGACCGCGTACGTGACGAGCGGGAAGACCGTCTTGCCGCGCCTTCGAACGCCTCAACGCGCTACCCGAACCCGTCACCTGACAACGGAATCCGCCGCACCAACAACCGGACCATGGAGCAACCCCGCCAACGGCCGGGCGACACCGCCTGCCCGCAACCACATCACCAAGGCCAAAACCACCACGACCAGCAAACCCGACCAACCACCCGGCTTAACGAAAGACGGCGGCTAGATAGCTGCCCTCATCCAGCAGCGTTCGGCGAACCGCCCCCGATGGCGTTTGTAACACGTCCATCTGCGCCGGCGGGAGGATCCGCGCTGATGCGAGACGACTCACCGGAACGGCGTCCATCACGACACACTAATCACCCCGTGACGATGCGGTCACTTTCAGCGACTGACAGATCTTGGACAAATCACGGTTATCAGGAGACCTGTCGCTCCACCTGGACGAAATGAGCCGGCTGCTAGGAGCTCGCCGGAGCAGATGACAGCCGAGTCCAATGTCGAGCCCCACCGTAGACAGGCCGCATCCCTGGTCAGTCACGTGACTTAGTCGCCCACTGCTGAGGACCTGATGATTCACCCACTAAGGGGCACCCGTCTTGAAAAGTGCACTGCAGGGTATACTTTGTTGGCATGGCGAAGTTGAGAAGCAGCCCGCCGGAGGGCGCCGACATCCGGGCTCGGGGATTGACCAAGAGGTGCGGCGCGAAGCTGGCGGTCGATGACCTGTCGTTCACCGCCCGGCCGGGTGTCGTCACCGGGTTCCTCGGGCCGAACGGGGCCGGTAAGAGCACCACCATGCGCATGCTGTTCGGGCTGTCGAAGCCGACCGCCGGCACGATCACCATCGGGGGCCGGCGGATCGGGGAGCTGGATCACCCCGCCCGCACCATCGGCGCGCTGTTCGACGCCCGCGCCGTTCATCCGCACCGCGCCGCCGCCGACCACCTGCTAGCTTCGCCCAGGCTGCCGGCCTCGACCGCCGCCGGGTCGACGAGGTCCTCGACTTGCTCCGCCTGAGCAGCGCCGCCGCACGCCGGGCCGGGGACTTCTCCCTGGGCATGCAGCAACGACTCGGCATCGCGACCGCCCTACTCGGCGACCCCGGCGTGCTCGTGCTCGACGAACAACTCAACGGCCTGGACCCCGAAGGCATCCGCTGGATGCGCACCCTCATGCGCGACCTCGCCGCCCAGGGCCGCACCATCCTGTTCTCCAGCCACCTGATGTCCGAACTGGAACTCACCGCCGACGACGTGATCGTGGTCGGACAGGGCCGGCTCATCGCGAGACCACCCTGCACCAGTTCGTCGAGGACAACACCTCACAAGCCGTCACCGTCCGCACCGCCGCACCGGACACCCTGGCCCGCGCCCTCACCGGCTGCGGCATCCTGTTCGCCACCCAGCCCGACTCGCCGCTGCTGGTCACCGGCACCGACAGCGCCACCGTCGGCAAAATCGCAGCCGCCGAAGGCATCACCCTCCACGAACTCTCCGCCACCACCAGCCTGGCCGCCCTCGTCGGCGCTCTGCTACTCGTCCCCGCCCTTCGGCCCCAGCCTGCCCGGCATCCTCGGCGACCTGTTCGGACGACTCGGGCCCATCACCGCCGGCCAAACGTCGTACGCGGTCGTCCCGGTCGACGGCACCGTCACCCCTGCCTCCGGGCTCATCATCCGCACCCTGGCCGCGGCCGCAGTCACCCTGGCCGGCCAGGCCGTATTCCGCTTTCGCGATGTCTGATCCGGCCCCCCGACCCTTCCCAGGAGGTTCGGCCGAGTCAGAGAAGTCCTTCGTCGTGAGCCTGTTCGATGGTGGCGAGCGTCGTGTTCAGGTGCTGGACGGTCAGCCGGACGGCGGCTTTGTAGTCGCGAGCGCGGTAGTGCTCGATCAGCTGGGCGTGTTCGGCGTCCGACTCAACCCGGCGGTCGGTGCCGGCTCCGAGGGACAGGCTGACGTAGGGCGACGCGCTGTCCCGCAGGCCGGAGAGGATCAGGGCGAGGCGGCTGTCCTTGTCGGCCTCGGCGAAGAGGGCATGGAACTGACGGTTGAGCTCGGACCAGGTCACGTTGTCCCGGGTCTTCTTCATGCGGCGCAGCAGCCGCTCGGCCTCGGCGAGCGCCTGTTCCGTCATCGACGTGATCATCCGGCGCACCATCAGTGGTTCGAGGGTGACTCGGAGCTCGTACAGCTCCCGGACCTCGGCCAGGTTGAGTCTGCGCACGCGGGAGCCGCGATGCGCGTCGAACTCGACGAGGCCTTCGCCGGTGAGATCCCGGAGAGCTTCGCGGACCGGGGTGATGCTCACTTCCAGCTGTCCGGCGATCTCGGCCTGGATCAGCCGGGTGCCACCGGGAAGGGCGCCGTTGAGGATGGCGTCGCGGAGGGTGTTCAGGACGAACCCGTGCGCTGTCTGCTTGCCGGCCTGACCGACGGGCAGTCGACCTAATGTCATGCGTGTTCCCTGTCGCGTTCGGCCGGCGCACGAAGAACCGGCGCGGAGGGCTGCCCTCGCCGCCGGAACTCCGATTCTATTTCCTGCATGCTAGAAGATGCGGAAATCAGGCATGCCAGCAGCAGGCGCGCCTTGGTGGCGTCGAGCCAGCCGGCCAGGACTGCTCCCCGGCGCAGGAGGTCGGACTCGGACCCGGCGAAGCCGTAGGTGCGGGTGAAGGTCGTACCGGCGCCGGTGCGGCTGGCCAGTACGACCGGCTTCGAAGCCGCCACCGCCCGCGAAGCGGCTTGGGCAAGCTGCTCGGACACGTGGCCGGCGCCGAAGGCCGCCACGACGGCTCCCTGGTAATCGGACGCGACGACGAGATCGAGCAGTGCTCCGTCGTCGTCCAGGTGGGTCCCGATGAGCGCGACGCGAGGATGGCGGTTCGTGCCGGGGGCCGGCAGCGGTTGGATGCGGCGGATGCTGTTGCCGTACACGACGGCGGTCTCCTCCAGGTATCCCAGCGGCCCGAAGGCGGTGGAGCGGAACGCGTTCAGCCCGCTCGACCGTGTCTTGCGTACGCGCGAGGCCGCGTGGATCTCGTCGTTCATCACCACCAGGACTCCACGCGCCCGCGACGCCGGCGAGACGGCGACTCGAGTCGCGGCCAGGATGTTGGCCGGACCGTCGGCGCCGGCCGTCCGGGCCGTACGCATCGCGCCGGTGACGACGAGCGGGGCGTCGCGGTCCCAGTACAGATCCATGAGGTAGGCCGACTCGTCGATCGTGTCGGTGCCCTGGACGATCACCGCGCCGCGGGCGCCGTCGTCCACGGCGCGACGCGCCCAGGAGAGGGCTTCCAGGACGGTCGGTACCGGCAGTGAGGCGCCAGGGATCGTCGCGATTGTGTGAGCGGTCACCTCCGCCGCGCCGGACAGCCCGGGCACGGCGCTGACGAGATCGGTCGCTGTCAACACCGGCAATGCCGCGGTGCCGTCCGGCGCCGAGGTCATCGTGATCGTGCCCCCGAGGGAGGCGACCGCCACCCGCTCCGTGCTCATCCCCATCGCCTGCCTCTTCTATTGACTTAGGCTTTCACCGATTATATAAAATCGATCCTACGAGATTCATCCGGTCTCCGGACCTCCCACGAACGAGGAGAACGTCATGGCCGAGCTCGACCTGATCGTCTCGGGAGGGGTCGTGGTCACCCCGGAGGGACGCCGCCGTGCGGACGTCGGCGTGCGCGGCGGCCGGATTGTGGCCGTCGGCAACCTCGACGCGCCGGGCCCGCGCATCGACGCCGCCGGTCTGCTGGTGCTGCCCGGAGGCGTCGACACGCACGTCCATCTCATGGATCCGGGCGACACCAGGCGGGAGGACTTCCCCTCGGGTACGGCCGCGGCCGCGGCCGCCGGCGTCACCACGATCATCGAGCACACCCATGCGCAGCCGGTTCGTACGGTCGCCGGCCTCGAGGCCAAGATCGCCCATCTCGACGGCCGGTCACATGCCGACTTCGGGCTCGCGGCCCACGCCTGGCCGGGCGAGGCCGATGCGGTGCCCGCGCTGTGGGCCGCGGGCGTCGCCTTCTTCAAGGTCTTCACCTGCACGACCCACGGCGTACCCGGGCACTCGGCAGCCGCGCTGCGGACCCACCTCGCCGCATCCGCACTGGTGGACGCCGTGAGCCTGCTGCACTGCGAGGACGAATCCCTGACCGAGTCGGCCGAGGCCGTTCTGAAGGCCGAGGGGCGGGACGACTTCGGCGTGCTCACGGACTGGCGGAGCCGGGACGCGGAACTCGTTGCCGCCGCGGTGGCTGCGCTCCTCGTCCGCCGGACCGGCGCGCGCGCCACCGTGGCCCACGTGAGCA
Organism: Actinoplanes sp. NPDC049265; assembly: GCF_043197135.1. Classification (NCBI taxonomy): domain Bacteria; kingdom Bacillati; phylum Actinomycetota; class Actinomycetes; order Micromonosporales; family Micromonosporaceae; genus Actinoplanes; species Actinoplanes sp. NPDC049265. The sequence goes on along the minus strand of NZ_JBICSP010000021.1, from coordinate 117,157 downwards.
ATCAGGAGGTCGCCGAGTATCTCTTGGCCGAGCGGCAACGGGGCGCGCGGCTGGCCGCCGAGGTCTGCCCGCAGTATTTCCTGCTTCGTGAGCAGGAAGTGCACGAGCACGGCGCGCTCCGAAAGTTCACACCGCCGGCCCGCGCCCGCATCGACGATGACGAGGACCAGATGTGGCGGTTGCTCCGGACCGGAACTCTGACCCACATGTCGAGCGACCATGCGCCCTCGACCCTCGAACAGAAGAGCGATGGGGACATCTGGTCGGTGTACTTCGGGCTCCCCGGCCTGGACAGCACCTTCGCGATCCTGTTGGACGCGGTCGCCCGCGGCCGGTTGTCCTACGAGGACGTGGTTCGCGTCTACAGCCAGGTCCCCGCGCAGACCTACGGCCTGTGGCCGCGGAAGGGACGCATCGCCGTGGGCGCGGACGCCGACCTCGCACTGGTCGACCCCACCGCAACCCGCACGCTCCGCAATCAGGACGTGCTCTCGAAAGCCGGGTGGACGCCGTTCGACGGGCGCGCGGTGCACGGGCGCGTGGTCAAGACCGTGCTGCGCGGCGCGCTCATCGCCGAGGACGGCCATCCCACCGCGGATCGGACCGGCCGCTTCGTCGCCGGCGCGGGCGTCTGAATGACCTCACGGGGCGGAAGGGCCCCACTTCATTCCACCAACGGCAGACCGCCGGACTGTACCGAAAGGAAGGGAAAACCCATGAGTGTCGCGTTCAGCAGGTGGCCGGAGCGATATGTGTGGTCGTTCCAGGTGACGAGACTGCTTGGGCTGGCCGACTTCGGCGGCTCGGACGTCACCGAGGTGTACGAGACCTGCGACCGGATCTCTCTCGACGACGCGCAGAGCTGGGACCGGGCCTGGTTGCAGACGGCCGAGCTGGTCGAGCAGCGGGGCCGGCGCGCGGAGAAAGTGGGCAACTGGATCAGCGCGCGCAACTACTTCCAGCGCGCCACCAACTACTACCGGGCGGCGCAGTTCTTCATGCTGCCCAAGGACCCGGAACGGCTCCGGGTCCTGCACAAGATCGACGAGGTTTTCGACGCCGCGGCGCAGTACCTTCCGGTCGTACCCGAGAAGGTTCTCATCCCGTACGAGGGCAAGGAACTGCCCGGGTATCTGTGGCGGGTACCGAACGCGGTGGCCACCGTGGTCCAGCTGAACGGCGGGGACGAGATCTCCAGCGAGAACTGGTTCACGGCGGGCAGCACCTTCGTGGAGGCCGGCTACAACTACTTCGTCTTCGAGGGCCCCGGCGTGGGCCTCACCCTGCTCGAGAAGCGGGTTCCGCGGCGGCCCGACACGGAGAACTACGTCGGACCGGCGATCGACTATCTCGAGGGGCGAAGCGACTGGACCGAGACGCCGTTCATCCTCGTGGGCACCAGCTTCGGCTCCTTCGACGTACTCCGGGCGGCGTCCTTCGAGAGGCGGGCGTCCGCGGCGATCGCGTCCTCGCCAGCGTACCGGCTGGACTGGGCCAATCTGGTCAAGTGGATGTCGCCGGAGTTCCGCCAGTACGCGCACGAGACCGTCGGCGCCAAGGATGTCGAGGAGCTCGTCAGCGATCCGCGGTTCGGCTTCTCGCTCGAGGGCGCGTTGCCGCACATGTCGTGCCCGCTGCTGCTGATCCAGGGCGATGAGGAACTGCTCGTCCAGCCCGAGCCGCTGTCACAGTTCCTGCGTATCTACGAGGAGGCCGGCACCGGCGACAAAAAGATGGTCTTCGTCGAGAAGTCCGGGCGGCTGGGCGGCGTCGAGCACTGCCAGAAGGACAACGTGCACCTGCAACACGACATCTGGTTCGAATGGCTGGGCGTCCGGGGCCTGGGACCCGCACCCCGCGCCACCGTCTGACTGACCCAGATCCTTCGCCGGCCATGGCGAGGTTATCGCCATGGCCGGCCAACCCTGCGGTCGAGGGACGCGGACTCGCGTGCGCGGTACCGCGTTCCTGTAGCAGGCTCCACGGTAGGCCCGTCTGTGACCACGCCTGTGACCGCAAGATCCACTAGAGCGATCTTTCGACCGGCGCTCGAGGGTCGCGGTGGCCGGCATGTTGCTCCGCCCGGTGATGAGATCTTCTGCGGCGACCTCGGCGGTGAACTAAGCATGGGCCGTCGGACATGCTGCCGTGTCTCCTCGCAAGGTTCTGGGGCCTTGGCTGGCATTTCTTCGACGTTCCGCACCATGGTGTTGGTTCACGAGGAGATGACATTCTTCCGGTATCTGCCCCAGAGCACCCCCTTCCCCGGGCCGCCCGGCTTGACCTGAAGCCGCTTTAGGTACGTGAATGTCGTTTGCTCAGGCGCGTCTGGCGGGCCTTGTCGGTGAGCGGGCCGAGAGGTTTATAGACGCGTTGGGCTGGGGGCGCCTGGATTCGGTTCCGGGCAGCGGGCGGGGTGTATCAGGGAAACGTCCGGGAGCTCGGTGATCCGGGCTGCGCGCGGGACGTTCTGATGGCGTGGGAAGTGAGGTCCGGAAGCTTTCATGGCTGGCGTACGTTTCTGCTCTGTTACCGGCAGGTCTGGTGGCCGCGTTGCTCGTCGCGCCGGTCGTGCCGCCGTCGCGGAACGCGGTTCTCGGGGAGGTCCGGCGGGCGGAGGACACCGAATCGGCGTTGCGTGCTTGGGGAGCGAATTTCGGCGCGCTGGGGGTTTATCGCCGGCCCGGCGGGAACCGCTTCGTCGTACGCGTCTCGAATGAACGATTGGCCGCGGCGACCGATGCCAATGCTTCTCTGCGGTGGGGTAACGGGGTCGAGATCGAAGGGGCCCGTGCCTCCCGGGCGGCGGTCGAGGCCACTGCGACCTATCTGCGCCGGCGGGTGGGGCTGCGCGGCGAGTGGACGTTCGCGTTCTACTATGACGTCCAGCGTGATGTCACTGTGCTCACGTCGGACGCGCCGGGTCAGTACGTCGATGTGCTGCTGACTGGGGTCGCCAGCCCGGTCGAGTTTCGCCGCGGGCGTTACCAGGAGCAGTGGGGCGACGGCGTCGCGGGTGGGGTCAGCTTCGCGAACGTTGCGACGCACCGGACTTGCACGGCCGGGGTGCTGGTGGTCCGGGACGGGGCACGGCGCATCCTCACCGCGGGTCATTGTGGCATGCTCGGCGATCTCGTCTTGCTGGACCAGCGGTACGGCGGCCGAATCGCCGAGCGGGTCCCGTTCGGCGACCGGGACGCCGCCCTGATCGACTGCTCGTGCGGTGCGGACCTGGAGTCGGCGCTGACCAGGGGCCCGGTCGCCGGCGTGACCCGGTTCTTCGTGGCCCAGGACGTGCACACCTCAGGACCGATCAGCGGCGAGGACGGGGGGCCGCCACATCGACTCCGTAGACGCGACCGTCTGCGCCGGCCGGTGCCGGAGCGGCCTGCTCGCCTACCACGGTGGCGGAGTCTCGGTCGCCGGCGACTCCGGCATGCCGATCTACCTCCGTAACGGCGGTATGGTGCTGATCGGCGGCATGCACACCGGCGCCATCGGCGAGACCGGCGAGATGTTCGGGGAGGCGTGGGCCATGCTCCAGGACCAGCTGGGCATCGCCTTGTCGTGACGCGTCAGAATCGCCGGAACACGCCGTCTGGGGTGTGGGCTGCGGATTTCGACCAGTCAGGGAAATCCATGGTGGCTAGTTCCAGATTGAGGTGGAGTCCGTGCGACTCCCGCGGCACGATGCGGAACTCCCGGCCGTACTCGGTCGTCTCCGGATAGTATTCTGCCCACGGAGCCGCCGTGGTCACCGCAAGCAGTGGGCGCTCCTGGTCGGTCATGGTGACCCGGTCGGCGATAAAAACGACCGACAAGGCGGCCTCCTCGGCCAGCACGCTCAGCACATCGTCCGGCGACGCGCCTTCCCATTCGAGAGTCTGCAACAGGAACTTCGGCATGTCGGCGGGATTCCAGAAGTCCGAGTCCCAGCCGGTCGGCAGCGCGTTGAGCTTCTCAATCACGTCCTGCCAGGCGGCATCGTCGGAATGATCGGTGCGGACGAACACGGGAACGTAAGGGTCGCGGTAGTCGAGGTGCGGCGGCAGGGTTCGCATGGCAATCTCTACGCTCCCAGCTCAGCCCGGTTCAGCCGGTGCCCTCCGAAGCAACCGAAGAGAGCACGACTGTCCTCGACACCGGAAAGCCACGGGTGCAGCCGGTCGATGGCAGAGCGGGGTTGTGCGGGTCGGCCAAGACCGAGGCGCTTACCTGTACTCCGGCTCCGAAGCCGGCCAGTGTTCGAATCGATGGGCTTCCGTGCCGCGGAGACGTGGCCCTGCTCTCGTGAGACGGTCCGTCGATTCGCTGGTCGGGCGGCCGGCAGGGTCTCACCTCCCGGATCCCTTCAAATCCGGGCGTGACAGTCTCCCGTCACCCGGTTGCCTGTGCCGGGGCCGACGCGTTCGGTTGTGGTGGTTCTTGGCGACCGGTACTACGGCCGCCTCCGACTCCCTCCCGGCACGACGTCCACTTCCCGGATTGGCCGGTTATAGGACTCGACGTTCCGGCACGCATCCGCAGCACGCCGGGCCGGGGAGGGTCTCTCCAGTTCCCGCCATCACTATCTGAACGTTCCGTGCCCCATACGCCGGGGAGTTCTTCGCAGCTGCAATCCAGGTGCTACACCGCTTCCATGGCCTTCACCCTGAATTCGGGGGCTCGGCACTCCCTTTGCCCCACCCCAACGGGTGAGACCTCTAACGACGCCGCAGGCTTCGCTTAATGCTACGGACCGCCCAGTCGCTCCCCCTTAAAGGGCTTTCGACACTGGGCTTCGACCCGACCCGTTTCCAGACCGAACCGCCAGCCTGCTACCGGGCCACCTGGCAACTACCCGGACCGGACTCACACCGGCAAGCGACGACGAGCCACGACCAAGATCGACTACACCAGTCCACCTCCAGGTCTGCTGGACGCACGAAAGACGGAGGCTAACAAGGGCCCTGACGTGCCCGGCTCCCATGCTGGAGCGCGCCCCTCACAAGGACCCACCTTGATCATCTACATGGGGTCGTGTCTCGTGCTTTGCGCAATCGCGTTCTGCGCAAACGAGGCGCCGGGCCTAACCTCGCAGGACTGGCAGTGGTGGCTGCGCACCTGGGACTGACCCCGGCGGCACGAGCACCGGCCGCGCGCCACGCGGCGATCTCACATCTCCGGGCGGTCGAGTGCCTGTCGCACCGCCGCCCGCAGCTGAGTGGTCAACGCCTTGCCGAGGCGGTGATCGGGCCGGTCCGTCAACGCCTTGACGATGTCTTCCATCCGGGTGAAGTCGTCGCGCCACGCCCGTACCAGCGCCTCGGCCGCCGGATCCGCGGCGGTCTCGGCCCCGTTCAGGAGGATCACCGCCGTTCGATGGATCACCTCCCACCGCGGCCACCAGCGCTCGACAGCGGCGGCCCGGGCCTTGGCACCGTGTCCCAGCCATCCGCCGTCCGCCTTCTCCCAGGCGACTTCCAGGTGTCCGATCTCGTCGGCCGCCGAGGCGAGAAGCCCGCGACGATCACGGTCCAGTCCCCTGAGGCCGGCGTCGATCCTCGCGGTGTCCGGTTCGCTGCCGGCTATGCCCTTAAGGACGTCGGACAGGCGCGACGCGATCTCGGCGCGAGCACCGGCGAAGGCGTCCTGGATCACCTCGGCACCGCCCAGGCCGGCGTCGGCGACCGCTTCCCACGCGAAGTCGGGCATCTCCGCGGCTTTCCGGGCCAGGGCATCGGCGGGCAGACCGGCCACCGTCTGGACGCATTCCAGCGCGCCGCGGGTGAAGTGCCGGACGAAGAGTTCTCCGAAACCGTGGAACCCGGAACCGGGACGTTTGCTCAGACTATCGAAGATCTCCTCCGCGAGCCTTCGGCTTCTCTCTGGGTTCAGGATATTGACGAGGGTCTGTGCCGCCCATTCGCGGCTGCCGAGCGTCTTGCCCAGGTTCGAGGCGTTCAGCCCGATCATCCGGTCGACACCGACCACTCTTCCGCCGGGCCCGAGCAGGACGTTGCCCATGTTTCCGTTGTGAAAGCTGTCCGTGTTGTTGATCAGCATGTCGAACGCCCATTGCCGGCCGAGCCCGGAAAAGAGCATGGTCCGTTCGATCCGATCACTGCCGGCGACGACGCCGGCGGCCTCGTCCAGCTGCTTTCCCGGAACGTATTCCATGACCAGGAACACCTCCGCGCCCCGGAGCAGGCCGGCCAGTTGCTCGCCGTCCGGCGGCAGCTTGCCGAGCAGGGAAAGGAGGCTCTTCCCCTCGGCGCCCGCGGTCTGGACCATCGTCGTCCTGGCCGTCCGGCCCACGCCGTTGATCTCGCCCAGCTTCGCCGCCATCGCCTCCTGGACGGCTCCTTCCGATTCCATGCGGTAGGCGAGGGTGCCGTCCCCGACGGCCTTGACCACCAGGCTCTCGCCGCTCGCCGTCGCGATGAGGTAGGCGCCCTTGCTGAGGTTCCGTACCGTGCCGGCCTTCTTCCAGTCGCGATCCTCCATTCCGAATCGCTGCACGGAGGCCGGCACCTCGTCGCTCAGGCGCTGCACCTCGTCGGCCGCCGGTGGTGTCCGTACCTCGGCGGACACGGCGAGGCGCCGCTCGTGAACGGACTCGGCCAGGGTGGCGGCGCGGCGGGCCAGGGCATCCGCCCGCTGGTCGAGGTCGGCCGGGTCGCCGCCGCTCTTCATGAACCCCTGCACGGCCGTCAGCATCTCGGCGTGTTCCTCCGCGGCGGCGCTCGCCTGGTCGCGCAGGCTTATCAGCAGCGGGTCGGCCCCACGCTCCGTGATGGCCCGGTTCGCCTCCTTGATGGCCTGCTCGGCGTCCGCGAGGGCCTGACCCAACCTGTCGTGCAGCAGCAGCGCCTCCCGGACAACCAGGTTGCTGTGACCGCCCCGCTCCGACATCCCGGCCTCGGCCCGGATCCGGTTCTCGACCGCGTCGATGTTGAAGATCTCCTCGGTCCGGGTATCCGGGTCCTTCGCCTCAGGGACGGCATGCTCCACCAGCGCGTCCGCGTCCGCCGAGCTTCCGCCGAGGCCGTGCAACGACCGCAGGACATGTCCCAGTTCGTGCCCCAGGTTGACGAAGACGGGGGCGATGATCTCGTTGCCGCCCCGGCCGAGCAACCGGCTCGACGGGTGCAACGACGCGTCCGAGGCGTCGGCGGGCACCGTCATGGTCGACTTCGTCCCCCGATTGAACCGGAAGTACCGGGTGCTCCCGCCGGCCTTCACCGAGAAACCGAGGGCGCCCGGATGATTGACCCGGACATAGGTCAGCATCGTCTTACGGTCCACCGGTGAGGACTCGCCGGTGAAGTCGAAGGGAAAATAGCGGTCGGCCTCGGCCGGAGCCGGCGCCTCCACCGCCTGGATCCCCTCCTGATCGGGATCCTCGGGGCTCGCGGCGAACTTGCCGGTGTCCTGTCTGGTGGGGGTGATGGTCAGCGTCGGTGCGTCACCGGTCAGCGCACCGACGACAATCCGCCCGGTGGCGGTCTCCAGAAGCCGGGCGAAGTCCGCCAGCAGTTGACGGCGGAACGGCTTCTCGCCCCCGATCTGGATCCCCCTGTTCGCGAGCAGGTCGTGCCAGATCTTCCGGACCTGTTCCTGCTCTGCCGGGTCGAGATGGCCGAAGTTGGCCAGCGGCGGATCACCTTTGGCATCGACGGCCTGGGTGACCAGAAAGACGCGCTCGGCCCGGACCTGGTTCAACAGGTTGCCCATCGCCTGGCCGTCCGGGGTGGTGGCCATCGTCGGCAGGGCATGGCTGTCGAACCACTGGTACAGTGCACGCTCCAGCTCACCCAGCTTGGCCAGTGCCGAGGCGCGCGACTTCGCGGTCGGAAAGAGCACCCAGATCGCGCTCCGGAGCTTGTTGTATTCCCGCACGAGTTCGCCGATCGGCGCGTACCCCTCCGGAGCGGTCGTGTACACCGGCTCGAGCACCCGCTGGACGACCACCGGCCTCAGCCCGTGGATCCCGGTGGACGGGCCGTCCCGCGGCACCAGAGCGGCCACCGCCCGGTTTCCGGCCTCGCGCTGCAACCGAAGCAGCATCTGCGCGGGCTGGGGCGCGGGCCCTCCCCTACCCGGCCCCGGCGTAGGTGCGGACGTCTGCCCATGGACATGCATCTGCCGGTCTCCCTGCAGGCGGCCACAGGGCCAGACCGGACGGTCCGGAGCCTGGGGCGACGGTCGTTGACATCTAGTAGTGCGCTCGTCGCCGATCGATGTCAACGGCGGACTAGAACTGGACCTGGATCTGACCCACTTTTTGTGATCCGCGACTGGCCCGGACGTCCGTGGGTCCACTGTGTATGTTCGGCCGCCGTGCGAGTTTCTGATCTTGCGGCGGTTCTGCCTCACCTGGCGGCTGTGGTTGTTGAGAAGGTTGAGAGCGTGGCGTCTGGGCTCCGGCCATGTGTGCGAGCACGCACTCGTCGGGCTGCTTGTCCGCGGTGTAGCCGCCGGTCGAGCAGGGTGCATAGCGCGTTGACCACGAACGTTCACCGGGTCTGAGTGGTCAAGCGGCCTTGGTCCGGGGCCTGCCCCAGCGTTGCTGGCGTTCGCTGCGGATACGGGCTCGTTCGCGGCGTTGCGCGGCCAGACGTCGGGGTGGCGGGCGTTGGCGTTACGCCAGCGCAGGTATTTTCTGCAGCGTGCGGGCCAGGACGGTATGGTTCGGGTGGTTCGAGTTCGCCATGGTGCACATGCGTAGCGGCCCGAACTGCGTCTCGGTCGGGTTAGCCCAGGACGCGCTGGTCGGCGTCAGGCACAGCTCGACCTTGTTGCGGGCGGCCCCGGCCCGGATGGCCGGGGTCTTGTTCGCCGAGAGGCTATCCAGGATGACGTAGATCGGCGCGCCGTCCGGCCGCGCCTGGCGGATCGATTTCAGCGCCGACAGGCTGTGATCGGCGCCTTTGCGTCTGCGGTTGACACCCCAGATCTGGTCGTAGCCGAGGCTGTAACAGCCGTGGAAGTAGCGGATGCCGAGCGTGCGGTGAAAGGTCGCCGGCAGCCGGTCCGGATGCGATCGCGGTGCCCAGCCACGGCCATGGTGCGGGCGAATTGACAGCGGCCCGAACTGGTCGAAGGCAAAACACCGGGTCGGGAACTTGGTGGTCGCTTCCTCGGTCCGATCGAGTTTGGTGTCGAAGTCCGGGTCCTTAGATTCCTTCCTGGTCCAGGTCCAGGTCCAGGTCCGTTGCCAGTTGACCTCGTTGGCCCGCAGGATCTGCCGCAGCCGTTCCCGGCCGAGGATCACTGTCCGGGCGGCATCGGTGGCCAGGTAATCGGCGAGTTTACGCAAGCTCCAGCACGTGAAAGCCCGCCCGAGCGTGTTCGGACGGGCGGTGGCCGTCGCGACGATGAACGCCTCATCGTCATCACTGATCCGGCGGGGACGGCCTCCCGCCCACTGAGGGTCCAAAGCGCGAAGTGGACTTCGGCGCCTTCCGGGTCTGGCTTGAGTCTGACATCCACCGCATCGACTGCCGTACCTGCATGCGGGTGCGCACCGAGCAGGTGCCTTGGGCCCAGCCCAACGCACGGCACACCAGCGACTTCGAGAACGTCGCCGCGTGGCTGGCCCAGCGCATGGACAAGGCCGGCATCGCCCGGCTGTTGCGCTGCTCGTGGGAAGCGGTCGACGCGATCGTCACCCGGGTCGTAGCTGACCACGTCTCGTGGCTGACCACGTCGACGACGCGCGCCTCGACCAGCCTAAGCGCCGACCATGCCTTCCGGGCCCGGCATACCCGAGCGTCGTCAGTGGCGCCGTGCCCGCTTCACCGTCCGCGCTGGCCGCGAGAAACTCGACGACGAGCGCCGCGGCTTCGGCTTCGGCTTCGGCTTCGGCAACCTCGGCGCTCTCACCGCAGCGATCTACCTTTGCCTCGGCGGCATCACCCTAGAGTTGCCCACGGAAACCTGAGTAGTCGCACAGGCGTTCGAAGCGATCAAGATCGGTGGAGTTCGTGGCGGTTCGGCCCGGCTTCGGCTGGACGCTGGATTGGTGGGCTTGTAGCGCCGCGACGTTCGATGGATCGGGGCGCCTGCTGTCTCTTGGGCACCGTCGACGCCGGCCGGTTTGCGCTTCGGGGCCGCGCCGCCGGTTCCGTCAGTCAACTCGACGCTCGCCGGGTTGTGCGGGACCAACTCACGTTCGCCGCCTCATCGAGGACGGCGCTCAGTTCAGCTGCGATCCGGGCGGCGTCGGCTCGGAGGTATGCGGAAAACGAGAGCTCGGCAGTCTGAGCGCCTTCATTGGTCATTTGCTGCGATCATTACCCAGCGACAAGGTTACCGCCGCGGCGAATGGCTCATCCGCGCCGAGCGGGCCGACCTGCCTGGCATCAATCGCTTCGTCAACGGCACAACCACGGACCTCGACGCCGTGACCGCCGGACTGATTCTGCCCCCCAGCTCCGGACCGGTCGAGGGCAACGTCAACCGAATCAAAATGCTCAAACGACAAATGTATGGTCGAGCCAGCTTCGACCTGCTCCGCAAACGCGTGTTACTCGCTCGATAATCCTCTCTCCGGGGAAGCATCACCACGGCCGGAGGAGGTCGGCGGCAGAGCGAACCAGTAGTTCACGGTCGGGCCCTGGGTTGCCAAGCCTGCGCCCATCGACTCGTAGAGGCTGCGCGCGGCCGCATTTTCTTCGCCCGTAATGAGGAACATCTTGGCAGTGCCCAGCTGCACCCCAGCCTCCATGAACGAGCGCAACAGCCGACGGCCGATACCACGGCGCCTACAGGACTCGGCTACCTCAAGATTGTGCAGGTAAAGCATGCTGGTGCCATCCGGCCTGGCCAACACGTATCCCCAGCACCAGCCCTGGACCTCGTGATCATCCACAGCGATGAACGCAATGGTCTCCGGCGACCGCACAAACGCGGCAGCACCAGAGGCGACTCCGACGAAGCGCCGAAGCGCTTCCTCGAGAACCTCCACGGCGGCCGACGAAGCACGAACGATCACAAGAGGCATCCTGCACCATCTCGGCGACCAACGTTCACACCAGCCGTCGAAGATCATCACTCTTCAGGGACAGAACCGTTTCTCGACACCGTTCTAACAAACTCTTTTGACACCGCTTGACCGTCGGCGGATGCGGGGCTGAGCGTTCGGGAGTTCCTCGTCGTCAGTTTCCGTGCGACGAGTGACCGATCCGTGCTGACAACCGTGACAACCCGAGGTCCAAGTTTCGGCCGAGCGTTGAGATGCGCTCAGCGTGTCGGTCCGTGATCCGTTGACAGGTCGCCAGCCCATGCCGGGCGATATTTGGTTCGGATGCCACAAGGGCGAGCCCGGCACCGGCGTTGACCTGGCCTGCGCTGGTTGGCTTGCTCAGTTCGGCGGTGATCACGTCGGGGTCCGGTTAGCGATAGCGCAGGGCCGGCTGCCCGACGGCGTGCTTGCGCCGGGCCTGAATTGGCCGCCGTTGCACGAGGACTGGGCAGACGTCGTTCAGGCGCAGACATCGTCGGAGCTGAGCAGCGGGCTGGTCCTGGCGTCGACCGCCACCCCGGCCGCGGCGGCGGTGCGGGGTGCAATCGGGTGTTCACGACGGTGAGCAGCTCAGCTAGTGCTGCCTCAAGGCCGGCGTCGGCCTGGTCGCGGGCGGTCTTGCCTTGCCAGGGCTCCACAGGTTGTCCTGCACATACGCCGGGCCGACCTTCGCCGCGGCCCGGGCCAAGCCGGCGGCTGCTGTTACGCACAGCTCCGTCAGTTGATATCGCCGCCTGGTTCGTGGCGGCCAGCACCCGCTGCAGGGGCGGTTGCATCAGCATCGCGGCGGTCAGCTCGCGCTGGTTAACCTCGACCACGACCCGGCCGGCTCCGGCGAGGCCGAGCCAGTGGCCGGTGCGCGTCCTGTAGCTGCGCCCCGTGCAAGTACGCGCCCTGCAACTGCGCCCCACGCAGGATCGCGCCCCGCAGCTGCGCCCCACGCAGGTTCGCGCCCTGTAGCCGTGCCCCGCTCAGGTACGCGCCCTGTAGGTGTGGGTCCTGCAGGTGTAGGCCCCTGCACGTATGTGCCCGGTCGGTGCGGGCGTCGGGCGAGGGCGGTGAGCGCGGTCTGCACGTCGGGGTCGGGTTCGGCTGGCAGCGGGGGTTGCGGGTAGATCGGTGATCCGGCGTCGCCGTCGGGGGTGGCACGGGGGGCGCGGTGGCGCACGAATGCCACCAGGACTTCGACGATGTCGCCGGAATGATCACCGGAGTCGCGCATGACGTGGGCGAGGGCGTGGATGCCGCCGATCCGCACGTACAGCTCGGGTGAGCCGAGCCGTTCCAGGGCCTTGGTGAACCGGTCGGTGACTTGTCCCCGGCGCGCCAGGCGGTAGTTGCGGGCGGTGTAGAGCAGACCGACGCCGACCACCAGGGCGCCGGCCAACGACACCATCAGCAACCGGGCGTTGTGCCGAGACGTCAGCACCGCCGCTGCGTCCGGCGTCCCGACCACCTCCGGAACCCCGAACAGGCGCGGCGCGGCCCACACTGCCGCGACGTAAACCACCAGCACGGCCACCGCCGCCGGGGCCCCAGATCAGCAGGCGGTGCGCCAGCAGCCATCGCCACCAGCGCACCGGATGCCGCAGCACCCTGACCGCTCTTCGCCATCCGCCCCCGGACAAGGACAGCCGTCGACTCCTCACCCCTCACATCGTTGCGGACGCGGCACGCGACGTCACCCACCCGACCGAACCACCTCGCGCCACGGCTCACACGCACCGAGCCGGGCGATCGTGGTGCTGATGTCCGGTCAGGGCCAGCCGGCGCCGGACATCGCGTACCTGCTCAAGGCCACCGAGGACTACGGCCCTCTCCATTTTGGGTCCAACGCGTCGAACCCCCGCTTCCTGGCCTGTCTCGATCAGGTAGTCGCGCAGCTTGGACAGCGACCATCCGGAGAACGGCCGGCCGAGGAATCGGGGGTCACACCGGGCGATCACACAGATCCAGTCGCGGGTCTGCTCACTGATCTTGTGCGGTGTGCTCGTCCGGCCGGGCGGGTGCTGCGCCGCCTGCACCGGGGCCGGGATCTGCCCGAGGCGTGGCTGATCGCCGAGTGGCCGCGCGGCGCGGCCGAGCCGGTCAAGTACTAGCTGTCCAACCTGCCCGCGACCACCGCGAAACGCACGCTGGTGCGCTGGGCGAAACTGCGCTGGCGCATCGAACACGACTACCGGGAAGTCAAGACCGGTCTCGGCCTGGATCACTACGAAGGCCGCACCTGGACCGGCTGGCATCACCACGTCACCCTGGTCTCGGCAGCTCACGCCTTCTGCACCCTGCACAGACTCGACCCAAAAACCGACGCGCCGGAATGACCCTCTACGGCGTACTCCGACGCCTGCAGCACCTGCTCGTCTACCTGATCGGAACCTGCCCGACCTGCAGAACCCGCTTCCCACAACGGAAACACCGCCGCCGCCGAAGATCATGACAAAGCACTACTAGCGCGTGGTCCCCAGATGGTCCCCGCGGCCGGCAAGACCTCAGTCTGGCATGGACCGGCGCGACATAGCGGACGCTGCCGCGTGGGCGGCGGAGGCGCTGCGCGACGGCGTCCGCGACCGCGTCGCCCCGCGGCCTGGCGAGTAACCCCGCCTCGGCGGCCCAGGGATTCAAACCCTGGAACAAATATCAAAGGGGCCCTGATCTTGCCTCGAACACACCGAATGACAAGGGGCTCTTGACTTGCGTAAAGGCAACCGCCAGCGCGGTCCTGGACTTGACCTTTCTTTTACGCATGGCCGAGTTGACGTGTGCGTCCACCGTTCTGATGGAGAGTGCCAGCGCCTTGGCGATCTCTCGGTTGGTCCGGCCGGTGGCGAGCAGGCGGACCACCTCCAACTCTCGTGGCGAGAGGGCGTCGCCGTAGCCCTGCGGACCCCGTCGTGGCCTCTGCCGCTGGCGGCCATGCTCCGACAACACATGTTGGGTCCGCTCGGCGTCGCCATGCGCGCCCATGGCGGCCAGCTCCAGTCTGACCTGGGCCATCAGATGCGCACCGCCGTCCGGGTCCGCCGTGGCGAGCAGACAGGCGGCCTGGCGTTTGCGGGCCAGCAGCGCGTCGTACGGCCTGGGCAGCGTCTGCCAGGTGTCTGCGGCCTGACCGTAAAGTTCGGCTGCCCGTGTCGTGTCACCGCGGCCTTCGGCGAGGATGGCCCGGCACAGCAGGAGGGCGGCCTGCCCGGCGGGTGCCTGCCGATCGCCGAGATTCTGGGCGTACGCGGTCACCAGCGCGTTCGCCTCGTTCATCCGGTCGGCCATCAAGAGCGCCTGTACGCGAACCGGCGCGAGGTCCGTTGCGTACAGCCAGATGTTCTTCTCGGTGACCAGCCGCAGGGGTTGTTCGGTCCACGCGAGAGCATCCTCGATCCGGCCGGCCAACAGATGCAGGCGGGCCAACCCGGCAGCCGGCGTCAGCGCCGGGTCGATGAGGACGCCACCGCCACGGCCCAACTCGACCGCTGATCGGAACGTCTGCTCCGCGTCTGTCCAGTCGCCGGCAGCGGTTCGCAGAAGACTGGTGATCAGCAATGCGTTCACCTGAACTGTGGGATCGTCGTCGAGTGCGGCCAGTGCAGCGGCACGATCGGCCAAGCCGTCCCAGGCGCCGGTGTACCAGTCCAGCCGCAGGTTGACCGACCGGCATGCGTCTTGCAGCCGCTGGTATCCGTGCGTGCGCGCCAGCCGGGCGGCCAGCATGACGCGATGGCGGGCCTCGTCGTAACGGCCCCACTGCATCGCCGCCTCGCCCAGGTTGGCATTGCCGCGGACGATCTGGGATGCCTCGTCCGGCGTACCGCCGTCGGTCGGGAAGGTCGCGGCGGAAGCCCAGCCGGCGTCGTCGCCCAGTACCAGCAGGATTGTCGCCCGGTCGGCGTGCACCGCCAGGCGGTTGGGCGTTGGCGTCGAGGGGTCGGCCACGATCGTGGCCGCCCGGTCCAGCCAGCGCCGGTAGTCGCCGGCCGAACCGTGGGTGGTGCTCAGCCAACTGAGCGTGATCGTCGCGTGCAGATCGTCCAACGGCCGCTCGGCGAGGTCCGGGATGGCTCGCTCCAGCGCCAGGCAAGCCGCGGCGAACTCGCCGGTGTGCAGCAGCATCCGTCCCAGCTGCCAGCCGGCCAGGCCGCGCTCGGTGGAGGTGAGGGCGGGATCGTCGCGTACCCGACGCAGCACCTCGACCAGGTCGTGCAGGAGGCCTTGGTCGACCCATACCATCAGGAGGGGCATCTTGCCCATCAGCCGAACCACTGTGGCGCCCGGCAGGTCGACGCGGGTGATCACCTCATTGAGCATGCCCGCAACTGTCTGCAGGTCGCCGGAGGACATGGCCAGATCGGCGGCCTGCTCGGCGTAGCGGCACCATTCCCCGACGGCACCGGCTTCCCGGAAATGCCGCTGCAGCTGGACGAACGGCGGCCGCAACAGACCCTCCAGCACCCGGCCGGCGCGCAGGTGCTGGCCGCGCCGCTGGGAGATCGGGATCGACTCGTACACCGCCCGGCACGCCAGTGAATGCCGGAAGGACAGTCGTCCAAGCGCATCCTCGTGCAGCAGCCGGCTGCCCAGCGCCTCGACAACTGCTTGCGGGTACTGGCTCTCCGGCAGGTCACACACCGCCAGCACGACGGCCTGCTCGACCGGATCGCCCAGCACAGCGGCTGCTCGCAACACTTCCTGCGCCGGCGCGCTCAATCGGCCCACGCGTTCCAACACCGCATCCCGCACACTTGGCGGCACCGCGATGTCCTCCAGCGCCGGCCGCAGCCACTCGCCGTCCTGAGTCACCAGGTCCGCTCGGTCACACAGCAGCCGCACCGACTCCTCGATCGCGAGGGGCAACCCGTCGGTATGCTCGTGCAAGAACGCGGCGAACGCCGCGGAAACCGGTTTGTCGTCCAACATGGATGACGCCAGTCGTCCGGTTTCCAGCACGTCCAACGGGGCCAATTGCACCCGTAAACGGGCCATTCCCTCGGGCAACCGGCTGGCCAGCCACCGCAGTGACGAGTCGGTCGGCGCATCCTCCGGCCGGTAGGTCAGCACCAGACTCGGCTTCGGTGCACGGCGCGCCGTCAGGAACAAGAGGAACTCCAGGGTCGCCTCATCCGCCCAGTGCACGTCCTCCAGCACCAGAACCCGCAGGTCCAACCGTTCCAGCACCTCGGCCACGGCCCGGAACAACCGGTGTCGCGCCGCCGCCGGTTCGGTCAACGGCTCCGGAGCCGCCGGCAAGCCGTCCGTCCACTCCGGGAACAACGGCCGCAACGCACCGCCCAATGGGCTCAGCCCCAACTCGTCGACCCTGTCGACCGTGCTGGTCAGCGCCTCCACCACCGGCCCGAGGGTGAACGGCTGCCGGAACGGAGGGCACGTCCCTACCAGCACCCGACCCGAGCCGGGAGGCGACGTGGCGGCGAGCAATTCCCGCACCAACCGGCTCTTGCCCATCCCCGCTTCGCCCTCGACCAGTACTGCCGCCGGCGCCCCGGCGAGTGTCTGTGTGATGGCGAAGACCTCGCGATCCCGGCCCGTGAAACGCGGCGCACGAACCACCGGGGCGCCCGCCGGGAGGCCGCCGGGACCACCGTTGGATCTTGTGTCCACATGATCAATCTGGATATGGATGGTGTCCAGGTCAAGACTCTTGAATGACCTGTGCCCTAGATATCACCGCCTCAAATACACGCGCATATCTGTTTATTCGGGCAAATCACCCGCTGACACTTCGCGGTTAATCGATGTCCGACTAAGGGGGCGAGCGATCGGCGAAACCGTTAGGTATTTCCCCGGATATGAAGCGGCATCCATCAGCCTGGATACTTCGGTCGCTGCATGTGTCGCAAGGGGGGCATCACGGATGACCGACCGTCAGCACCAGAGCGAACGTCCACCCACGACCCCGCAGCGGAGCCGCCAACACCGCATGAGGTCGGGGCTCCCCACCGGTACGGTCCGGGGCCGCGGAGCACCGGACGGGCGGTAGCGACCAGCAGTTAATCGATGACAACTATTTAGCCGGGGCGAGCTGGACGCATAGCTCGCAGCTCCCCTGTGTTGCCGATTTCAAGGAAGGACCCTGCATGTTCGAGTACGGGAGACCATCTAGAGTGGATCAACGGAGACCGTGGTCGGCGCTCACCATCACGGCGACCGCACTCGCCATGGTGGTCGCCGGAGCGGGACCGGCCGCCGCACAGGTGAGGCCCAGCGCGGCGGTGGATCCGAGCGGTGCCGCGACGGGGACGCAGGCGGCGGCGAAGATCACTGCCGAAGCGACGAAGCAGCTCAAGGCGAACAAGAGCGCGGACTTCTGGATCAAGTTCGCCACGAAGGCGGACCTCGCGCCGGCCTACAAGATCGCTGACAGCAACAAGCGCGGGCAATTCGTGTACGACACGCTGCGCGCCACCGCGAAGAAGTCGCAGACCGACGTGATCGCCAAGCTCAAGGCCGCAGGCGCCACCTACAAGAGCTTCTGGATCAACAACTCGATCTACGTCGAGGACGGCACCCTGGATATGGCGCAGGGCGTTGCGGCGTCCAGCTCGGTCGCCGGCGTCCATCAGCAGTTCGCGATGGCGGAGACCAAGCCGGTGAAGGCCAAGGCGGCTGGTCCCAAGACGTCGGCCGGCGTGGAGTGGGGCATCGGGGCGATCCACGCACCGGAGGTCTGGGATAGCGGGGTCACGGGTCAGGGGATCACCGTCGCCAGCTTCGACACCGGCGTCGACGTGACGCACCCGGCGCTGCGGTCGAAGTACCGCGGCACGAACCCGGACGGCTCGCTCAGCAACGACTACAACTGGTTCGACATCCCCGACGCCTGCGGCGGAAACCCGTGCCCGACCGGCGGTGAGCACGGCACGCACACCACGGGGACAATGGTGGGCGCGGACGGGGCCAACCAGATCGGCGTCGCGCCCGGCGCGAAGTGGATCGCCGCGAACTGCATCGACGCGGACGGGTGCTCCTTCGACGACTACCTGGCCGACGCACAGTGGTTCCTCGCTCCGACCCGCATGGACGGTAGCGACGCGGACCCGTCGATGCGCCCCGACATCATCAACAACTCCTGGGGCATCCCGCCGGGTGTCGACCTCCCCCAGGACTGGATGAGCGCCGAGACCCAGGCCTGGAACGCCGCGGGCATCTTCGGCGCGTGGGCGGCCGGCAACGAGGGCCCGGGCTGCTCGACCGCTCGCTTCCCGGGAGAGTTCACTCACACGTACGCCGCCGGCGCGTACGACGTCAACGGCAACATCGCGAGCTTCTCCGCCCGTGGTCCGGGGCGGGACAACGAGCTCAAGCCGAACATCGCGGCTCCGGGCGTGGACGTGCGATCGTCGGTCCCCGGCGGCTACGCCGACTTCTCGGGCACCTCGATGGCCACGCCACACCTGGCGGGCGCCGTCGCGCTGCTGTGGAGTGCCTCACCAGCCATGTACCGCGACATCGCCGGCACCGCGGCGCTTCTCGACCGGACCGCGGTGGACACCTCCGACACCAGCTGCGGCGGAACCGCGGGAGACAACAACGTGTGGGGCGAGGGCAAGCTCGACGCCGCGGCGCTGGTCGAGGCCGCGCCCACCAACGGCGTCGGCACGCTCACGGGCAAGGTGACCGACGCCGAGGGTGCCCCGATCGCGGGTGCCCGTGTCGTGGCCGACGGCGAAGATGCGGACCGCACTGTCCTCACCGGCGCGGACGGCACCTACTCGGCCAAGCTGCCCGTGGGTGACTACGCCGTCTCGGCCGGCGCGTTCGGCTACCTGACCAAGGCGGCGACCGCGACCATCACCGAGGACACGACCACCACGGTCAACCTGACGCTCGAGGCGGCGCCGTCGCACAAGGTGTCGGGGACCATCACGGCCGCAGGCGCGCCCGTCAGGGGTGCGAAAGTCACGATCGCGCCGCAGATCGAGCCCGTCACGACTGGTGCCGACGGCACGTTCACGTTCCCGTCGGTCCCGGAAGGCACCTACGAGCTGGTGGTGACGGCCGGAGGGTGCAACGCTCCGTTCTCCCGCGAGGTCGTGGTCGACGGTGACGAGACGGTTCCCGTCACCCTCGCACCCAAGAAGGACGCCTTCGGCTATACGTGCGCGGTCTCCGAAGGCGGATACCTGCGGGGAACCACCCGGACGCCACTCACCGGTGACGACGTGAGCGCGACGGTGGCCCTGCCGTTCAGCTTCCCCTTCTACGACGGGACGTACACCAACGCGTTCGTGTCGAGCAACGGGTACCTGAACTTCCTCGCCGACAACTCTGTCCTCGCCAACGTGGCCATCCCCAGTGCGCCCGCGCCCAACGCGGCTGTCTACCCCTTCTGGGACGACCTGTTGATCGATGCGCAGTCGGGCCTGTACACCGGTACGACCACGGTGGGCGGCAAACAGGCGTTCACACTCGAGTGGCGTGACGTCTTCCCGTACGAGTCGAGCAACACCCGCGTCTCGTTCTCGACGACCCTCGTGTCCGACGGCACGATCGTCATGGGCTACGGTCCGGGCGCCGTGGACGGGCGAACCCAGGGCAACTCGGCCACGATCGGCATCGAGAACGCGGCCGGCTCCGACGCCCTTCAGTACTCGTCCAACGCCGTCGCGACCCACGAGGGTCTGACGATCACCTACGACGCTCCCGCCCAGGGAACCGTCAGCGGAGTGATCCGCGACTTCAACACCAAGGCGCCGATCCAGGGCGCCAAGGTCACCGCCACCAACCGGGCGGACGGGGCCAGGCGCGTCGCGACCACGGGCGCCGACGGCGCGTACGCGATGAGCCTGCTTCTCGGTAGCTACGACCTCGTGGCCGAGGCCGACAACTACGAGAGCGCGACCGGGTCGGCGAACCTGACCAGTGAGGGTCAGGCGGCGACGTTCAGCGCCGAGCTCAAGGCCGGCCGGATCGCGGTCAACAAGGAGTCGATCTCGGCGACGCTCGGGATGGGTGAGTCGGCCACCCGGACGTTCCAGGTGTCGAACACGGGCTCGGCCCCGGTCCGGGTCGACATCGGCGCCGGCAGCGGATCGTTCGTACCGCTCGGCTCGTCGGCGGCCGGTGCCGCGGTGATCAAGGGTGTGGAGGGACCGGCGACCGTCGCCAAGTCGGTGAAGCCGTCGGGCAAGTCGCTCAGCACGTCCAAGGCGCGGCTGTCGAAGTCGGGCGCCAAGCAGGGTGCGTCGATCACTCCACGGGCGGCAGCTGTCCCGCTCGCGGAGCAGACCATCACCCACTCGGCGTCGCAGGAGATCACGACCGGGAACTCGGTCTCGTGCAACAACGGTTCCGAGGCGCGGGACAACAAGTACCTGCGGACGTTCAAGCTGAGCGACTTCGGCATCAACGGGTCGTTCGACGTTTCCCAGGTGCAGTTCGGTGTCGAGCTGACGACCTCGGCCCAGCCGCTGTCGGTCAACCTGTACTCGCTCGTGGGTGATCTCCGGTACGCGAACATGACGCCGATCGGCAGCAAGGACGTCACGGTCGGCGCGGACGCGGGCGGCACGGTCGTCACGGTCCCGGTCGAGGGATCCGTTCCGGCCGGTGGCACGCTGGTGGTCGAGATCGACGTGCCGGCCGGCGGCTGGTTCTTCATCGGTTCGAACGATCAGGGCCAGACGGCGCCCAGCTACATCGCGTCGGACACGTGCAACCTGCCCGAGCCGACCGACACGGCCGACATCGACTTTCCCGGCATGCACATGGTGATCAACGTCTCCGGTGCGACGGCCGGCGGCGGCGGTGTCGGGTGGCTCGACATCCAGCCGAAAACGGTGACCCTCAAGCCGGGCGCTCGCGTCCAGGTGACGTCCGTCATCACGGCGAACGTCGACCAGCCCGGCACCTACGGGGCCTCGATCGGGCTCCGCGCCGACACGCCGTACAGCGAACCGTCGGTCTCGGCCACGCTGAACGTCAAGCGTCCCGCCGGGTGGGGCAAGATCGCGGGTACGGTCACGGGCGCGGGTGCACCGCTCCCGGGAGCCGTCCACATCGACGGGCTCGCCTCCGACGCCACGCTGGTCACGGGCGCCGACGGCACCTACGGGTACTGGATGCCGGCTTCGAACGCTCCGGTCCAACTGACGGTGGCCGCCAACGGCTACGTGCCCCAAACCAGAAAGGCGCAGATCGTAAACGGTCAGACGACGGTGTACGACTTCAACCTGACACGACTGCCATGACCTGATCGACAGCCCTAGGTGAAGGGCCCGGCCTCACGAAGAGGTCGGGCCCTTCGTCGTTGCGGAAGTGGGTCTGGCAGGTCCCAAACCGCCTACATCCACAACGACCTCGTCCCCGCGGTCGGCGCCACAGCGATCTTGTCAGCCTGCGGCAGGTCAGCTGAACCTGGATCGTTGATAGTCGGGATGGCCGCCCGCTACCCCACACGCCCGAAGGGCTAACGCCCGGAGCAAACACCAGTCAACGGCGTCCAGCAGAGCGTGGGCCGACGCGCCACCGATGCTGGCTCAAGAGACATCAGCAGGCCGAGCACGGCCAGACCAGCGCCGCGCTCGCGCGGCGCTCGTGATACAGACGAGATCATCTCGGCAGCCGACATACACACATGGCTTGACCATCGGTCAATGTGCGCTACCTCGGTACGACTTGGTTCTTACGGTCCCCGGAAATGCAGAGAAGGCCGGTCGACGATCCGAACCAGCCCTCTGAACTGCATAAACACTATGTCGGGCTGACAGGATTTGAACCTGCGACCCCTTGACCCCCAGGCCGTTGGAGTAGACGTTTCCGCACGTCAAGCGCGATGCGCAGCGTTCACGCCAATGTCAAGTGTGCAGGTCGACGCACCCGCGCGCATACCGTGTGGTCCCCAGGCGGTCCCCGCCGGTCCCCACGATCGCTGCGCCGTGAGTGGACATCTCAACAGATGTTGTCATCCAATGAAGCTCATAACAGAGCGGCCACGACGACCAGCAGGAAGCGCAGGTGCTCAGCCTTGGAAGTACTACGCAAGATCGGCGGATGGCCCTGGCCCCGGATCGGCGCAGCATGTGCGGGTGTACTTGGTATAGCGGCCATAGTTCTGTCACCGCTTTGGATGCAGCGACTCTTCCAACGCACTTCA
Source organism: Actinoplanes sp. NPDC049265 (assembly GCF_043197135.1). Taxonomy (NCBI): domain Bacteria; kingdom Bacillati; phylum Actinomycetota; class Actinomycetes; order Micromonosporales; family Micromonosporaceae; genus Actinoplanes; species Actinoplanes sp. NPDC049265. Next base: position 95,042 of record NZ_JBICSP010000021.1, on the reverse strand, counting down.
GCAGTGGATTGGACGCGCCTTAGCAATATTGGACAAACTTACGGATTTATTTCTGCCATTCTTTCCGCTGTGGCCGTGGTGGGCGTCGCAGCTTCTCTGTCGGCGCAGACCCGCCAGACGAAAATAGACCAACTCCAGCTCCTACGACAAGTTCACGGCGAACTCCTAGACTACGCGATTATCGACCCAAAGACCTACGCTCCAGTCCTTGGCGACTTCGGTTCCGCGAGCGATGAAGATATACGGCGAAAGCTACTTAGCACCCTTTGGCTTAACTACTTCTTTGCAATGTTCGAAACTGGCGGATGGAACGAAAGAGGTTTGCGACTCGACGGATTTCGCGAGCTATTCCAGAGCGAAATCGCGAGAACAAACTGGCAACGGGCCAGGCCAGCGTGGCAAATCTACAGGAGTCAAAATCGCTCTGGCCGCAACTTTCTGCGAATCGCCGACGAGGAGTACGACCGGGCGTTGCGCGACGCGCGGGCTACCGTTGATGATCGGGGCAATGGCGTCGACTCACCTCACAAGAACGCTTGGGACGATAAGACCGCAGCACCTCCGCCTATCTACAAGATGACGACGACGCCGGGCGTCGTCGCGTTGGGCCTCGGCGTAGGACTAGGCTATTTTCTCGGTCGCCTGCACGAGCGTCGGCGACTGCCACGCATCGACGGCCGCGCCATCAGGGGTCCTCGCTCTCGACGGATATAGATCGCGTCTAGACCGCACGACCCCCGGACCGTTGGAGCTGACGTTTCCGCACGTCAGGCACGATGCGCATCGTTCACGCAGGGGGTCAAGTGTGCAAGTCCGGGCACTGGCGTGCATGCCGTGTGGGTCCCCGGATGGTCCCCGCGGTCCCCCGCCCCGTTGAGCGCATCCGTCAGCTTCTGGGGCAACCGAGTGACAGCCCGCGAAGAGGCTGTCACTTACGTTTTCGCAGCTAGATGGCCGTTCAGTGACGCCAGTGACACCAGTGACACGGGTGACGGAGAGCTAGCTAGACGACGACGCTGCCTGAGAGCGGCACGTCCGACACTCGGATGATCTGTCCCTCTCCGATGAAGCGACGGATTACCAGCATTCCCGCGTCGTGCGCTTCCTGGCCGGCATGGCTGGCTGATGCGTCCGACAGCACCCATGGAGTCAGGTTCAACTCGAACGCATCTACTGCCGTCTTCAATACGCAGCTTTCTGTGGCAATTCCGCAGATGTAAAGGTCGCTCCATCCTTTCTCCCGTACCAACCTGATCCCTTCTGGCGAAAATAGGCTGTATATCCGCTTGTCCAGTGTAATGGACTTCTCGGCCAACGGTACGAGGTCAGGAACGATATCGGTCTCGGGAGATTCTTGAAGCTTCTGCCAATGAATCAAGCGCTCGAAGGGGCTGCCCGGGTAATTGAGGTAGCGGGTAAATACAACAGCACCGCTCTCTTGTTGCCACCGCTGTACTAAGCCAGCAATTACGGGAACCACCGGCGCGGATGGCGGTCGTATGAATCCGTTCTGGACGTCGACCACTACTAGAACCGAGGTGCTGGGAATCACGGCCTAACCTCCGACGCTGTCGCGAAGTGTTTCGATGGCTTGCGCAAGGTTGCTCTCAAGGTCGCAGGTAGCAAGGATCGCATTCCTCATTGAGCGATGTTGTTCGGTTTCTCGCGGCCTAGCGTTGGTTATTCTTGACCGCGCTCCCCGGACGAAGCGCCAACCATACTCGTCTGGGACATCCGGATCGGATCCGCGCTCGATCATTCTGTTGAGGTGGTCTGAGTACGCCCACAGCGACTGTACCGCTAGCTCACAGTGCACCAGATCATCCTCTGCCAACGAGCGTTGTTCCGCAATGGGGTAGTACACCACCCCTGACCAGGAGGCGTAGCCCTTTGAGATTCCCTTGATGCCAAACGGAGTCATGTCGGGATGCTCGAAGCCCTCGGCAAGTAAAGACCTTTCTACCAATTCTGCCCGGTGGAGCGAATGCGCAGGCTCAATATCCCGTTCAAGGAGCACTTTCGGAATAGCCAGGATACGCAAGGCCGTGTCGAGCGTGTCACCTTCCCATGGGGCCTCGTTTACCCAGTACGCGCTCAGGACGTAAGCGGCCTCAGCGCTTTCGCTGGCCCCGAGATCATGAATCCTCCGCGTCGCCCACGCCATGTTGTCCTTGTACGACTGGACTCGCCAGACGCTAAGCGCCGCAATATTGGGTATTACCAATTCCTCAACGAGATGAAAAATCGCCACGCCAAATGGCCACACGTGGAGATCGCACTTCCCGTTGATGACATCGACCGGCGCGACTCGACAATCCAACCAATGCTCGATGCCGGGCGCGGCGTCCGGACGCCCCCTAAGACGGGCGGCCCGTTCGACGCCGACGAATACCGGAATGAATTTGTGAGACGTCACAACAAGTCGACTAGCATTTCCTGTGTCCGTCTCGACAGAACCGAAAAGCTCCTGCGGTGTGGCATCGTAGGCGAGACAATACAACTTCCGATAGGCGTCATCGCGGACATGAACCCGCCCGGTCTCGTGTCTATACAGCGCTTTTTCAAGCGACTCAATGTCTGGGCAGCCCGGTAGATTGGCCTGCCAAATCCGGTGTAACTCCCGCGCTGCCCGACGGCGAGATGTCCAGCCGCGCGCTTCGCGCTTCGTGGTCAGTACAAGGTTGGGCTGAAGCTGTCGGCCAGCCGTTGCCCTGTCCGTGGACATGTCCCCTGTCCCCCTGTGTCCCTGTCTGTCATCTGCCGCCACGGTCGCTTCGTCGTCATGGTTGAGGCATGACCAAGACGACGCGAAAGTCTCAGGTGGTAACCACTCGCTTTGGCCCTGGCGCGGCGGGCGGAATGCCGTTCTCACGCGCCAGCTTCCGAACGTAGGCCGCGGTGAACGGCGACAGCCGCTCCACTTCAGACGGCCCGATCCCCGCCCGCAAAGCCGCCAACACTGCCTCGATCGCGGCGCGTCGAGCCTCCTCGTGAGCGTTCTCTGTTCGTTCGTAGCGCCGCGTTGCCGCAGCTAGAGCGCTTCGTTCGTCTGCCATAACAAACATCTTACCGCCACTCTCTTGCGCAACCGGTCGGCGTATCGCTACCGTGAAGCGCATTAGAGATGCGCTTCATAGGCGCTCTCTACGACCGTTCTGGAGGGAACCTGATGGGTAAGCGACCGGTCGACATGGTCGGCCCCCGCCCCGTTGACCTGGAGGGCATCGAGGCCGAATGGCCGCTGATCGAGGCGGAGCTTTCCGTGTTGGACGCCGAGATCGCCAACATCTACGCCGCCGAGCACGGCGGTCCGTCGCCGCTGGAGTGGCGGCGTCTGCGCCGGGCTGAGGCCCGTGTCACCCGCGTGGCCGCTGAGCTGGCCGCGCACCCCGCCGCCCTTCGTGAGGTGGCGTGATGACCCAGGACATGAAGCGTCTCCGCCGGATCGGGTGGGGCGTCCGAGGTGTGTTCGCGCTCGGCATTGTCGCGTCGCTGGCCGGCAATGTGCTGCACGCGGCGGACAACCCAGTAAGTAAGGCGATCTCGGCGTGGTCGCCGTTGGCGCTGCTGCTGGCGGTCGAGCTGATCTCGCGTATTCCGGCCCGCCGCGGCCCGATGTCGGTCGCTCGGCTCGCCGCGACCGCGGTCATCGCGGGCATCGCGGCGTGGGTGTCGTACTGGCACATGGCCGGCGTCGCGGCCCGGTACGGCGAGACGGGCGCGAGCGCCTATCTGCTGCCGTTCAGTGTGGACGGTCTGATCGTGGTTGCCTCGATCAGCCTGGTCGAGATCGGCGGTCGGATCCGCGCTTTTGCCAGCCCCGCGCCTGCCGCACCCCCCGTGGTTGTCGCAGCTGCGCCGGCCGCGGCTGCCGAGGTCGACGCCAAGCCCGCCGCGGAGGTCCCGGCGGCGCCGGTGAAGCGTCCGGCGAAGCCGAGGCTGACGACCGCTGAGCGGGTGGCCCGTCACCTGGCGAAGTACCCGAATGCGACGCAGGAGCAGGTCGCGGCTCGGCTAAAGGTCAGTGAGCGCACGGTGCAGCGGTACTGGCCGCGGCCCGACGTTGAGGTCCCGGTTCTGCCGGTCGCGGCGTGAGGGGCGGGTCTGATGTCTGAGCAGCAGCTTCGTACCCAGCGTGAGGAAGTCATCGAGCGTAATCGGGCGCAGCGACTCGCCGTCAACGCGCAGGTCGAGCTCGGCGCGCAGCAGTTCAACGCGCAGCTCGCCGAGCGCAGAGCCGCGGAACGCAGCGACGGCGACGAGTTCTAGCTCCGCCCGGGGCGTGGCCTTCCGGCTGCCAACCACCCGGCCGCGCCCCGGTCCTCCGATCCCAAGCCCAAACCCCTTCGATCCCGTAGGAGCACAGACCGCAATGAGTGAAGAAGAGATCGAGATCAACGAGGCGTACGCCGAGCTGGCCAACCTGCGCGCCGAGCTGGCTGACCTGCACAACTGGGCCGATCGAGTGCTCGACAACAAGAACACGGATCGGCAGTACATCGCCGAGCACCTGTCCACCGCGTGTGGGGTGCTCGCCTCGGGCGGCCGGATGCCGGCGCGGCCGTACGACGACACCGACGAGTTCTGAAAGGCCTGGAACCCATGACTTCCAAGACCCTCGTACGCGCCGCCGGCGCCGGTCTCGTGCTCGCCGCGACCGGCTGGCTGCTGGCCGAGCACCCGGGCCACCGTCTCGCCGGCGCCGGGATGATCCTGGCCGGGCTGGCGATCGGCGCGGTGCCGGTGTGGTGGCAGTTCCGGACGACCGGTTCGGCCGGGCTGATCGGCCGTTGGGACCGGCACTCGCGACGCAACGCCGGCACCGCCTCCCGCTTCGACATCTGGCGTACTTCCTCACGGTGGGCGATGCGGCGCAAGGCCGCGGTCATCCGCCCATCCCTCGCCATGCTGCCCTGGTGGCGGGCGTGGCGCGAGCCGCTGAAAAGCTTCGCCGTGCCCCTCGCGAAGGCGGGCGCGCAGACGGTGTGGACCTCGGGTGAGGAGTCCACGCTGCGCATCGGGATCCCCGGCACCGGCAAGACCGCGGAGCTGGCCAACCGGGTCATCGACGCCCCCGGCGGAGTCGTTACGACCAGCACGGCCACCGACCTGTATGACCTGACCGTCCCGCTGCGCCTCGGCCGCGGCCCGGTGCAGGTGTTCAACCCCGGTGGTCTCGGCGGGTTGGCGTCGTCGCTGCGCTGGTCGCCGCTGTCCGGGTGCGCCGACGCGTCGACCGCTGCGCGGCGGGCGGCCGACCTGATCGGACCGGTCGATGCCCAAGGTGCGGAGGGTGCCCGGTGGGCGGCACAGGCCCGCCGCGTGCTCGCGGTGTGGCTGCACGCCGCCGCGCTCGGCGACTACCGGATGGCCGATGTGGCGGGCTGGGTCGCCGATCCGGACACCGCCCGTGAGGCGATCCTGACCGCGCTCAAGACCTCCCCGCGGGCGGCGGAGATGCGCCAGGCCGCCGCGCAGTCGATCGACATGAGTGCCCGGACCCGCGACGGCGTCATGCTCGCCATGGCCCCGGCCCTGGCCTGGATCACCCTGCCCTCGGCCGCGGAGGTCGGCGACCCGGATCCCGACGGCCAGCAGTTCATGGTGGACGAACTGACCGACAACCGGGGCGCGCTGTATCTGCTCGGCGACGACGACGGCACGGTCGGCCCGCTGGTGGCCGCGCTGGTTGCCGAGATCGCCCACCAGGCCCGCCGGACCGCCGCGGCCCGGCCGGGTGGCCGGCTCGATCCCGGGCTTGCGTTCGTGCTCGACGAGGTCGCACTGGTCTGCCCGACTCCGCTGGACCGGTGGATGGCCGAGCTGCGCAAGCGCTCGATCACGATCCACGCGGCGTGCCAGGGTCTCGGCCAGTTGCGCGAGCGGTGGGGCGAGAACGGCGCGTCGATGATCCTCAACTCCGCTGCGGCGGTGCTGGTCTACGGCGGGTGCAAGGACGCCAAGGACCTGCACGCGTTCGCCGAGCTGGCCGGCGAGCGGGAGGAGACCACCCACACCCGCGGCGCCGACGGTCGGGTCACCGGTAGCAGTACCCGCCGGGTACCGGTCATCGCCCCGGCGATGCTGGCCGGGCTGCCCAACTTCCGTGCGCTGCTGATCCGCCGCGGGATGCGCGTCGCTCTGGTCCGCACCCCGATCGTCTGGAAACGCCGCGACCTGCGACAGGCCGTGAAGCCGTCGCGCCGAGCTCGCCGGGACGCGTCGTCCGCGCCGGCGAACACGACGGCTCGCCGCTGGCACACCTTCAAGCCCCGTCCGAGCACCGACGCCCGGACGGCCCGTACCGCCGCCTGAGAAGCAAGGGAGACCCCCAGTGATGGGCAACCACCCCAACCCGTACGCCCACCTCACCTCCTACCAGGAAAACCTCGCCGAGGACTTCGAACTGAAGGCCGGCATCGACGGCGCCGACCTCAAAGACCTGCTCGACAACTCCGACCTCCCGACCACCGACAAAGCCGCGCTCGCCCAGGCATGGGGCGGCCCCGACGCCGGCGCCGAGTACCGCACCGGCGACAGCGACGAGTTCTAGGAGAGGACGTCATGACCGACTTCGACGATGACCGGCCGACGGCCGGCACCTACGAACAGATGGCGCAGCGCATCGACCGCGGCGCCGACCGCCTGGACTACGAGGCCGACAACGCTGCTGAGATCCTGGCCTATCGCGCGGCCGGTGACCGGGTCGACCCGCAGCAGTGGGCCGCCGAGCGGCGTCGGGCGGCCGAGGCCGCCCGCGGGTACGCCGCCGAACTGCGGGCCGACGCCGACACCGAGACGACCGCCGAGCAGGGCTGGGATCGTCTGCGTCAGGCCGAGTTGGTCGCTGTGTCGACCGACAGCGGCGGCACCCTGATCGACGGCCGGCCGCTGGCCGAGCACAAGGCACAGTCCGACTCGGTGTTCGACCGCGACGAGCGGCAGGCGTGGGAAGCCGGCACCCACCCGACCCAGGAGAAGGCCCGCGAGATCGAGGCCACCGGCAAGTTCGATCACGTCGCCGAGACCATCGACGGCATCGAGCAGGTGCCGTTCTGGCGCCTCGGCAGCCCGGCCGACGAGTCCACCACCGGCCAACAGACCAGCGGCACCGACGAAGACGGAGACGGAGCATGACCAACAACGACACCCCGACGCCGCCGCAGTTCACCGCCCGCGCGCTCGGCGAGCTGGTCCTGTCCCGCCTCACTGAGATCGACCGGCTCAACCACCGGATCAATTCCACCTACCCCAACAGCCCCCGCGACTACCGGCCGGCCGACCGGGAGCGCGAGCGCACCAGGGTGGCCGAGCTGGGCGCGAACCTCGGTTTGTACGCGCAGCTCGCCGACACCGCGGCCCGCGCCGAGCACAACGACCTGCTCGCGCAGCAGGCGAACACCCGCCGCCGCGTCGACAGCGACGAGTTCTAGCTCCGCCCGGGGCGCGGCCTTCCGGCTGCCAACCACCCAGCCGCGCCCCGGTCCTCCGATCCCGAGCCCTCACGAACCCGTGGAGGAACCACCATCATGACAAGCCCCCATCCTGACGACGGCTTCGACTGGCAGGCCGCCGAGGCCGACGTCGTCGATCTGAGCGCGGCACGCCAGCGCCGCGACAACCGGGACGACACCGCACCCGACACCGAACCCGACACGATCGGCGACAACCCGGCGGGCGCCGAGGTCGACACCGAGCACGACACCGAGACCGACAGCGACCGGCCGGCCCTGGTCGACAGCATCGGCGTGCAGCGGCGCCCGCGGTTCTCCCTCGCCTCGTTCCGCGACGCGCAGCGGGTGCCGATCGTCCCGTCGTCGCTCAAATCCCGGGCCGAGTTCGCCGGGAACCTGGCGTGGGCGGCCGGGTTCGGCGCGCACGCCCTGGCCTACCACTCGGTGCGGCTGCCCAAGTACGCCGGCCGGATCGCATTCCGGACCCCGCGCGGGGCGGTCCGGGTGGTCGGCACCTACACGCGGTGGCTGTTCGACCTGGAAGGCGAGCCGGTCCGGCAGGCCACCGTACGCACCGAGGACGCCGAGACCTACCTCAAGCTGGCCCGCCAGCGCGACCGCCGGGTGCGGTGGCGCGGGATCACCGCGGCCGGCACGGCGGCCCTGCTGGTGTTCGCGGTCGCTTGGCTGATCTTTGCCCCGGCGTGGCAGCGGTGGACCGCGCTGGGTGTGCTGGCCGCGATCCTGGGCTACCTCGGCACCCCGGCGGACAAGCCGTTGCTGGACACCGCTGTCGTGCGGCGTGACGTGGCGCCGCTGACCTCCGCCGAGGTGTTCGCTGCGCTCGGCTCGCTGCGGATCCCGGGTATCGACGCGGCGATCCGCCGCGGTGACAACGGCAAGCGGTGGTTCCCCGCGCCGATCGCGCGGGAGAACGGCGCCGGCTGGCACTGCGAGGTGGAACTGCCCCGCGGTGTGGTCGCCTCGGCCGTGGTGGAAAAGCGTGAAGAGCTGGCCGGTGCGCTGACCCGCCCGCTGGGCTGCGTGTGGCCGGAAGCCAACGCCGATGTGCACCCGGGCCGACTCATGCTGTTCGTCGCCGATCACGACATGAGCCGTGCGAAGCAGAAGCCGTTCCCGCTGCTCAAGTCCGGAACGGTGAACCTGTTCAAGGAGGCACCGTTCGGCACCGACCCCCGCGGCGCGCTGGTCACCATCACCTTGATGTACGCGTCGATGATCATTGGCGCGCTCCCGCGGTTCGGCAAGACGTTCGCGCTGCGGCTGGCGCTGCTGCTGGTCGCGCTCGATCCGCGGTCGTGGGTGCTGCCGTTCGACCTCAAAGGCACCGGTGACCTGTCGCCGTTGGAACCGGTCAGCCACCGGTACCGCGCCGGCGACGACGAAGAGGACATCGAGTACCTGGTCACCGCGCTGCGGGAAGTCCACACCGAGATGCGCCGCCGGACCAAGGTGATTCGTGACCTGCCGCGGGACCTGTGCCCGGAGAACAAGGTCACCGACGAGCTGGCGTCCAACCGCAAGCTGGGTCTGTTCCCGATCGGCATCGGCATCGACGAGTGCCAGCGCGGTTTCGAGCACCCGAAGTACGGTGCGGAGATCGAGGAGATCTGCGAGGACCTGATCCGCCGCGGGCCGGCCGTCGCGATCTTCCTGCTGCTGGCCACTCAGCGGCCGGACGCCAAGAGCCTGCCGACCGGCATCTCCGCCAACGCGGTGCTGCGGTTCTGCCTCAAGGTGATGGGCCAGACCGAGAACGACATGGTGCTGGGCACCTCGGCCTACAAGAACGGCATCCGGGCGACCATGTTCTCCCGCCGCGACAAGGGCATCGGCTACCTGGCCGGCGAGGGCGACGAGCCGGTCATCGTCAAGACGTTCAACATCGACGGCCCGACCGCCGAGGTGATCGTGGCGCGCGCCCGGACGGCGAGGGAGCGCTACGGCAACATCACCGGCCACGCCGCCGGGGTGGTGCTCGACACCACCGCCGTCCGGCGGGGCACGATCCTCGAAGACGTCGCCGCGGTGATGGCCGAGGCCGAGCCGAAGCTGTGGTCCACGGTGATCGTCAAGCGGCTCGCCGCGCTGCGCGCGGACGTCTACGCCGGGTTCACCGCCGACCAACTCCGCGAAGCCCTCAAGGTCCACGGCCTGAGCACGAAGCAGTGCTGGGGCGAGGACACCGACACCGGCGAGTCCGGCAACCGCAAGGGCTTCCACCGCGCCGACATCCTCGCGGCCATCACCAAGCGTGACCGCGATGCGGGGAACGGCAAGACCAAGTAGCCCACGATTCGCCGCTAGGTCTAGCGGCCGGCCCCGCTAGACCTAGCGGCACCGCTAGCGACACATCAATCCCCTGATCAGCGCCCTAGCTTCTAGCGGCGCCGGCCCTTCACACCCTGAAAACGGCCCTGGAGGCACTTCGATGACCACCCTGGTAGCGCTAGCTAGCCTCACCGCCCTCGGTTACGCAGCGTTCTACATCGGCGCGTGCGCGATCTCCCCGTGGAGCGTCTGCCGACGCCCGCACTGCGCCAACGGACGCATCTACTCCCGACTGTTCCCCAAGACCTTCCGCGAGTGCCCGCGCTGCAACGGCACCGGCCGCCGGATCCGCATCGGCCGCCGCGTCTACGAATACCTGCGCTCCGAGCGGAAGGCGGGCACCCGATGAGCACCCGGACCATGGCCCGCATCCAGCGACAGCCGATCGACCACACGACCTGGTGCAACCGCGACCACACGTGCGGGCTCGCCGAGCACCGCGGCCGGCAAATCACCATCGGCCCTGACACCGGCGGCCGGGCCGTCGTCACCCGCGTACGCGCCGGCGACCGCGACTACGCCGAGATCACCATGCGCGTGCCGCTCTCGTCCGGCGAGACCCTCGCCGGTGCGCAGTTCAACACCGTGCTGCACCAACTCCGTGCCTTGTTCGCCGCGGTCGCCGCGCTGCGCCCCGGCGCCCTGACCGGCCGCGGGCAGCGCCGGGCGATCGACACCCGGAGGGCCGCATGACTACCACACCCACCCTCACCACGGCTGCGCGGCGCATCGCCGCCCAGCTCGCCGTCCGCAGCAACCCCGACCTCGCCGGGCTGCCACAAACCCTGTGCCAGGCCCTCAAGGTGCAGGAGGAAGCCGGCGAGATGGCGCAAGCCGTGATCGGCGTGCTCGGCCAGAACCCCCGCAAGGGCGTCACCCACACCTGGGATGACGTGATCGCCGAAGCGATCGACGTCGCGGTGACCGCGCTGGTATTCGCTCAGACCGTGATCGGCGACGACCAGACCGCCCTAGAGGACCGGCTCACCTTCCACCTCAACCGCATCCAACGCCGAGCTGCAACGTCCGGCGCCCCGGACGTCACACTCCATGCCGCGACCCTCGCCGGACGGGGGCGAACGGCATGAACCTGTACGCAAGCAACGACGGCCGGTTCCCCGACGACAGCGACGTGGAGATCCGCTACCCGCTGACCGGCGACCGGGCCGAGCGGGGCGAGTGGCCTTGGGTAGCCGGCTGGATCGCCGGGCAGTGCGGCCCGAACGAGTGGGACATCGTCGTCGAAGGGGCCGGACCGACCAGCTACGACGACGACGGCGAACCGCTCTACTCGGCCGCCTACCGCGACGCCTCCGAGATCCGCCACACCGGACTACGCCGCGCCGTCGACCGCATCGCCGACCAGCTCGCCGAGCAGGAGGACGCGGCATGAACCGGCCCCTGGTGCTCGACCTGTTCTGCTGCGCCGGCGGGGCCGCGGCCGGCTACCACGCCGCCGGATTCGACGTGCTCGGCGTGGACCTGGTCGCCCGGCCGCGGTACCCGTTCCGGTTCGTCCAGGCCGAGGCGCTGTCCTACCTGGACCGCCTGGTCCGCGGGGGCGGGATCCGGGCGTTCTCGCTGATCCACACCTCGCCCCCGTGCCAAGAGGGGTGCGCACTGACCCAGGGCACCAACCGGGCGATGGGGTGGGGCCGCGATCACGTGCAGCTCATCCCGGACCTGCGCGACCTGCTCGACCGGTCCGGGCTGCCGTACGTCATCGAGCAGCCGAACGGCAAGGCCCCGGTCCGTAAGGACGTGACCCTGTGCGGCGAGATGTTCGGCCTCGGCGTGATCCGGCACCGCAACTTCGAGCTGGGTGGCTGGACCACGGCCCGGCCCGCACATGTGCGGCACCGCGGTCGGGTGCGCGGCTGGCGGCACGGCGTCTACCACGACGGCCCGTACGTGGCCGCGTACGGCGACGGCGGCGGCAAGGCGTCGGTGGCCGAGATGCAGACGGCCATGGGCATCGACTGGACCGACGTCCGGGAGGAGCTGACCGAGGCCATCCCGCCCGCGTACGCGGCATGGCTCGGCCGCGCGTTCCGCGCCGCGGCCTGCCGCGCGACCGACCTGCGCAGGGCCGCCTGATGTCCAGGATCCGGGCCGCCTACTGGGATCCCGAGGGCGACCGGCACGCCGGGCTGCCCACCTACTGGTGGCGCGGCGCGCCCGCGGGCTACGCCACCCGCCGGCAGTTGTGCGCCCGCGGGCTGCGGCCGGGTGGTCAGCCGATCGCCGCGCAGATCCTGTGGCGCGGTGTCGGCGGCACCCGCGCGGCGTACCTGTACCGGCTCGACCTGGCCCGGCCCAAGCGCACCGCGAGCCCGGCCCAGCTCGACGCCGTGCGGGCCGCGCTGCGCGCCCGCCGGACGTGCCCGACCTGCGGCCAGGTGCGGCCCTACTACATCCCGCGCTCGCTCGGCGAGTGCCTGACCTGCCACGACTCGCGATGACCCGCGGGCACTGGATCGCCGCGAGCAAGGCCCTTGGTCGGTTCGTGTCGGTCGACGGCCCGTACCCGCACATCTGCGCCGCGACCGTCGCGGCTGAGGACACCGTTTCCGGTCAGCCGTTGCAGCTCGCCCGGTGGGAGCGGGAGCGCTACTGCGCGGCCTGCGCCCACGACAAGTACCTCCGCGCACATCCATCCACAACCGATATGAGGGAGCGGATTCCTATGCACAGCAACGAATTGCTGGCCGCGGCACTCGGCGCGGCGGGCCGAGGGTGGCACGTCTTCCCGCTGCGGCCGGACGACAAGCGCCCGGCGATCGACCGGTGGGAGCAGCGCGCCACGACCGACCCTGACCGGATCCGCCGGTGCTGGACGGCCGGGCCGTACAACGTCGGTATCGCGTGCGGTCCGTCCGGGCTGATCGTGCTCGACCTGGACCCCCGCAAGCCCAACCAGGTCCCGCCGGCTGGCTGTCAGCGGCCGGACGCCACCCACGGCATCGACGTGCTCTCGGCACTGTGCGACGCCGCCGAGCGGTCGTGGCCCGACGACACGTACATCGTCAAGACCGGACGCAGCGGGCTGCACCTGTACTTCCGCCAGCCGGACGGCATCGAGCTGCGCAACACGGCGGGTGCACTCGGGTGGCTGATCGACACCCGCGGGCACGGCGGCTACGTCGTCGCCGCGGGCTCGACCGTCGGCGGGCACCCGTACGACGTGGTCCGCAACTCCGACGTCGATGCCCTGCCCGACTGGCTGGCCGAACGGCTGCGGCCCGCGCCACTACGCCCGGAAGGACCCCCGGTCGTCGTCGAGCTGCCCGCGGACCGGCGCGGCGCGTACGTGCGGGCCGCGATCGACGGCACCCTGGCCAAGCTCGCCGTGGCCGGCGAGGGCGGACGCAACCACGCGCTGTTCATGGCCGCGCAGACCCTCGGCCAGCTCACCGCGGGCGGCGCGGTCGCCGAGGACACCGTGACCGCCGCACTTGCCGACGCCGCAGCCCGGCTCGGGCTGCGCCCGCGGGAGATCGAGCGCACGATCGCCTCCGGTCTGCGTGCCGGTGCCCGCCGCCCGCGGCAGGTGGCGTGATGACCGCCCCGACACCAGGCGAGCGGCCCGCGCTGCGCCTCGCCGGACCGGACGACGCCGCGGCGGTGCTGTCCGCTGTCGACAAGCCCGCCCGGCTGCGCACCTCGTGGACCGCCGCGGACATCATGTCGATGACCTTCGCCCCGCCTAAGTGGGCCGTGCCCGGCGTGATCGCCGAAGGGTTCAGCCTGCTGTGCGGGCCGCCCAAGGTCGGCAAGTCGTGGATGTCGCTCGGGCTCGGCGTGGACGTCGCCCGCGGCGACCACGCGCTCGGCTCAATCCAAGTCGAGGCCGGGCCGGTGCTCTACCTCGCCCTGGAAGACACCGCCCGGCGGCTGCAAAACCGGCTGCGCAAGGTGCTCGGCGACCGGCCCGCCCCGGCCGGCCTCACCCTCGCCACCCAGTGCCCGCCGCTACCGCAGGGCGGGGACCAGGCCATCGCCGCGTGGCTCGACCGGCACCCCCGGGCGCGGCTGGTCATCATCGACGTCTTCGCCAAGCTGCGCGGCAACTCCGCACCCGGCGCGTCCGCCTACGACGCCGACTACGCCGCGGTCGGACGAGCGAAGAAGATCGCCGACGACTACGGCGTAGCGGTCGTCGCGGTGCACCACGTGCGCAAGCTGGGCTCGGACGACTTCCTGTCCGAGGTGTCCGGCACCAACGGGCTCGCCGGGGCCGCGGACGCCACGCTCGTGCTCAAGCGGGCACGTAACCAGGGTGACGGCGTGCTGCACGTGACCGGCCGCGACGTCGACGAAGCCGAGTACCCGCTGTGCTTCGACCCTGCCGCGGGCGCGTGGCGGATGCTCGATGGCCCGGCCGGGGACTACCAGCTCAGCGACACCCGCGCCGCGATCCTGCGCTACCTGCGTGATGCGCCCGGCACGACGCCCAAGGTCATCGCCGAGGGGGTTGGGCTCAAGGCGGACACCGTACGGCAGAACTGCACGCGGATGCTCGCTGACGGGCAGTTGGCCGCTGAGCCGGGCGGCCGGTACCGGGTGCCCGGTGTCACCACTGTCACTGCCGTCACTGCCGTCACTCAACCCGAGCTGACCTGCGGAAACGGCAGTGACAGCGAGAGTGACAGCCGAGAGGACGGCTGATCATGGGAGATCGGCTGAAACATGGAGGATCCGGGATGATCCCGGCAGCACGTATAGGAACACCCCAGGGTGCCCGAGATCTTGGCTCAGCGTGGCTTTCAGCGGGCCGCGCAGAGGGCCGCAGCCACATTGACCCCCGTACCCCCGCCAAACAACACCGCAGCACCGGGAGGCCGTCACCGTGCGACTCAGGGCCGTAGACAGCATCGACACGACCACCGCCGAGACCGAACTGATCACCACTGAAGAGCTGGCCCGGATGCTGCGCGTGGATCCGTCCAGCGTGCGCCGCTGGCGGACCGCCCGGCCGCTGCAAGGTCCACCGTTCATCGCCCTGTCCGAGCGCGTGATCATGTACTCGATCGAGGACGTGCGCGCATGGCTGGCCAGCCGTCGAGTCACCCCGGAGGCAGCGTGACCAGCACAGCGCAGCACCCGCCCCTCAGTGTTTCAGTCAAGTCCGACGTGGAGTACCGCGCCGGGCGGCCCAAGCCCTACAAGGCTCGCGTCCGCTGGACCGACCCTGCGACCGGCGACCGGCGGTCCAAGTCGCACTCAACGGCGACACCCGAGGACGCTCAGGATTGGATCGACGGCATGATCCGCGCGGCCAACGGCGGGCTCAACCCGGCCGCGGCCACACAGCGACTCGCCGAGTACGGCACCGACGTGATGCCGCTGGCTACCCGCGGGCTGGAGCGCAAGACACTCGATCCGTACATGGCCGGCTGGCGGCTGCGCGTCGTGCCGACCCTCGGCCACATTCCCATGCGGATGATCACCAACGGCGTGGTGGACCGGGCGGTCTACTCGTGGATCGAGGACGAGTGCAGCCGCTCGACGGTCAAGAACACGCTTGCCATTCTGGTCAGGGTGCTGGAACAGGCCGTACGTGACGGCGTGGTGGACCGCAACGTCGCGCGGGTCACGGGCTGGCAGCGCGAGTACCAGCGCGCCGAGGACGAACTGGACGACCCGCGCTCGCTCGCCCTGCCGAGCTGGGAAGCGCTGACCACGCTCGCAGACATGCTCGTCACCCGGTCGCACGGCCAGTTCACCGGATGGGGGCACATCGTCACGTTCGCCGCATGCACCGCGGCTCGCATCGGCGAGGTGTCCGGCGTCCGAGCCGGGGACATCGACCGGGCAACGTGGACGTGGACGGTGCGGAGGCAGACCACACCGGGACCGGGCGGGCTGATCGACAAGGGCACCAAGGGCAAGCGCGCCCGCAAGGTGCCGATCATCGAAGAGGTCCGCCCGATGGTGACCGAGCGACTCGACTCGGCGGCCGGGCCGGACGCCCGGCTGTTCACCGGGCCGCGGGACGGCCGGATCAGTACCGCGGTGCTACGGGACGCCACGCACTGGGACGAGGTGGTCACGGCGCTGGGATACGAGCACTTGAGGCGGCACGACCTGCGGCACACCGGCCTCACCTGGCTAGCCGATGCCGGCGTCAAGGTGCACGTACTGCGGAAGATCGCCGGGCACGGTTCGCTGAGCACCACGCAGCGGTACTTGCACCCGGATCAGCGCTCGATCGAGGAGGCCGGATCGGCGCTTAGTGCCCACCTGCGCGCTCCCAGAATCTCCCCCGCGTCCCCAAACGGTCCCCAACTCCGAGCCGTCTAGTAGGAATATCCGGATCTAGCTGAATGACAGAAGGGCCGCTGACCAGGGTTTATACCCTAGCTAGCGGCCCTTCAAGATTGTCGGGCTGACAGGATTTGAACCTGCGACCCCTTGACCCCCAGTCAAGTGCGCTACCAAGCTGCGCTACAGCCCGCTACCCCGCCCTACCGGACGCGGCAACCCAGACAGACTACCAAAGCCCTACCCATGCGCCTTACCGCGACCCCCCGGTCCCAGCTTCTTCCGGGGCTTGACCGCGATCTCGATCGGCGAGCCCTCGAATCCGAACTCCTCGCGCAGCTTCCGTTCCACGAAGCGGATATAGCCCGCGTCGAGGAGCCCGGTCGTGAACAGGATGAACTTGGGGGGTGATACGCCGGCCTGGGTTGCGAACAGGATGCGGGGCGCGCGGCCGCCGCGTACCGGGTGAGGGGTTTGCTGGGCTACGGCCGTTAGCCAGGTGTTCAGGGCGTTTGTGGTGATGCGCTGCTCCCACGACGCCAGGGCGCGGCGGATGGCGGGGGCCAGCTTGTCGACGGCGCGGCCGGTGCGGGCTGAGATGTTTACGCGGACTGCCCAAGGGATGCGCTTGAGTTCGCGGTCGATTTCCTTGTCGAGGTAGAAACGGCGGTCCTCGTCGACCAGGTCCCACTTGTTGAAGGCGATGACCAGGGCCCGGCCGGCCTCGACGACCGAGGTCAGGACGCGCTGGTCCTGCTCGGAGATGGGCTCGGCGGCGTCCAGGAGCACGACTGCCACCTCGGCCGCCTCGACGGCGCCGGCGGTGCGCAGGGAAGCGTAGTACTCCGTACCGGAAGCCTGGTTGACTCTTTTGCGCAGGCCGGCCGTGTCGACGAACTGCCACACCTCGCCGTCCATCTCGACCAGGCTGTCGACCGGGTCGACCGTGGTGCCGGCGACCGAGTCGACGACCGCACGTTCCTCGCGGGCGACGCGGTTGAGCAGCGAGGACTTGCCCACGTTGGGGCGGCCGACCAGGGCGACGCGACGCGGGCCGCGCGGGCCGGACTCGATGATCGGCGGGGCGTCGGGCAGCGCGTCCATGATCGCGTCGAGGAGGTCGCCGGAACCGCGGCCGTGCAGGGCCGAGAGGGGGTACGGCTCGCCCAGGCCCAGCGACCACAGCGAGGTGGCCTCGAGCTCCAGGTTCTGGTTGTCGGCCTTGTTGGCGACCAGGATCACTGGCTTGTGGCTGCGGCGGAGCATCTTGACCGCGGCCTCGTCGTCGTCGGTGGCGCCGACCGTGGTGTCGACCACGAACAGCACCACGTCAGCGGTCTGGATCGCGATCTCGGCCTGGTTGGCGATGGCCAGCGCGCGGTCGCGGGCGTCCGGTTCCCAGCCGCCGGTGTCGACGACCGTAAATCGGCGGCCGTTCCAGTTGGCGTCGTAGGGCACGCGGTCGCGGGTCACGCCGGGCGTATCCTCGACGACGGCCTGGCGGCGGCCGATGATGCGGTTGACCAGCGTGGACTTGCCCACGTTGGGGCGGCCCACCACGGCCACCACGGGAGCGGCGATCGAGACCTCGGTGGGCGGCTCGTCGATCTCGAAGACGTCGGTCACTGATGCACCTTGCTGCTGAGTAGTTCCCGGAGCCGCGTCACGACCTCGTCGATGCCCATACCGGTGGTGTCCACCTCGACGGCATCGCCGGCCTGGCGCAGCGGGTCGGTCGTACGCGAAGAATCAAGCTTGTCGCGCCGCTCCAGGTCAGCCTGGGTGGCCGTCACGTCGGTGGCGTCCTCGGCACTGCGCCGCCGGGCGCGGGCCTCGGCCGACGCGGTCAGATAGACCTTGAGGTCGGCGTCCGGCGCGACCACGGACGCGATGTCGCGGCCCTCGACCACGATCCGCGGGTGCCGCGCGATGATCGCCTGCTGCTGCCCGACCAGGTGACGGCGCACGGCGGGCACGGCGGCGACGGCCGACACGGCCCCGGTGACCTCGGGCCCGCGGATGGCGGCGTCGACGTTCACCCCGTTGGCCAGGAAGTGTGGCGCCGCCGGGTCGGTACCGACAGTGAGCTCGGTCTCCAGCGCGATCTTGGCGATGCCGTCGGGGTCGGCGAGATCCCCGCCGGCCTCCAGAACAGCCCAGGTCACGGCCCGGTACATGGCACCGGTGTCCAGATATACGCCATCCAGGGCGGTCGCCAGACGCCGGGAAACGGTGGATTTGCCGGACCCCGAGGGCCCGTCCACGGCCACGACGCAGCGTTCCGGCCGCACTACCTCACCCAACGCGATCTCCCCACGCTCCGAAGCCCAACCCACCCATTGTGCCCGCACGCGCGAAACACACCAAAATCAAGCCCATGTGGGTACGGGCACAGCACGTGCTCGCCCTCTCGCCGGCCCAGGTGGGTGGTCCCGCTCCGCGCGCCGCTTCCGGGTTGTAGCCGGATGGTCGCGATCGGGATCGCGGGGTCGGACCGGGTCACACGGTACGGGTTTTAGGGAGCAGCGAGGACCAGAGCCGCCGGTCGGCCTGGTCAAATCGGTCTACCGCCCCGGGCATCGTCGGCAACGGCGCCTGACGGACAAGGAGTGCGGTTCTACCCGGCTTTCAAGCGACATCGTCGCGACGTGGTGCGGCCGGCGACCGCGCGACGATCGACATACCCGTGCATCTTGTTGCGGCTGGCTCCGGCGTTCAGGTGATTCTTGTCTTCGAGAGTGTCGACCGTACGTCTGCCGATTCCGGTGCGATCGTCTGCGAACCGCGCGGCGGGGGTCATTTCCACTGCGGTCTGGGCACCGATGAACTCCGGCCGGGAGTCAGGTACCGATTGACGACTCACGCGGTGAGCGAGGCAGGAGTCACCGGGCTGTGGCCAGATACGACCGACGCCAGCGACGCGATCGTCGATGTTCTCGCTGACGCAACGAGTCTCACGAGGCCGCGCTTCGTCACTGGTCCTTCTGTGGTATCCCAGCCACGTCCTGAGCCCGCCCGCGAGTAGCAGCCCATCCCCACTGCCCGCCCCGCCCCTGGTGGCGACGTAGGCGGGCGCGCAGGCCCGGGGCGATCTGGCGCGGGACGGCGGCGAGCGCGGACGGCACGATCACACCGCCGGCGCCCCCGGACAACGCGGCCCGGCAGCGTCGTGAACGAGGGCGCGACGATCGATCGACCAACAACGATGCCCTGACGGCTGTCCGGTTCTCGAACGGATGATCGCTGTCCGACGTTCACGCGTCGGGAGACACGAATTATCTCGGGTGCCCGTAGGCACGAACGATGATCCATCGGGCAGCATCGGTTTCGCGAAAGGGTCCGGCGAGCGCGGTCCGGGGCATCCTTCTGTCATGCCGCCGTCTTTGAAGATGACGGTCGCGGCGCAGAGCGCGGAATGTTCCATCTAGGACGGTTGAGATGAGTCTGCCATTCACCACTGGGCTGCCGGTGGACAATCACCGCGTCACGTCGCCGGCCGCGGTGGCGACGTTCGCCCGTACGGTCGGCGCCAGTCCGGACGTCGACTACCTGTGGTTCTGGGACGAGATGACGGGGTGGTTCCACCGCTCACTGTGGAAGCCGGAGAACGCCCCGGCCGCCGCCGTCCTGGACAACAACTCGACGCATGACGCCCTGGTCGAAGCGGCGTTCGCTCTCGGCGCCAATCCGGCCGCGGGCGCCCGGATCACTACCGGACGCCCGTTCGCGCCCGGCCCGCCGAACTGTATCGGGCGCTGCTGACGCTCTCGGAAGCGGTGAACGAGCACAGCCCGGGCGTGGTGCTGTCGATCGGCACCGGAGAGGTACGCCAGACCGGACCGCTGGGTTACGACCGACGTCAGGGTCTGGCGTCACAAGCATCGAGGCGGGGGTACGCGACCTGGCCTACGTAATCTCGCAGAGCATGCCGACACCGATCCGCCGCGCGAACGAAGCCGAGATCCTGGACCGCTATTGGGGTGCGCTCGGGATCGATGACTATCCGTTCTCACGCGCTCAGGAGCAGTACCGACTGGCCGTCGCGGCTGGGCTGGTGTGGCCGATGACGGCATTCACCCGCTATGAGCTGATGAACGACCGTGGCCGAGCTGTCTTGCTGACGATGCTCGACCGCGGCGCCCGAGCCCTCGTCGACAACCGATCGTTACAGCTACTTCCCACCTGACCCCGGCCGAGTTACGAGCCGCCCCTGATATCCCCACGACGCCGCTTGACACTCGACGCCCGCACGGCCGAACCGGCCCGGGTGTGAGCGGCCGGCGCCGCCCCTCGACGGGGGCGGCGCCGGAAGTGATCGCGGTTCTGCGGGCTACCAGAGGACGCCGGGCTGCGGGATCTCCGAGCCGACGGCGAAGTAGTTGTGCCACTTCCAACCGGTGCCGGAGAACGAGCTGCCGGTGGAGCGGGCCACGTAGACGTCGGCGGCCGCGCCGCGGGTGAACGTCACGATGTCGGCGCGACGGTCGCCGTCGAAGTCGCCTGTGCCGGGGATCTCGGACCCGACGGCGAAGTAGTTGTGCCACTTCCAACCGGTACCGGAGAACGAGGAACCGGTGGAAAGAGCCACGTACACGTCGGCGGCGGCACCGCGGGTGAACGTCACGATGTCGGCGCGGCCGTCACGGTTGAAGTCGCCTACCGTCGGCAGTTCGGTGCCGGCGGCGAAGTAGTTGTGCCACTTCCAACCGGTACCGGAGAACGAGGAACCGGTGGAAAGA
This sequence comes from Actinoplanes sp. NPDC049265, assembly GCF_043197135.1. Classification (NCBI taxonomy): domain Bacteria; kingdom Bacillati; phylum Actinomycetota; class Actinomycetes; order Micromonosporales; family Micromonosporaceae; genus Actinoplanes; species Actinoplanes sp. NPDC049265. The sequence continues at coordinate 74,233 of NZ_JBICSP010000021.1, read as the reverse complement.
GCCACGTACACGTCGGCGCTGGCGCCGCGGGTGAAGGTGGCGATGTCGTCGCGCCCATCACCGTTGAAGTCGCCGACGGCCGGAATCTCGTTACCTACGGCGAAGTAGTTGTGCCACTTCCAACCGGTACCGGAGAACGAGGAACCGGTGGAAAGAGCCACGTACACGTCGGCGGCGGTGCCGCGGGTGAAGGTGGCGATGTCGTCGCGCCCATCACCGTTGAAGTCGCCGACCGCGGGAATCTCGTTACCTACGGCGAAGTGGTTGTGCCACTTCCAGCCGGTGCCGACGAACGAAGAGCCGGTGGAAAGGGCCACGTACACGTCCGCCGCGGCGCCGCGGGTGAACGTGGCGATGTCGTCGCGCCCATCACCGTTGAAATCACCGACCAATGGGGTCTCCGTGCCGACGGCGAAATAGTCATGCCATTTCACGCCGGTGCCGGAGAACGAGGAGCCGGTGGAGAGGGCCACATACACGTCGGCGGCCGCGCCGCGGGTGAAGGTGACGATGTCGTCACGCCCGTCACCGTTGAAATCACCGGCAACGCCGGCGAACCCGCCCCCGGCGGGCGGCGCGGCCGATGCCGAGGTGGCCGGAATCTGCGCGATTATCGTGACGGCGGAGATCGCCGCCAAACTGACAAGAAGCCTTTTCGAAAACATGACATGATCCCCCGTTTTGTCTGATCAATTGCCGGACAGTCGACTGCGAGTCCGGCAACCAAAGCTAGCGTCGCCTCGGGCATTAGTTACCTTTCAGTCAAATTGCTGTCCAGAACCAATAAAAGCCACATCCCGGTCGGCCTTGGGGTAGCCTCCCGCCCGGCGCACCGCAGGCGGCGTGCGTACACGTGGACGGCAGGGGGCAGGGGCCGAGCTGATACCCGCGTGGCGGAGGCGGGCCGGGAAGCCAAGCCGGCGACATTCATCGGCCGGGTCTCGACGGTGACTACGGTCCGATGCCGGCGGTCGCTCAACTGTTGACATTGTTACCAGACATCGAAATGCTTGAATGCCAGGTGCGATCGGGAAGGACGATCATGGTCGGCCGGCACATCGTCGTCGCAGCGGTCGCGGCCATCGTTGGCGCGCTGCTCACCGTACCCCCGACAAGCGGTTACGCGGCTTCCGGCGAACTCGCGCAGCCGGGTTCGACGTTCACTCAGTGGGGCGCCGAGACGCAGGCGAAGATCGAGCAGGACTTCAGGGTGCCGGGCAGCAACCTGTACTACGAGAACTCGAGTCGTAACGCGTACGCCTTCAACTGGCCGCAGGGCATCGAGTTCCACGCCATGGTCGCGTCCGGCAACCTCGCTCAGGCCCAGGCGATGGCCGACGAGATCCACAGCCGGTACTGGTGCTTCTACAACAACCGCTGGGGCTACAACTCCACCCTGGGCGCCTGCGGAGACCGGTACTACGACGACAACGCGTGGATCGCCAAGGGCATGATGGAGCTGTACGCCCTCAACAACAACGTGGCCAACCGCAATCGCGCGGTGGAGATCATGAAGTTCGTCATGAGCGGCGAGAACACCGTCTCCGATCCGGGCACCATCCGGTGGCACGAACCCGACACCAGCGGAACGTGCGTGTGCGCAACCGCGCCGGCCATCGTCGCGAACCTCATGCTCTATCAGGCCACCGGGACCGCGCAGTACCTGACCGACGGCCGGCGACTCTACAACGCGTTGAAGAGCAAGGGCTTCGGGTACGGCCCGGGGCATCGCGGGTACGAGGTCGCGGTGATCACGCAGGGCGCCATGCGGCTGTACCGCATCACCGGCGACGCCACGTTCCTGAACGACGCCGAGCACCTCGGGCTGGCCATGGAAGCGTCCTACATCGACTGGACGACGCACGCGTTGCACGAGACCGGGCAGTGGGGCGGGCACGACATGACCGCCGCTTTCACCGAGTTGTACCAGCTTGACGGCGATGTCTACTGGCTCAACGTGGTCGCCGGGTATCTCGGCTATCTGCACGACAACCTGAAGGACGGCAACGGCCGTTACCCGCAGGACTGGGGCGCACCACGGGGCACGACCGGTGACGCCGCGCTTCTGTATCAGTCGTCGGTCGCCCGCGCGTTCTTCACGATGGGGACCACGCCCGGCGGAACCGCGAAGCTGCCCGAACCCGTCGGGGTGTTCAGGGACTGCGATCACGGTGGCTCGCACCCGGGCCTGACCGTCGGCCGGTACACCACCGCCGACCTGGTATTCCGCGGCGGCAACGACAACGACGTCTCATCGGTGAAGGTCCAGCCGGGCTACCGGGTGACGTTCTACGACGGTGACAACTTCACCGGATCCACCCTGGTCAAGACCGCCGACGACTCCTGCCTGGCCGACGACGGCTGGAACGACAGGGCGGGCTCGATCGTCGTCGAAGCGGTGACGCCGACGGTGACCGTGTACAAGCACTGCGACTTCGCCGGGCCGCGCGCGGTGGATCTGCCGGTCGGCGACTACACGCTGGCACAGCTGAAGGCCCGCGGGATCAACGACAACGACATCTCCTCGATGCGGGTGGCCCCCGGCTACCAGGTGACGGCGTACGACGGCGACAACCTCACCGGAACGTCCATCACCCTGACCGCGGACAACCCGTGCCTGGTCCAAAACAACTTCAACGACCTGACCACATCCGTACGGGTACGAGCGACCTGACGCCCGGGGCGAATCCATGCGGCCGCGCAACAATCGGGCGGCGGGAATCATCTACAGAGGCATGACTGGAAAGCCAACAAAACGGGCTGTCCGTTCCGCCGTGCTGGTCGCGGGCGTCCTGCTGCTCGGGCCGGTCGCCGGGATCGCCGCCGCGACGGTGACGCCCGGCTCGGCGCGCGCGGGTGGGCGTACCGTGCTGCCGTCGGCCCGGCCGATCTACCTGACTGCCGGGGACACCGGAACGGCGGCGGATCCCGGCCAGGTCCTGGCGGTGCGGGTGTACCTGGCCGGGCGGAACTCCGGGGACCGGCGTAGCGCCGCACACGCGGTCTCCACGCCGGGCGGGGCCGCGTACGCCCACTATTTGAGCCCGGCCCAGTTCGCCGAACGCTTCGGATCCACCCCGGCGCAGGCGCGACGGGTCAGCGACTGGCTGACCGCGCAGGGCATCACCGTGACGGCGACCGATGCGCACTACGTCGCGGCCTCGGCCAGCGTCGCCCAGCTCGATGCCGCGTTCGCCACCGACCTGCGCGCGTACGACGGCATCCTGGCCCCGGCCGGCGACATCTCGGTACCGGAGGCCATGGGCGCCGACGTCGCCACCGTCACCGGCCTCAACGCCTGGGCCACGGCGGCCCGGAGGAAGCCGTCGCGCCGCCACTCCCCCACGCCGGCAACGGCGCGGGCCAGAAGAGCCGCCGACTACCCCTGTTCACACTGGTGGGGCGAACACAGCGTCAACATCCCGCCCGCGTACGGGCACTCCAGCGCTCCGACGGTGCCCTGCGGCTACTCGGTCAAGCAGATGCGCGCCGCGTACGGCGTCACCGGCAGCCCGTACACCGGAAAGGGCGCGACCATCGCACTCATCCTCGACAACGGATCGCCGACGATGGAAGCCGACGCCAACCGGTTCTTCGCCGACCAGGGCGTACCCGGCTTCCGGCCCGGACAATACCGCGAGGACTTCTCGCCCACCTTCGCGTCGACCTGCGACCGCTTCGCCCACCCCGAGCCCGGGTCCTTCCCCGACGTCGGCCGGCTCGAGCAGGCCATCGACGTGGAGAGCGCGCACATCTTCGCGCCCGACGCCACCGTCGTGTACGTCGGCGCCGACTGCGGCGGCGACACCCAGCAGAACCTGCTCGACGCGCATTTCCGAGTCGTCGACAAGCACCTGGCCGACGTGGCCAGCGAGTCCTTCTCGATCTCGCAGAACGCTTTCACGCCGGCCGACATCGCGGCGTGGGACCTGATGTTCCTGCAGGGGACCATCGAGGGGATCGGCTTCACCTTCGACTCCGGCGACGACGGCGACATCGGTGCGGGCGCGCCGACCGAGGTCACCTTCCCGGCCTCCGACCCGTGGGCGACCGGCGTCGGCGGGACCAGCCTGCGTCTCGGCCCCGACGGCCGGGTGCTCGGCGAATCCGGCTGGGGCGACAACGATGTCCTGATCGGCCCGGACGGCTACCGCGACCGCAGTGGTGAGGCGGCCACACCGCCGGGCTGGTTCACCAGTGGCTCCGGCGGTGGCGTCAGCGCCGTCATCGACCAGCCCGGCTACCAACGCGAGGTGGTGCCGGCCGCGCTGGCCACCGCCGGCGGCGCCCACCCGGCTCGCCGGACGGTGCCCGACCTGGCGGCCGATGCCGGACTCGCGTGGCAGATCGGCTTCACCGGGGCCAAGGACCCGGCCGGCGGGTACGACGTCGTCGCCTGGGGCGCCGGCACCAGCGCCGCGTCGCCGCTGGTCGCCGCCCTCAGCGCGGACGCCAAGCAGGCCACCGGCCACGCGCTCGGCTTCCTCAATCCGGCGCTGTACCGGCTGGCCGGCACCACGGCTGTGCACGACGTGCTGCCGGTGGACCCCGCCGATCCGCCGATCATGGCCGGCGCCACGAACGGCACCGGAGCCGCCGAGGACCCGTACCTGGTCACCCTCGGCCTGGACAGTTCGCTGGTCGTGACCCCCGGCTACGACGACGTAACCGGCATCGGATCACCGGCAGCCTCCTTCGTAGGCACCTTCCGGCACCTTCCGCCCCGGCGATAGGAGAGGGGTCACAGCGCCGCCGGCCGGGCCCGAGTCGACCTCGGCGCCCGGCCGGTCTCACGAGATGTATCGCACGTGTGGGAGGTCGTGCGAGAGGAACATGATCGGGCTCGCGCCGAGGCCGTACGCCCCGCTGTTGAAGAAGACCAGTCTGTCGCCGCGCCGGGGATAGAGCTCCTTCGGCACGTTCGTCGCGAGCACGTCCTGCGGCGTGCAGAGGCATCCCGCGACGTCGAACGGCTGCGCTGGTTCCGGCTCGGGGACATGCGGCTCTGCCATCCGCAGGACGTCGAGCTCGAAGTTGCGTCGCACGACCTGGCCCATTCCTCCCGCCAGCACGTAGTTGTGGTGCATCCCCCCGTCCACGATGACGAAGTCACGATCCCTCACCGTCTTGCGATACAGGACCTCGGTGACGTAAATGCCGCTCTCGGCAACGAGAAAGCGGCCGGGTTCGACCACCAGAGAGGTACGGGCGGCCAGCTCCCGCATCCCGGGGGTGCCCAGCAGGTCGCTGATCCCGGTCCTGATCCCGGGCAGGTCGAGCTCGGGCTGCTCGGCGAAGTAGGGGATCCCCCACCCGCCGCCGAAGTTCAGCCGCCGGAAGCGAACCCGGTACTGCCGCTCGCAGCGGACCGCGAGCCGGAGGAGCGACTCGATGTTGCCCAGCACCGCGGAGCTGTCGAGGATCTGTGACCCGGAGTGGACGTGCAGGCCGACGAGGTCGATCGGCCCGGCGTACCGGCGTGCCGTGGCGAAGGCCTGATCCAGCTCCTCGACCGCCATGCCGAACTGGCTGTTGCGGCCCATTCGCAGGCCGGCCCGTGAACGCGCCGCCTCGAGAGCCACCCGGATGCTCACGTTCGCCGTGCGGTCCAGCCGGCCACCGATCTCGCCCACCAGCGTGAGTTCGTCGAGACTTTCGACGCTGATGCTCGCGATTCCGCAGTCGATGGCCCGTTCGAGCTCCGCGGCGGTCTTGCCCGGTCCGGCGAAGGAGATGCGCTCGGGGGCGAACCCGCACTCCAGGGCGATCCGCAGCTCGCCCGCGGAGGCGACGTCGACACCGAGGCCACGGGACGCCATCGCGCGGAGAACGTCGGGATGGGAGTTGGCTTTCGCGGCGTAGTGGACGTCGAACGACTCGCCCACGGTCTCCCTGACCTGGTCGATCTGCCGCGCGATGAGCGTGTCGAAATAGAGGTAGCTCGGCGTTGGGGCCTCGCGGACGATCGCGCGCACCTGGTCGCCGGGAATGGCCTGGTAGAAGTCGTCTCGCATCATGCGGTGGTCCCGGGGGCGGCCGGCCAGGAGGGAATCCGCCGCGCACACCATTCTTCGGTGGCCGGCACATCGATCTTTCCGGAGAGGGTGCGCGGGAGATCACTGAGCAGCCAGATCCGTTGCGGAATCATGAATGTCGCCAGATGCTTCCGCAGAAATTGATTCAGGCCGACCGGTTCGACGCCCTGGTTCGTGGTTACGGCCAGGCCGACGGACACCTCGGCGCCGGCTCCGGTGACACCGAACGCGACGGCGTCGACGACCCCTGGATATCGCGTCGCGACCGCCTCCACCTCCTGCGGGTACATCCGGCTGCCGCGTGTTTTGATCATGCGGTCGATGCGTCCGCGGATGTGCAGGAAGCCGTCGTCGTCCAGAAAACCGAGATCGCCGGTACGGACGACCAGGCCCGCACCGAACGGGTTCGGCACTCGCCGGGCGCGGGTCGCGGCGGCGTCTCCGGCGTACCCGAGCATGATGCCGGCACCGGCGTGGAGGATCTCGCCGACCTCGCCCGCCCGGGCCCGCGTCCCGTCCTCCTTCTGCACGTGGACCTCGACTCCCGGCACCGGTCGGCCGACCGAGTCCGCCTTGGCCGAGACCTGGTCGGGCCGGAGCATCGAGCTGCGGAACGTCTCGGTCTGCCCGTAGGTCTTGTAGATCGACAGCCGGGGCGCGAGACGCTGCAGACCCTCGATCTGAGGACGGGCCATCGCGCCTCCGGACACGGCGCCGTAGCGCAGGCCGCGCAGGGCGGATCCGGCGTCGTCAGGGTCGTACGCCAGAATCGCGCTCCAGATCGTCGGGACGGCCGAAAGGCCGCTGACCCGGAACTTCCGGACCGCCCCGCAGACGTCCGCGGCCGACCACGCATGCGAGATGACCAGGGACGCGCCTGCCGTCAGCGTGCTGAACAACTGGTTGCACCCGACGTCGAAGGAGAATGGGAGCAGATTGAGAACGCGGTCGGCGGCCGTGATGCCGTACGCCTCGGTCTCGGCCGTCGCTCGCGCGTAGAGGTCGTCGACGGGGACGCGCACGCTCTTGATGGAGCCGGTCGATCCGGAGGTGAGCAGGACCATGCAACTGTCCGTCGGCGCCGGCACGTCGTCCAGGGCGAACGGTCCGGCCGGGACGACGGACATCGTGAGGCGTCGCACCTTCGTGTGGGATTCCACCAGCGTGTACGCGTGCCGCGCGAGCGGGGAACCGTCGTCGACCAGGTAAATCATCTTGCCGGCCAACGTCTCGATCCCGCTGTGCCCGAGCCGGACCACCGAGACGCTGTCGAGAACCATCGCGGTGGCGTCGGTGACGGCCTGGATCGCGGTGAGCCGGCTCGGCTTGAGCTTCGGCGAGACGGTGAAGAAGCTGGCCGAGCGCAGCAGGACCCCGACCAGGGCGGCCACCATGGTGGTGGAGCGTTCCAGGCCGATGCCGACGAGCGAGCCCGGTCCGACGCCGTCCTCCGCCAGTGTCCGGCTGATGCCGGCCGCCATCGTGGCGAGCCCGCCGTAGGTCAGGGTTTCCACCTTGTCCCCACCGCGGGAGTGGATGACCGCGGCCTTCCGCACCGCACCCGGGGCCGGGTCGGAGGCATGCCGCGCCAACGCCTCCAGGATGGCCCGATGGCCGCTCGTTCGCATCGGCGACGGCTCCTCAGCTTCGCATGGGCCGGTCAGTTCGACTGGCCCGAGACGAAGTCCGCGATCGCGCTCGGCGTATTGAAGTGGTCGAGAACGATGTCGCCGGGCTCGATGGCGAGCGAGAATCGCCGCTCGATCTGGGCCATGAGCTCGAGCAGGCTGAGCGAGTCGACCAGGCCGCTGGTGATGAGCTCGATCTCCTCGTCGACCGGCCCGTCCCAGTCGAGTGACTCGGCCAGGAACGTCTGGACCATCGTCAGCACCTGGTCCTTGACCGTCTCATGCGCCTGAGCGGTGGCCTCAAAACCGGCGCCGGGCAGAACGCCGTCGAGCGATTCGTCGTGCGCGAGCTGGCCGGCGGGCGCTCGTCGTGGGCGCGCCTCGAACGCGCCGGGCAGCCGGTATTCCTCGCCGGACGGAAGCAGACCGCGCTTGAAGGAGCTCAGGCCGGGCAGGTTCCGGTCGTCCACGCCCCCCACGTCCAGCCATCGCAGGCCCCGCTCCTTGGCTCTCAAGATCGCCTTCCAGTAGGCGAACTGGGAGGCGCGGAGCGCACCGGCCGTAGGGCGTGCGTAGTAGGCGAAGAGGAGCGCCGTGTCGTGGGAGGTGACCATCACGCCGCCCAGGATCTCGGTGTCGCCCTGCCGGACCAGCAACAGTTCACTGCGTTCGCCGGTCTGCCGCCAGAGGGCCCGCACCAGCGCGGGGGACGGCCACGTGAATCCCCGATCCTGCCGGAAAGTCTCCTGGAGGCGCAGGAAGCGGGCGAGATCGGCCGGGTCACGGGAGACCGAGGATTCGAGCCCGTACGACTCGGCCTGGGCGAGGGCCCGTCGTTGCCGGCTGCCGAAGTTCTGCCTCAGCGTCTCCGCGGCCGGTGTGACGTCCACCCGAATCGATCCCCAGGCGGTCTCGCCGGACGGGCGGAAGCCCAGCTGTTCCCACGCCGGGGCCTGGTCGGCCGGTGGCAGGTAAGGGCTCAGGTGCAATGCCGCGGATCGCCCCTCGACCCAGTGCTCACGCAGCGTCGTGAGGACACCCGCGGTCGTCGGCGACGGCACGCCTCCCCCGGCTTCCAGGAAGACCGGTCCGTGCAGCACGCGGGCCACCGTCCCCACCAGAGGGACCTCCCGGACGAGCAGTTGCGCCAGGGCGACCGGCGTGTCGTCGTACGAGATGAGCTGGCGGACCGGTTCCCAGCCGACGCAATCTCTGACCGCCTCGCCGTAGGCCCAGGTCTGCATCAGGTCACATCGAGAGGTCCGGCCGAGCAGGGAGTCCCAGTCCTGCTGGTCCGTTACTGGTACGCAGGCCCACCGGCCCGGCTCGCGGTCGTCGACGCCCATGCCGCTTCCTCCTGATTCCGTTGCCGGCTCGCGGTCCGTCCCGGTGTGCGGGCCCGGGCTAGGCACCGCCGGTCGCTCCACGCGCGCCGGCCCACCGCCGCTGGACAGCCCGGAGGACGTCCTGCGCCGCCCGGGCGTTGTTGCCGGCGTCGTACTGGGGCAGCGGGTACCGCGGTGGGCGCGCGGACGGCACTCCCGCCCAGGTGAGCTGCCCGAGCCGCCGGAGATCCAGGGCCACGTCCACCAGTTGTCGCGGGTCGCGTCCGGCCTCGGCGGCGATCTCCTCGACGGAGCGGGAGCCGTCACCCAGCGTCCGCAACGCACGTTCGTCGTCGCCGTGCGGACTCACGCCGCCGGCCCCCTCCGAGGTGACGATCGGGCGCAGCTGTGCGTGGTCGACACCGTCGATCTCGAGGTCGTCGAGGAAGAGCCGATCGAGCCTCGAGCCGTAGAGGCAGTCGAGAGCCTCCTCGATCCGCTCGACGATCGGCATGCCACGCAGATTGAACGAGGTGTTCAGCACCACCGGAATGCCGGTGAGGGCCTCGAATTCCTCGATCACCGGGCGGAACGCGCCGGGCAGTTCGGGGGGCACCGTCTGCACCCGGCAGGTGCCGTCCACGTGGACGATCTCCCCGATCTGCTCGCGTACGTGCTCGCCGACCGGCCAGACCATGAGCATGAACGGGCTGTCGGTCTCGATCATGTCGAACCATTTCGCCGCCTGCTCGGCCAGCACGGCTCCCGCGAACGGGCGGAAGGTCTCCCGGAACTTGACCCGCCGGTTCAGGGTGTCCTTCATGCCCGGGATACCCGGATGGCAGAGGATGGACCGCGCTCCGAGGGCCCGCGGGCCGAGCTCGCCCCGATCGCCGAACCAGGCGACTATCTGGCCGTCCGCGATGCTTCGGGCAGCGGCGGCGGCCGCCGATCGCAACGAGTCATGCCGGACCGTGGTCAGTCCCCAGTCGTGCGCGATGGACTCCGGATCCCGTCCGGTGAGGCGTGGCGGACCGAGATAGACGTGGGTCAACCGCGGGGACGGCCGCGCCGGAGGAGGACCGGTGAGCACGTGGTGGGCGTACAACGCCGCTCCGACCGCGTTCCCGTCGTCCGTCGCCGCCGGGAAGACGTACACCCGCTCCACCAGGCCTTCAGCGAGCAACCGCGCGTTGAACACCGAGTTGAGGAAACACCCGCCGCCGAGCACGAGCGTTCGTACCCGCGTAGTGGAGACCAGTTGGTCGACCAGGCTCAGGCACGCCTCCTCGAACTCGGCCTGGATCTGTGCGGCCAGGTCGCGGTGGATGTCCTCCAGCGGAGCTCCCCGGCGGCGGGGTGTCAGGCGCAGGCCGTCGCCGTCCGGAACCGCGAGCCCAAGATCGATCAACGAGTCCGCCGCCTGGTCGAACGAGAGTCCGTCCGGCGTCACGTCGATGAACAGGTTGTCCTCGGACATCCGGCGGCCGTACGGTGCCAGGCCCATCGTCTTGCCGGCGTCGTCATAGGTCCCGTCGTCGGAGAACCCGAGCGCGAGCGTGACCACCCGGTAGAGCTCCCCGACACCGCTGAGGTCGCGGGGCAGACCGATGCCACCGGCCGCCCGCGGCCAGCCGGCGACGCGGTCGGAGGTTCGCTCCGTGCGCAGCACCTGCTCGGGCACCTGCCCGTGCCGGAACAGGAAGCCCGACTCACGCTCGCGGCCGGCCCCGACGCGCGAGCCGTACGCGTCGATGACCAGTGCGGCCGCCTCGTCGAAGCCGGACGTGTAGAAGGCGGCGGAGGCATGCGCCAGGTGATGTCCCGGGTGCGGCAACGTGAGCCGGCGTCCATTTGGAACGAGCAGACCGAGCGCGTCGGCCAGATGCGCCTCGTCCTGCTCGTCGCGGGATTCGGTCGAGGTGGCGATCCAGTAGTCGATGTCTTCCGGTGCCAGACCCTCGCCGCCGAGAACCTCGTGGGTGAGCGCCGCCATCGCGGCGGCGTAGGCGTGCAGGGGAACGATGCCACGCTTGATGCGGCTGCTTCGCTCGAGCGCTGACGCCGCGCGCACTCGTCCGTCGTCGACGAGGCAGATGCTGCTGTCGTGGCTCAGGTTGTAGCCAATGATCAGGCTCATGCGGGGGCTCCCATGGAGGAGACGGAGAAGGTGGGCTGCGGCCGCGCTCGATCACACGCTTTCCATGATTTTTGAGCGTATTGACCGGTGGTTCGACCCACAATTGTCATAAAATGAGGCTACTGAGCGTTATGCGTCCATAGCTCTGCGCGATATTCGCTGATGCGACGGATGTCTCGTCGCGCCGCCGGCTCGGATTCGCGTCCCGAACCGGGACAGAGCGCGATCTTTGATCGCCTGCGCCGGCCCGATACGAACTCGTACGTCTGCCACCCCGGGCCGGCCGCGCCCGATGAACGACCCCCGGTCGGCCGCGCAAGGTGCCGAAGGGCAGGAACATTCGCCTTTACTGCTTTATGGGCGAGCGAACAATTGCAGGGCAGTCGATAACGGTTCTACCGTTCCGGCATTCGCCTCTCCGGGAGGCCACGTCAAAGCGCAAGAAAGGGGCCGTGAATTCCAACCCGAGAAACCACCGACCGGACCGGCCGAGCCCTTGGAGACGCGTTGTCCCAAACCGGGAAGGCGGACCCCGCCGCCGCCGTCGAGCTGTCTCTGCGCAGGCTGGCAGTGGTGCTGGCGCACGCCGCCGGGGCGGCCGAGCCGGCCGGGGTGGCCGGCGCGTTCGCGGAGGCGCACCGAGTGACCACCGAAGGCTTGCGCTCCGCCGTCGCGCTGGGCCGCAAGAGCGGGCTGAGCTGGCGATATCTGGCGCGACTGCTGGACATCCCCGTGTCCACACTGCACCGGAACTACGGCGACGACGCCCCGGCCCGGACGCCGCGCGACCCGGCACCGGCACCGGCCGCACGGCGGGAACAGCCGGCCGCGACCGCCGGCCCGGGGACGACGGCCCACCCGCTGACCGGCACGGAGCCTGAGCCGGCCCTCCTCGGTGGACGGTCGCACGTCGCCGCGAATCAGGCGGCATTGCTGACCGGCCGGGAATACCAGGTCGCCGTGGAGGTGAGCCGCGGGAAAACCAATGCCCAGATCGCCCGCGCGCTGTCGGTCAGTGAACGGACGGTGGGCAGCCACCTGGCCAGCATCCGCGCCAAACTGCTCCTTCGTAATCGCGTCGAGGTGGCGCTCTGGGCTTCCAGCAACTCGCCAGGCTGACCGGCCGGTAACGCGTCAGGTTGAGGCGTCGACCACCTCTTCGAACCGGACGTGCTGGTGGAACTCGAGGCGGCCGCGATCGCGGAGTGAGTCAACGCCGGCGGTAGATGCTCATCGAATGGCCGACCTCGTCGATGGGTTCGCCGCTGGTGGCCAGGAGACCGGAGAGCCGGCCGGTCGCCTTGGCCACCGCGCTGTCCGAGACCACGAGCAGGCCGTGAACCTCGGACGAGGGCACGCGCAGCGGGTCACCGGCGCTGATGCCGTACGCCGACGGGACCCCGGCCCCCTTGTAGACCAGCCACACCGGCTCGCCGGGGTACCGCGTTCGCAGGTGGCGGGCCAGGCGACCCAGGTCCTGCCCCCAGTCGACGTTCGAGTCGTGCAGATAGAGGTGGGTCCGGGCCGGGCCGCCGAAGGCCTCGTTGGCGTACGGCAGGTAGTACGGGAACGCGGCCAGCGAGCTGGCGGCCACCAGGGCGGCCAGCGTCCCGGCCGCCGGTGCCACCCAGCGGCGACCCACGACGGTCAGGGCGGCCACGGCGACGGCCAGGAAGATCGGCAGGCAGACGACGTAGCGGGTGCCGTAGTTGCGGGCGCCGGTCATGGACACCACCAGCAGCAGTGCCGGCGCCGCCAGCACGTATCCGGCCGCGGAGCGCAGGCGGGGCACCACGAGCATGGCCACGGCCGACGCGGCCCACACCACGAGCAGGGCCAGCGGCGTCTTGACCAGCAGCGCGACCGGCAGGTAGTACCAGCGCGAGCCCACGTACCGATGTCCGAAGAGGAAGCCGCTGAACGTGTTGTCCTCGAAGCCGAACTGGATGCGCATGCCGTCGCGGTAGGGCTGCGGGAACGGCAGCAGGTCGACGAGTACGCCGCGCAGCCCGTGGACGTCGGGCAGGTCGGGCGGCGGGGTCCAGCTGAGCCCGGGGTCGACGGCGAGATAGCTGAGCCAGACGACTGCGGTGGCCACCGCGCCCACAACCCAGAACCGGCGCCGGGCCAGGATCAGCACCACGGCCACGGCCGGCAGGACGCTGGCCCGGACGGCGAGAGCCGCGCCCAGGGCCGCGCCGGCCAGGGCCAGATACGTCCACGGGCGGGAGCGGTGGGCGCGCCAGGTCAGCCAGACCGCGGTCAGCAGGAACCCGGCCGCCGGGACGTCCAGGGTGGCGAGCGAACCGTGGGTGATGACGTCGGGATCGAACGCGTACACGGTGAGGGCGAGCACGGCGCCGACCGGGTTGGTCAGGTCGCGGGCGAACACGAACACCACCACGCCGAACAGCAGGGTCAGCAGCATGACGGGCAGCCGGGCCAGCAGCATCAGCAGCCCGGGGTCGTTGCCCGACTCGTAGAGGACGTGCCGGCCGAGCTCGGTCTGGTCGCCGCGGAAGCCGGGGTCGAGCTGCGGGCGGGCGATGCTCAGGCCGGCCGCGATGATGAGCTTGCCGAGCGGCGGGTGCTCCGGGTTGTAGCGCAGGCTGTGCCACTCGAGGTAGGTGACGGCGGTTCCGGCGTACACCGGCTCGTCGATCGTCGGGGTCTGCCCCACCGCCGTGACCAGCATGGCCACCGCCATCTGCCCGAGCAGCACGAGCACGACCAGGCCGCTGCGAACCGTACGAGGGCGCGCGACATCGACACTCAAAGGCACACCCCTGAGAGAGAAGAGAAAAGAGAACTGGTTAAGAGATCCGGGTCAGGTCGAGGACCGTCTTGTGATCCACGGTGGTGCCGAGTTCGGCCACGTCGTAGGCCAGACGGGAGGCCTGCGACGGCTCGGTGGCGGCCTGCCCGGTGGCCCGGTCCCACAGGCGGATGCTGGTCGGCTCGGCCGGTTCCCGCGCCGTCATGGCCACCACCTGCACGAAGCGTCCGGAGCTGCTGAAGAACGCGTCCACGTCGTCCCCGCGGCCGGTCGTGAAGCCGGTCGCCCGCAGCTCGTGCGACCCGTCGGCGTCCCAGGAGATCAACGCGCCGGCGGCCGTACCGACGCAGACGGTCGGGGTGCAGCTGATGATCGGAGCCCGGTTGACCGGTGTCACCCGGGCGCCGGTGGCCACGTTCCAGTACGACGGGGCCGCCCGGGTCACGGTCAGCGGCCGGTAGAGGTATCGGGTCCGCACCACCGACGGCAGCCGGTCGGCCGTCCCGGGCTGCGGTGTGCCGGCCACCGCCCACGGCCCGGTGGTCAGTGCGTACCCGGCGCCGGATGGAACCGCGACCGGCGCCCGGCCCGCGCTCAGCCGATAGAGCGTGTGGGTCTGATTGGTGGCGTGGTAGGTGGTGCCGGTGGCGTAGAAGGCGCCGCCGACCTCGGCCACCGCCACGTCCACGGCCGGGATCAGACCGAGGTGTACGGCCTTCCCGGCGCCGTCGCGCGGCTGGGCGTAGACGTCCCGGCCGTCCTTGACCACGTTCGACCACAACAGGTAGCGGGGTGTGATGTCGAACTGGGTCAGCTCGTTGCCCGGGAAGACGCCGTCCAGCGGCCGCGTCGCGCCGGTCGATCCGGTGAGCAGCACCGGCGCCCGGCCGTACGGCGTGACCAGGAAGACGTCGTCGCCCAGCGCCGCCTGGACCGTGTACTCGACGTCGCCGGACAGCACCGCCGGCAGCGTCACGACCGCTTCCGGCCACACCTGCCGGGCGTCCGGCGCCTCGGCCAGGTCAGCCACGCCCGTACCGACCGGCCGGATCATGGCCGTGGCGCCGAAGGCCGCGACCACGACGGCGAGCAGCCCGGCGGCACCGGACACGCGCCGGCGACGGCGGCGGCGACGGACCCGCTGAATACCGTCGGCGACGGACGGCGCCGGCGGGGGCGCGGCGTCGAAAACCGCCTGCAGGGTACGCGCGAGCTCGTGCTCAACCTCGGATCGCATCCCGCCTCACCTCCTGCTCAGTTCGGATAAGCGCACATCGGCCACCTGCCGCAGCTTGCCCAGCGCCCGGGCCGCCTGGCTGCGGACGGTGACCCGGGTGACGCCCAGCCGATCGGCGATCTCGTCGTCGGACATGTCCTCGAAGTACCGCAGCACCAGCACCACCCGCTGCCGTGGGGGCAGTTCACCGACCGCCCGCCACAGGGCGGTGTCCCCGGCCGCGGCCTCGATGCCGGCGTCGTCGTAGCCGCGGTCCGGCAGCGTGCGCACCGGATGCTCGCGCCGGCGGCGGCGCCACCAGCTGATGTGCAGCCGTGCCATGGTCGTGCGCACGTACGCCTCGGGGTTGCCCTTGGCCTGCACCCGGCTCCAGCGTTCGCTCAGCCGGGCCAGCGCCTCCTGGGCCAGATCGGCGGCGTCGTGCGGGTTCCCGGACAGCACGAACCCGTAGCGGACCAGCGCGGACAGGCGGACACGGACGAACGACTCGAAGTCGTCGGCCACTGCTCACCTCCCGGGTCGGTCGGGTCTAACACGCCCGGCGCAGCCGATCTGTTGCACGCGCGGCGAAAGAAAAACCCGCGACCGAGAAATGCGCGAGCGCGAACGTGCGTACGCGCAAGAAGATCCAGCCTCCTCGTCGGGCAAGGCGGTCCTGGGGCCGGCGTACGAAGGTCTCACCGGCTGAAAACGCGCCGTTCACGTCGTACTCAATCGGGTTTGCTGTCGTTGTCTGACCATGGGCACAACGCTGCGGTGCCGCCCCGGTCACCCCGGGTCGCGGATCTTGAGCGCCGGCACCTACCGGCCACGCGCCGAGGTCGGCAACGAGACCGTCGCCGCGCTGATCGACTCCAGCGACGAGTGGATCCGCCGGCGCAGTGGCATTGCCTCGCGGCGGCACGCCGGACCGGACGAGGACCTGGTCACGATGGCCGCCGCGGCCGCCTCGAAGGCCCTGGCCGGCGCCGGCGTCGGCCCGCACGACGTGTCGGCGGTGCTGGTGGCGACCATGACCCATCGCGGCCGCTCGACGACCGTGGCACCGCTGGTGGCCGAGACCCTGGGCGCTGCCGGGGCGGCGGCGATGGATCTGGGCGCGGCGTGCGCCGGTTTCCCGTACGCGCTGGCCACCGCCGACGCCCTGATCCGCGGCGGCGCGGCCGGCACCGTGGTCCTGATCGGCGCCGAGCGGATGACCGACGTCGTCGACCCGCGCGACCGTGGCACCGCGTTCCTGTTCGGCGACGGCGCGGGCGCGGTGGTGGTGGGCCCGGCCGAGACGTGCGGCATCGGCCCGGTGGTGTGGGGCGCCGACGGCGCCAAGAGCGAGATGCTGCGGTACGACGAGACGGGCACGCTGCGCATGCAGGGCCCCGAGGTCTTCCGCTGGGCGACGTCGATCGTGCCCGAGGTGGCGCGGCGGGCGCTCGACGAGGCCGGCCTGACCGCGTCCGACCTGGCGGCGTTCGTCCCGCACCAGGCCAACCTGCGCATCACCACGGCGGCGGCCCGGGCGCTGGGGCTGGGCCCGCATGTCCGGGTGGCCACCGACGTGGTCACCAACGGCAACACCGGCGCCGCGTCCATCCCGCAGGCGCTGGCCGCCCTGCCCGGCGTCAAGGGCCCGGCGCTGCTGGTGGGCTTCGGCGCCGGTCTCGCGTACGCGGCGCAGGTCGTCGATCTTTGATCTTCGTGACCCGAACCGGGCCCGCACCTGATCGGCACGGGCCCCGGGTCGGGCTCAGCAGGCCTGGTAGGGCCCGTTCGGGCTGACGGCGGTGTCGCGCCGGACGACTGACACCTGGGCGCCGACCGTCGAGCAGGCCTTGTTGAAGCCGCCGGTGGTGTACTCGATGACGATCACCTTGTTGCCGTACAGCGACTGGTAGTCGCCGCACTCGGTGTACTGGCCGCATTCCTCGGCCACCGCGAAGTCCAGGCCGGCGTTCTTGCCGGCCGCCCCGATGCCACCGTCGCCGATGTCACCGATGGTGTTCTTCTGGGCGATGGCCAGGCCCTTGCCGTGGGCGTGCGAGATCAGCAGCGAGATGTACGCGATGGCGTCCTGCTCGTCGATCAGGTTCTGCGACCGGGAGAACGAGTCGAGGTTGTCCGGCTCGATGGCCTTGTAGCCCTTCGACGCGCACCCGTCGATCCAGCCGTTGACCACTGCGGCGACGGCCTGGCGCTTGGCGTCGGTGGTGATGTCGAGCAGGATCTCGTCCCACTGCCCGTCCACCACCTCCTGGCCACGGGAGTTCTTCAGGGTCAGGCCCTTGGAACGCCACATGTCGATCTCGGACTGGATGGGCTGGGTCTGGAACGCGTTGACGTAACAGATGTTGTAGATGCCGGCGGCGGGCGAGGCCTCCCGGTCGCGGCTGACCACCTGCACCCCGGACGGCGGCGTGTACGCGCCACCGATCTGATAGTCGAACTTGGCGTTGACGGGGGGCGGGGTGACGGCGGCGACCCGGGACACTCCCGCGTCGGCGTTCATGGCGGTGATGCCGATGCCTGTGACAACGGCGGCGCCCAGAGCGAGCGCCAGGATACGACGTGATGCGATGGCCACGGATTCGTCTCCGATGGTCAGGGGATCTGCCCCGCCTCAGGCGGCGCCGGCCGCCCTGGCGATCTGGAGGGCTCGATCGCGTCGCCCGTCATTCTACTCATTAGTGTCAATGAGGAAGATCAATATCTAAATGGGTGCCGGCGCGGACGACGGCGGTGATCGCGTGCAGCCCCGCGACCGACGCGGTGGGGTCGGCGGCCAGCAGGACCAGGTCGGCCTCCTTGCCCGGCTCGACGGTGCCGGCGTCCGGCTCGCGGTGCAGGAAGCGGGCCGGGTCGATGGTCGCCGTCTGCAGGACGCGCAGCGGGCTCAGGCCGGCCTCGGCCAGCAGGTCGAACTCGTCGTGCAGGGACGCGCCGGGCACCACCCAGGCCGCGCCGACGGCGTCCGTGCCGGCCAGCAACGGGGCGCCCTCCTGGTCGAGGATCCGGACCAGGCGCAGCTGGAGCTCGAACTGGGCGGCGAAGATCGCTCGCTGTGTCTGGTCGAACTTGCGCCGGAACGCCTCGGCCGCGGCCGCCCAGTCCCTGCGCTCCCGGGCGGTGACGTAGCGCAGGTCGGGGTCGGCCGGGAAGGCCGGATCGGCGCACAGCTGCTGGGCCTTGACCCGGATCAGGGTCGGACAGTTCCAGGTGTCGTCGGCGGCGAACGCGCGGGCCAGGTCGCGGGCCTTCTCCTCGTCGAAGCTGCCGACCGCGTCGTCGATCGCGGCCAGCAGGGACGGGCTGGTCAGCTGGGCCGGATTCACGACGATGCGGGCGATGAGCTTGCCGGCGATGCGGTCGGCGAACGGGAGCGGGAACGGCGGAGCAGGGATGGGGCGGCCGGCTGAGGCCGTACGCAGATGGTCCTCATGGTCGGAGCAACCGGCCAGCACGCCGAGGCCGGGGCCGAGATGCTCGATCGAGCGGAAGCCGGCCGCGGACGCCGCGCGTACGTCGATCCCGGCCGGCAGGTGGCCGACCACCGGCAGCCCCAGCCGGTCGGCCTCGGCCTGCACCACCCGGTAGATCTCGGGCGTGATCACGGCCGCCTTGATGAAGTCGGCGCCGGCCGCGGCCTGCCGTCGCACCTCGGCCACGGCCCGGGCCGGCTTGCCCGCGTTGATCGGGGTGAGCACCGGGCCGGGAGTGGCGAGCAGCCGCGGGGTGCGGTCGTCGGCGGCGGGGCGATGGCGGGTCAGCTCGGGCGTGCCGCTCATCTGCCGGTAGCCGGTGATCCCGAAGGACAGCATGACGCGGAGCTCGGCGGTGGGGTCGGCCAGGTTGAGCGGGTGCGCGTGCATGTCGGTGAAGCCGGGCACGACGAAACGGACCTGGTCCCGGTGCGGGCCGGCGGTGGCGCCGATCGCGCTGATCCGCCCGCCGGCGAAGTGAATGTCCTGGTGCGCGGTGATCGTGCCGTCGCGGGTATCGACCACCGCGACGTCGTTGAGGCAATCCATATAGTGCACAATACTGTTCACTATGACGAGCAGCCGGCGCCGTGGCAGCGCGCTCACCGAGGCGATCTTCCGCACCACCCTGGACCAGCTGGCCCGCACGAGCTTCGCCGAGCTGTCCTTCGACAAGATCGCGACGGCGGCCGGCACCGGGAAGGCCGCCCTCTACCGCCGCTGGTCGACCCCGGCCGACCTGGTGCTCGCCGCGCTCACCGACCCGGTCGCCGGTTACGGTCAAACCCCCGATCCGCCCGGTACGGGCTCCCTCCGCACCGACCTGATCACCCTGCTCACCGGTTTCGCCGGCACCCTCGACGAGCCGCGCGGACAAGCCCTGCGCCCGCTGCTGGCCAACCGGCACCGCCACCCGGAACTGCTCGACGAGGTGTGGCGACGGGTCATCCGGCCCGCCCACGAACTGCTGATGCGGGTGCTGCGGGAGGCCGCCGCCCGCGGTGAGGCCGACCCGGCCCGGATCACCGGGCGCGTGGCCGAGGCCGGCCCACGGATGCTGCTCATCGAGGCGTGGCGCACCGGCCCGATCGGCGCCGCCGAGGTGACCGCCGTGGTCGACGAGATCCTGCTGCCGGTAGTCCGCCCGGGCGGCGGGCAAAACCTTCCGCCGGCCTCGGATGTTTGATGTCATGCCTGGTATGCATCTTGCACACAGTCGTGTCGGTGACCGGATCGTGCCCGTGGTGCGCATCGACGGCCAGTGGCACGACCTGCGGCCGCTGACCGGCGCGATCACCCCGGACGTGCTCACCCCGGACTTCCTGGACGGCATCCGCGGCGCCGGCCTGCCGGCGATCGACGAGCCGGTCGCGTACGGCCCGCCCCTGCACGGCATCGGCAAGATCGTCTGCATCGGCCTGAACTACGCCGACCACGCCGCCGAGACCGGCGCCACCCCGCCGCCCGAGCCGATCGTGTTCATGAAGGCGCCGGACACCGTGGTCGGGCCGGCCGACGACGTGCTCATCCCGCGCCGGTCGGTCAAGACCGACTACGAGGTCGAGCTGGCCGTCGTGATCGGCACCAAGGCCCGCTACCTGGCGGCCGCCGAGGACGCGGACGCGCACATCGCCGGGTACGCGATCAGCAACGACGTCAGCGAGCGCGAGTTCCAGATCGAGCGCGGCGGCCAGTGGGACAAGGGCAAGAACTGCGAGACGTTCAACCCGTTCGGGCCGTGGATCGCTACCGCCGACGAGATCGACGACCCGCAGCGGCTGGGCGCGCGGCTCTGGGTCAACGGCGAGCTCCGCCAGGACGGCACGACCAAGAACATGATCTTCGGGGTACGCCACCTCGTGCACTATCTGAGCCAGTTCATGACCCTCTACCCCGGCGACGTGATCAACACCGGTACGCCGGCCGGCGTGGCCATGGGCCGCGACGGCCAGCCCTACCTGCGCGACGGCGACGTGGTCGAACTGGAGATCGACGGCCTCGGACGGCAGCGCCAGACCTTCCGGGCCGCCTGATGGGCTCCCTCGACGGCCTGGCCGCGCTGGTCACCGGCGGCGCCTCCGGTATCGGCCGGGCCGTCGCGACCGCGTTCGCCGAGGCGGGCGCCCGGGTCGTCGTACTCGATCGGGCCCAGGACCGGCCCACCACCCTGCCGGAAGCGATCGGCTTCGTGTCGGCCGACGTCACCGACGACGCCGGGGTACGCGCTGCCGTCAGCACCGCCGCCGGCCTCCTCGGCGGGCTGGACATCCTGGTCAACAACGCGGGCATCGGCGCACAGGGCAGCGTCGCGGACGCCACCGACGACGAGTGGCGCGCCGTCCTCGACGTGAACGTGGTCGGCACCGCACGCGTCTCCCGGGCGGCGTGGCCTTACCTGGTGGCGTCGCCACACGCGGCCGTGGTGAACACCTCGTCGGTCGCGGCGACGGCCGGGCTCCCACTGCGGGCGGTGTATTCGGCCAGCAAGGGGGCCGTGTCGGCGCTGACCCGGGCGATGGCCGCGGACGGCATGCCGGACGGGATCCGGGTCAACGCCGTCAACCCCGGCACCGCCGACACACCGTGGGTGGGCCGGCTCCTCGACCGCGCACCCGACCCGGCCGCGGAACGGGCGGCGCTGGCGGCCCGACAGCCGCACGGGCGCCTGGTGTCGGCCGAGGAGGTGGCGCACGCCGTGGTATATCTGGCGTCGCCGCAGGCCGGGTCCACGACCGGGGCGGAGATCGCGGTCGACGGAGGGATGGGCGGGCTCCGGCTGCGCCCGCGGTCATGAACGTCCGATCCGCCAACGCCCTTAGGCGAGTGCGGCAGCGACGGGGGCGCCAGTGACGGACCTGCGCGGGTTGACCTGGGACCATCCCCGGGGTTACGCCCCGCTGCGCGCCTTCGGTGGCGGCGTGACCTGGGACGCGCAGCCGGCGACGGAGTTCGGGGTGCGGCCGCCCCGCGAGCCGGCGGCCGGCCACGACCTGATCGTGATCGACCACGCGGCGCTGGGTGCCGCGGTCGCGGACGGCCTGCTGCTGCCGTTGAGTGAGCTGTTCGCGCCGTCCGAGCTGGCCCGCTGGCGCACCGCGGCGGCCGGCCGGTCCTGGGAGAGCTACACGCTCGGCGGCCGCCAGTGGGCGCTCCCGATCGACGCCGCCGGCCAGGTCAGCGTGTACCGGCCGGACCGGATCGACGCGGTGCCGCAGCGCTGGCCGGACGTGCTGGGCGCGGTGCGTACGGTGCCGAGCGCCCTCTGCCTAGGCGGCCCGCACGCGATGCTGATGTGGCTCTCGATGCCCCGCGACGCCGCCTCCCTGCGGCTGCTGCGCGACCTGTGGCCGCACGTCGATCAGGCGGTGTCGCTGGGCGGCCCGGTCGCCGTCCACGACGCGCTGGACGCCGGTGCCGTCGCGTACTGCCCGCTCGCCTACGAATACGGCCACTACGCCGACCTGGCCTGGGCCAACGCCCCCGACCTGCGCAGCGTCCTCGGCGGCGCCGGCCTGGCGGTGTCCGCGTCGACCCGGCGGCGGGACGAGGTCCGCGCCTGGGTCCGCGGATTCCTCGCCCCCGACGTGCAGACCGACTTCGTACCGGCGCACGGCGGGCAACCGGCCGCGGCCGCGTACTGGCGGACCCGCCCGACCGCCCGCACCCTCGCCCAGGCCCAGATCCGCCCTCGGCATCCGGGCTGGCCGGCCGCGCAGGAGGCCGGGTCGGAGATCGTGCGCGAGGTGGTCACCACCGGCCTCGACCCGGACAAGGCCACGGCCGAGCTCACCCGTCTGCTCACCGACACGGCATGATCAATGCGGGAGGTACACATGCTGGTCATCAGGTACGAGGTCCGGGGTCAGACGTTCGTCGGGGTCCGCACCGACGACGGCGCCGTCCACCGGGCCGCCGTCGCGTCACTGTCCGAGCTGCTCAACGGTGACTTCCGCGGCATGGTCGAGCAGGCCGCGGCCGGTCCGGCCGAGACCGACCAGGTACGCCTGCTCGCCCCGGTCGACGGCCGGACCGAGGTGTGGGCGGCCGGGGTCACCTATCAGCGCTCCAGCGAGGCGCGGCAGGAGGAGAGCGAGGTCGCCGACGTGTACGCCCGGGTCTACGGCGCCGACCGCCCCGAACTGTTCTTCAAGAGCGTGGCCTGGCGGGTAGCCGGCGACGGCGAGCCGATCGGCATCCGCGACGACTCGCCCGTCGACGTCCCCGAACCCGAGCTGGCCGTGGTCGTGGCGGCCGACGGCACGATCGTCGGCTACACCGTCTGCGACGACGTGTCGTCCCGCACGATCGAGGGCGAGAACCCGCTCTACCTGCCACAGGCCAAGATCTACGCCGGGTCCTGCGCGCTCGGTCCGGGCATCCGGCCGGCCTGGGAGGTGCCTTCGCCGTACGAGCTGACCATCTCGGCGTCGGTCCGGCGCGGCCCGGACGAGGTCTGGTCCGCGTCCACGTCGACCAAGCTGCTGCACCGGCGCCTCGACGACCTGGTGTCCTACCTCTTCCGGCAGTACGACCTGCCCGACGGCGCGATCCTCTCGACCGGCACCGGCATCGTGCCGTCGCTCGACTTCACCCTGACCGCCGGCGACTCCGTGGCCATCACCGTCAGCGAGGTCGGCACGCTCACCAACCCCGTCGTGGACGCCACGTCCCTGCTGTCCACCGGCAACCGGAGGAACACGCCATGAGCATCCAGGGCATCGATCCGCGTACCGGCTCGCCCGTCGGCGACGCCGTGCCCGCCACCGACCCCCAGCCCCTGCTCGCGGCGGCCGCCGACGCCTTCGGCGCTTTCAAGACCACCACGCCGGGGGTACGCGCGGAACTGCTCACCCTGCTCGCCGACCGGCTCGACGCGGCCGCCGCGACCCTGGTCCCGCTGGCCATGGCCGAGTCCGGGCTCCCCGAGGCCCGGCTGACCGGGGAACTGGCCCGCACCAGCGCGCAGCTGCGCCTGTTCGCGTCGGTGGTGACCGAAGGCGCGTACCTGGAAGCGATCCTCGAGGACGCCGACCCCACCGCCACGCCGCCCCGGCCGGTCCTGGCCCGCATGCTCGAACCGATCGGCCCCGTCCTGGTCTACGCGGCCAGCAACTTCCCGTTCGCGTTCAGCGTGCTCGGCGGCGACACTGCGTCGGCCCTCGCCGCCGGCGCCCCCGTGCTGGTCAAGGCCCACGGCTCGCATCCCGGCCTGTCCCGTGCGGTCGCCTCGCTGGCCGCGCGGGCGGTCGCCGACGCCGGGCTGCCGGCCGGCGTCTTCGGCATCGTCTTCGGCGACGACGAGGGCGTCACCGCGCTCAAGGACCCGCGGGTCAAGGCGGCCGGCTTCACCGGTTCCACCAAGGGCGGCCGTTTCCTCTTCGACGTGGCGTCCGCCCGCCCCGACCCGATCCCGTTCTTCGGCGAGCTCGGCAGCATCAACCCCACCGTTGTCACGCCCGCCGCGCTGGCCGCCCGGGCCGACGACATCGTGACCGGCTTCGTCGGCTCCTTCACCCTGGGCACCGGCCAGTTCTGCACCAAGCCCGGCCTGCTCTTCCTGCCCGCCGGCCACGGCCTGGGCCCCGCGCTGACCGCCGCGGTCGCCGCCACGCCGCCCGCTCCCCTGCTCAACGCCCGCATCGGCGACCAGCTCGCGTCCGGCCTGGCCGAGCTGGCCGCCCGGGACGGCGTCACCGTGCTGGCCACCGCCGCCGACGCACCGGCCGAGGGTTCGTGGGCCTCGGCCCAGCTGTTCACCACCACCGCGCCGGCCCTGGCTGAGGACCCGTCCCTGACCGACGAGCACTTCGGGCCGGCCGCCCTGATCGTCGAGTACCGGGACGAGGACGACCTGTTCGCGGCCCTGGCCACCGTCGAGGGCTCACTCACCGCCACCGTCCATGGCGAGGCCGGCGACCCGTTCCCGGTCGCCCGTCTGCTGAGCGTCCTCGCCGACCGAGCCGGCCGGATCATCTGGAACGGCTGGCCGACCGGTGTGGCCGTTTCGCACGCCATGAGCCACGGCGGCCCCTGGCCGTCCACCACCAACGCGTCGCACACCTCGGTCGGCACGACCTCGATTCGCCGCTGGCTGCGGCCGGTGACCTTCCAGTCCGTACCCGACGCCCTCCTGCCCCCCGCCCTGCAGGCCGCCAACCCCTGGCACCTTCCCCGCCGCGAGTAGGTTGCCCTTTCGGCAGCCCGCAGTGCCCATGCTGTGGTTCCGGCAGCCCTGAGCGTCGCGCCCGGTCAGTCGCCGACGCTCTTGAAGAGGGCGGCCTTCTCGGCGTTGGACAGATGCCGGAAGCCGCCCGGGCGCAGGTCGCCGAGGCGGATCGGGCCGACCGCGGTGCGGATCAGGCGCAGCACCGGGTGACCGACCTCGTCCATCATCCGCCGGACGATGTGCTTGCGGCCCTCGTGCAGGACGACCTCGATCTGGGCGACCTTGCCGAGCGTGTCGACCAGCCGGAAGCTGTCCACCTTGGCCGGGCCGTCGTCCAGTTCCACCCCCGACTGCAGCTTGCGGCCGACCGCCCGTGGCAGCGGCCCCTGCACCTCGGCCAGGTAGGTCTTGGCCACCTCGTACGACGGGTGCATCAGCTTGTGCGCGAGCGTGCCGTCGTTGGTCAGCAGCAGCAGGCCCTCGCTGTCGGCGTCGAGCCGGCCGACGTGGTAGATGCGCTGCTCGAACGTGTCGAGGAAGTCGGCCAGCTCGGTGCGGCCCTTCTCGTCGTCCATCGAGGCGACCACACCACGCGGCTTGTTCATCGCGATGTAGACCAGCTTGGTGTCGGTCACCACACGCTGGCCGTCGACCTGGATCTCGGCAGTGGCCGGGTCGACCTTGTCGCCGAGCTTGGCCACCCGGCCGTTGACCGTGACGCGCCGCCGGAAGATCAGGTCTTCACAGGCGCGCCGGGAACCGACTCCGGCGAGGGCGAGCACCTTTTGCAGGCGCTCTGCGGTGGCCGGCTCAGCCTGAGGCATCGATTACTTCTTCCACATCGTCGGGCAGGAACGGCGCCAGCGGGGGCAGCTGGTCGACCGAATTGAGGCCCAGCTTCTCGAGGAACAAGGTCGTCGTCCGGTAAAGGTGTGCTCCCGTTTCCGGTTCGGTGCCGCATTCCTCGATCAGGCCGCGCGTAGCAAGGGTACGCATCACGCCGTCACAGTTCACACCCCGGATGGCTGAGATGCGCGACCTGGTCACCGGCTGCTTGTAGGCGACCACGGCCAGCGTCTCCAGCGCGGCCTGGGTGAGCCGGACGGACTGCCCGTCGAGCACGAACCGTTCCACGTAGGCGGCGTATTCCGGCCGCGTGTACAGCCGCCATCCGCCCGCCGCCCGCCGCAGGTCGAAGCCGTGCCCCGCCGCCGTGTAGCGCGCCGAGATGTCCTCCAGCATCACGCCGATCCGCTCCACCGGCTCCTCGACGATCTGCGCCAGCTGCAGTTCGGCCACCGGCTCGTCGACGACCAGCAGGATCGCTTCCAGCGCGGCGCGCAGCTCGCCGTCCTCCATCGGAACGTGCGGCTCTTCCTCCGGCTCGGGCGCGGGCTCCGGCTGGGTGTCTTTCTTGCGCCTCTTCCTGGGTACGGCCTGAGCCGGAATCGCCGCGGCCACAGCGCCCCCAGCCTCGGCCGCGCCATCCTCAGCCGCCGTGTCGTCCACAGCCCCCGTGTTGTCCACAGCCGCGGTGTCGTCCACACCCGCCGAGCCTTGGTCCGCGATTGGCGGATAGCCTTGGGCTTCGTCCGCAACCGCCGCCTCTCCGACGCCGTCCGTGACCTCCGCCTCTTCGGTCGCGCCGCCGTCCACAACAGTCGATTCCCCGGTCACAGCACCGGCCGCGACCTCCGGTTCGTCCCCCACCGGCAGGTCGACCTCGTCGTCGTCGCTGACGTCGTCGTCGGCCGCCTGGTCGAAGACATCCCCGGCGTCGTCCCCGTCGGGCGGCAGCGGCGCGTCCACCGGTGTGCCCTCGTCCTCGTCGGGCGCCTCGGCCGCCTCGGCGATCGCGTCCGGCACCTCGACCTCGGGTCCGGTGATCACCTCAGGCTCGTCGAGGTCGGGGATCGACGCGGGATCGTCCACGGTGCCCGACACGTCCGCCTCGTCGGCAAAGGGGGAAAGCTCGTCGGCGGTCTCCGCGGGTTCGGCGGTCTCGGCCCCTTCGGGATTGGGTTCGGACGCGGCGGGGCCGGCGTCAGACGCGGCGGGGTCGAGGTCGACGTCGGACGCGGCGGAATCGGCGGCGTCGTCGTCGGGCGCGTCAAGTTCTGAGTCGGCGGTGCCGGTGTCGGCCGCGTCGGGATCGGCGTCGGTGGGGTCGACGTCGTCAGGGTCGGCGTCGTCAAGGTCGGCGTTGGTGGCCTGGGCCTGGAAGGTGCGATCGGGTTCGCGAGGGGACCGTTCCCAGGGCGGGACCCAAGAAGCCGCCTGGGCGGCCAGGGAGTCGCGGCGCTCGTCGGTCACGGTTTCTCCTCGTCGGTGTCGTGCGGTTCGGTGCCGGGCTCGGCGGCGGAGTCGGCGTCCTCCAGGTCGGTGTCGGAGTCGGCGTCGGAGTCGGCGGTGCCGGTCGCGGCGGCGGCGGTGTCAGTGGCGTCGTCAGCGGAGCCGTCGTCAGACTCGGAGACGCCGGTCACGGCGGCGGTGTCAATGGCGTCGTCAGCGGAGCCACCGTCAGACTCGGAGACGCCGGTCACGGCGGCGGTGCCAGAGGCGTCGTCAGCGGAGCCACCGTCAGACTCGGAGACGCCGGTCACGGCGGCGGTGCCAGAGGCGTCGTCAGCGGTGTCGGTGTCGGTGGCTTGCGGCGTACCGATCGCGGCTATGTCTTCGTCGGTGACCGACTCCGCTTCTGGTGGCGTTGGCTCGGGGGGCTGGGGTGTGCCCTCGTAGTCGTCGATGTCCAGATCGACGTCGCCCTCGCCGCCGATCCAGCGGACCGTGAGCTCGTCCAGCGACACCGGTTGCTCGAATTCGATCAGCCCCTCGCGGTACAGCTCGAGCAGGGCCAGGAATCGGGCCACCACCTCGAGCGTGTTCTCGCAGTCGGCCACCAGCAGGCTGAACGTGGCGCTGCCGGCCCGGCGCATCCGGTCGCGCAGCAGCGTGGCGTGTTCGCGGACGCTGACCCGGACCTGGTGGATGTGCGCGATCGACACCTCGGGCGGACCGGGCTTGGGCTGGAACTGCTTGAGGGCCAGCTTGAACAGCCGGTCGGGCCCGATGCCAAGGACCAGCTCGGGCAGCGCCTCGGCGAACCGGGGCTCCATTCCTACCGCGCGCGGCCAGCGGCGGGCGCCCGTACCCTCCAGCTCCTCGATGTGTAGCGCGGCCTCCTTGAACGCCTTGTACTGCAGCAGCCGGGCGAACAGCAGGTCGCGGGCCTCGAGCAGGGCCAGGTCTTCCTCGTCCTCGACGTCGGCCGCGGGCAGCAGGCGGGCCGCCTTGAGGTCGAGCAGGGTGGCCGCGACCAGCAGGAACTCGCTCGCCTCGCCGAGGTCCCAGTCGTCGCCCATAGCCCGGATGTAGGCGATGAAGTCGTCGGTGACCTGGTGCAACGCCACCTCGGTGACGTCCAGCTTGTGCTTGCCGATGAGCTGGAGCAGCAGGTCGAACGGCCCGGTGAAGTTGTCCAGCCGCACGGTGAATTTGCCCGAATCGACCTCTTGCTGGTCGGCGACAGGGTCGGCGACGGGGTCGGCCACGGGGTCCGCGACGGGGTCAGAAGGCACGTGCTGACCGTAGACCACCGGCTCGACGACCGTACCGAGGCTCATCCCCTACCCCCACAGCGCGAGAAACACCGTCCCGAGAAGATCAACTGGCAACAGGAGCAGCGGGTTACCCAGCGGGTAGAAGCAGCATGCCAACAGCACGACCACGCCGATGTTCTTCTCCTGGAACCACAGCCGGTAGCCCTGCAGGCCGGGACCGGGGCGGCGGTGGGCCGACCACAGCAGCCCGAAGCCGTCCAGCGGCGGGATGGGCAGCAGCGAGAGCAGGCCGAACCCGAGCAGGCTGCCGGCCACGCCGAGCAGGAACCCGTCGGCCGCGTCGGCCGGGAAGAGGCCCCGCAGCAGCGCCGACAGGTTGGCGACGGGGAACGGGAAGAGCAGCCGGTAGGCCAGGAAGACGAGTTGCCCGGCGACGATGGTGACGATCGGGCCGGCCAGGAACACCAGGGCCGCCCGCCCCCGGCCCCGGGTGCGCGGCACCTCGTCGACGTCGAGCGCCTTGCCCCAGCCGGCGCCGCCGACCGCCGCGGCGACCGCCCCGAACGGGTCGACGTTGTCGCGCAGCCGCGGCGACAGGCGGTCGGACAGGTTCAGGGAACGACCGGCGAGGCGGATCGCGAAGGCGCGCAACAGCACCGCGAGCACGAATCCGATGAGCAGGCCGGCGAACACGGCCGGCCGGCCGAGCGCGAACAGCATGGGCCTTCGACCTTTCTCAAATTCGCCTCGCGTTGAGGCGCCCCCGAATTCGAATTTGAGAAAGGTCGCTAGTCGCGGTCGGTCTCGGCCGCGATGACCTCGCGGGCCAGCTGGCGGTAGTTGCGGGCCCCGGAGGAGGCGGGGTCGAGGGTGAGGATGGACGAGCCGGCGACAGTGCTTTCCGGGAACTTGACCGTCTTGGTGATGACGGTCTGGTAGACCTTGTCGCCGAACGCCTCGACCACTCGCTGCAACACCTGACGGCAGTGGGTGGTGCGGCTGTCGTACATGGTGGCCAGGATGCCCTCGAGCTCGAGGTCGAAGTTGAGCCGCTCGCGGACCTTGTCGATGGTGTCGAGCAGCAGGGCCACACCGCGAAGGGAGAAGAACTCGCATTCCAGCGGGATGAGCACGCCGTGCGCGACGGTCAGCGCGTTGATCGCCAGCAGGCCCAGGGAGGGCTGGCAGTCGATCAGGATGAAGTCGTACTCCTTGCGAACCCTTTTCAGCACCCGGGCCAGCGCCATCTCGCGGGCGACCTCGTTGACCAGCTGGATCTCGGCCGCGGAGAGGTCGATGTTGGCGGGCAGCAGGTGCAGGCCGGCCACATCGGTCTTGATGATGACGTCTTCGGCGGTGACGTCGTCCTGCATGAGCAGGTTGTAGATGCTCAGGTCGAGGTTGTGCGGGTTGACTCCGAGGCCGACCGAGCAGGCGCCCTGCGGGTCGAAGTCGACCAGCAGCACCTTGCGGCCGTATTCGGCCAGGGCGGCGCCCAGGTTGATGGTGGTCGTGGTCTTGCCGACGCCACCTTTCTGGTTGGCCAGGGCGATGATGCGGGCCGGTCCGTGCCGGTCGGTCGGCATCGGCTCGGGGATGGGCCGCCGCATGGTGTAGGCCGTCGGGTCGGCCGGGCCCAGGTCGGCGCCGAGATCCATCGAGCTCTGCTGCTCACGGAGCGCTGACGTCCAGGCTTCCGCCTGATGAGTGTTGCCTGACATGTCGCCCCCTCCCGACCCGTTCGCCGATGCCCGACTGTACGCCACGCGCTCGGCGCCTCCGGGGTCAGTCGTCGGCGTGTCGCACCTCGGTCGTCATTGACGGGAGCCACCGGTGCGCAAGCCTCAACGAGCGCGCGGGTGCGAGGTGGCGTACACCTCGCGGAGGCGGTCCACGGTGACCAGTGTGTAGACCTGCGTCGTGGTGACCGAGGCGTGACCGAGCAGCTCCTGGACGACGCGGACGTCGGCGCCGCCGTCGAGCAGGTGGGTGGCGTACGAGTGCCGAAGTGTGTGCGGGGACACGGCGCGCGGTCCCTCGGTCGGCAGTCCTGCGGCCGCCGCGGACCGGTGCAGGATGGTCCAGGCACTCTGCCGGGACAGCGGGCCGCCGCGGGCGTTGAGGAAGACTCGGGGCGTGCCGCGTCCGCCGGCGATCAGGAGCGGGCGGGCGCGTACCAGATAGGCGTCGAGCGCGGCCCGCGCGTACCGGCCGAGCGGGACGAACCGGGTCTTTCCCCCCTTGCCGCGCAGCGTGACGGCGTCGTCGTCGAGGTCGTCGACGTCCAGCCCGACCGCCTCGGAGATCCGCGCGCCGGTGCCGTAGAGGAACTCCAGCAGCGCCCGGTCGCGCAGCACCAGGCCGTCGTCACCGGCCGGCGCGGCGAGCAGGCGTTCGACCTGGTCGAGGTCGAGCGCCTTGGGCAGGCGCCGGGGCGGCGTGGGTGGGCGTACGTCACGACTCACATCGACCGCGATCAGCCCCTCGCGGGCGGCGAACCGGTGCAGCCCGCGCACCGCGCTCATCGCCCGCGCCGCCGAACTGGCCGACAGCGGCGGGTGGTCGTCGTCACCGGCCCGCAGCCGGCCCAGGTAGCCGGCGAGGTCGGCCGCCGTGATCGCGGCCAGGTCCTTCCCCATGAGAAGGACATACCGTTCAAGATCCCGTTGGTACGAGGTGAACGTGTTCTTTGACAGCCCGCGCTCGACGCTCAGGTGGTCGAGGTAGGTCCGGACGGCCTTAGCTGAGGACGTCATTCAGGCTCAGCGTGGCCATCCCGTGCGCCTCGGCGACCGGGCCGTAGGTCACGTGGCCGTCGAAGGTGTTCAGGCCCAGGGCCAGCGACGCGTCCCGCCGGATGGCGTCCTTCCAGCCGTGATTGGCCAGCTCCAGCGCGTACGGCAAAGTTACGTTGGTCAGCGCGTACGTGCTGGTGTGGGGCACCGCGCCGGGCATGTTGGCCACGCAGTAGAACATCGAGTTGTGCACCGGGTAGACCGGGTCGGCGTGCGTGGTCGGCCGCGAGTCCTCGAAGCAGCCGCCCTGGTCGATCGAGATGTCGACCAGCACGCTGCCCGGCTTCATGCGGGCCACGAGCTCGTTGGGGACCAGGTTGGGAGCCTTCGCGCCCGGCACGAGAACGGCCCCGATGACCAGGTCGGCGTCGAGCACCGCCTTTTCGATCTCGTACGCGTTGGAGGCGATCGTCTGCAGGTGGCCGCGATAGTCGGCGTCGGCCGCGCGGAGCCGGGCGATGTTCTTGTCCAGGACCAGCACCTCGGCCTGCATGCCGAGGGCGATCGCGGCCGCGTTCATGCCGGAGACACCGGCGCCGATGACCACGGTCTTGGCCGCGTAGACGCCGGGCACGCCGCCCATCAGCACGCCCCGGCCGCCACCCGAGCGCATCAGGTGGTAGGCGCCGACCTGCGGCGCGAGCCGGCCGGCGACCTCGGACATGGGCGCGAGCAGCGGCAGCGACCGGTCGGGCAGCTCGACCGTCTCGTACGCGATGCCGGTGACCTTGCGGTCGATCAGCGCGTCGGTGCACTCCTTGGACGCGGCCAGGTGGAGGTAGGTGAAGAGCACCTGGCCCGCGCGCATCCGCGGGTATTCCTCGGCGATCGGCTCCTTGACCTTGAGGATGAGGTCGGCCGTGCCCCACACGTCGTCGGCCGTGGGCAGGATCGTGGCGCCCGCCGCGACGAAGTCGTCGTCCAGGATCGAGGAACCGGCGCCGGCGCCGGCCTGCACGAAGACCTGGTGCCCGGCCCGGGCGAACTCGAACACGCCGGCCGGGGTGATCGCCACCCGGAACTCGTTGTTCTTGACCTCGCTGGGAATCCCGACCTTCACAGCCGCCACCGTCCTTTCCACCCGCGCCGGGCGCCGTTGCCCGCCGACGCCCCGAGACTAGCTTCCCAGCGCCGGTGCCAGGTTTCCGCCGAACGGCGCGAAGATCACTTCCTGGCGACGGCGCCCAAGATGGAAACGTGCTTGGCGGGCGGAAGTTCAGCGCCGGGCTCGGGCCGCCACTCGGAGATGGGCACGATGCCCGGTTCCTCCAGGTTCAGACCCTCGAAAAGCTCGGCGATCTCGTCGCGTCCGCGCGCCCACAGGTCGTACTGTCCCTCGGCCCGGCGCTGCATGTAACCGGCCAGTTGCTCCGGCGTCGCGAAGGCGTGGGTGGCGTGGGTGACGATCACGTAGCTGCCCGGGGCCAGCGGTTCGAGCAGCCGGCGGACCAGCGGCAGGGCGGCGCCGTCGCCCTGGATGAAGTGCAGCACGGCGACCAGGACGAGGCCCACCGGCCGGCTCAGGTCGAGGGTCTCCCGCGCATCCTCGAGGATGGCCTCGGGGTTGCGCAGGTCGGCCTCGAGGTAGGCCGTGCGGCCCTGCTTGGCGCTGGTCAGCAGGGCCCGGGCATGGGTCATGACCAGCGGGTCGTTGTCGACGTAGACGATCCGGCTCTCGGGCGCGACGCGCTGGGCCACCTCGTGCGTGTTGTCGGCGGTGGGCAGCCCGGTGCCGATGTCCAGGAACTGCCGGATGCCGCGCTCGGCGGCCAGGAACCGGACCGCCCGCTGGAGCATGCCGCGGTTCTCGCGTGCGGCCAGCCGAACCGTCGGGAACTGCCGGACGAACTCGTCCGCTGACTCCCGATCGGCGGCGAAGTTGTCCTTGCCGCCGAGCAAGTAGTTGTATCGCCTGGCCGGATGCGCCACCGAGGCGTCGATCCCCAGGCGTGAGCCCTCAGCCTCGTCCACGGCGTACACAATAGTCATGGATCACTGTTTGGCCAGCGCTGCCCACAGTTCGACGACCTCGGCCGGCATCGTCCACACCCGCCGGCCGTCCTCGTCCTCCCGGATCACCGCGATGGCGTCCAGGCCGTCCGGGAACCGCCGGTCCTGGATCAGCGCCTGACGGGCCATCTCGATGTCGAAGCTCTCCAGGGCCAGCGGGCCCGCGTCGGTCTCCCACAGGACGGTGTCCTCGGCGACGTCCTTGCGGCCGCCGGCCGCCGCGACCTCGGCCAACAGGGCCCGGGTGCCGTCGCCGAGCTGATCGAGGACCAGCCCGATCAGGTGCGGGGTCCACTGCGCCCGGCGCCGGTCCCGAGCCGCGTCGTGCCACGACGACCGGCTCACCGCGACACCCAGCGCCGCCGCCCGCCGCAGCAGATCGCCCGGCCGCAGCAGGTACAACTGTCGGCCGCCGGTCAGGTCGAAGAACTCCGTGGCCATCTCCGGTCGCGGCCCGATCGCCGTTCCCTGGTCGCGCCGCCACCAGTCGTCCTTCTCGTCCCCGGTGACGATGATCAGGTCGAGGCCGCGCCGGCCGGCCTCGGCACAGGCCTGCGCGTAGACCAGATAATCGCCGCCGCGCTGGTCGGCGTCGGCCTCGAGGTGCCCCGGCGGGATCCGGGCGCCGGCCCGCCGTTTGCCCTCGGCGACCAGCGCACCCCACTGCTCGTCGTCCGGGCGCCGCAGCACCCGGCCGTCCAGCACCTCGGCCAGCCGCCGCAGCACCGGGTCCTCGTCGGTCGGCGTGGCGGTGTGCACCCGGTCCGGTTCGGCCAGGTCGACCGCCGAGTTGAGCTCGCCGAAAGCCTTCTCCACGCCGTCGAGCAGCCGCTGCGCCTCGGCGTCGGCCAGCGCGACCCGCTTCGACCAGGTGGACATCGCCCGGGCGGCGGCGGCCGCGCTGCGGGCCAGGCCTTCCCGGACCTCCCTGGTGGCCTGCTCCGGGTGGCCGATCGCGGCCAGCCGGTCGCGGTGGAAGTCGGCCACCGCCTGGAACGGCACGACCAGCCGATCACCCAGCCGCGCGAAGACGGCGAGCAGGTCGTCGGCCGTTCGCCCGTTGTAGCGATAGAGGTTGAGCAGCACGTCGGCGTCGACCGCGACCAGTGCCTGAGTCAGCGCGCGCTCCAGATCGGCCCCGGCCAGCACCCGATAGCCCTCGAATCCCTCGAACAACCCCGCCATGGCGCCAGATAGTCGCACCCGACCATTCTTGATCGCATCTCGTCGATGGTCCAGCCACCAGGGCTTTTGCTCACCGCGACGACGTCGTCGCTATGGGTGTCCATCGAGGAACATGCGCAACCGCGTCATCGTCGGCACGTCGTCGCCGGGGATCCGCCCGTTGATTGCCCGGCAGACCCAGCCCAGCCGCATCGCGATCTCGGCCGCCCGCTCCAGGCCGGTGCCGAAGACCTCCAGGTACGCGGCCACGAACGGCGTGGTATCGACCGAGTTCTCGACGTCGTCCAGCCCCCACGCGAGCCCGCCCTGAACGGTCACGGCGAGCGTGAAGAACGGGTGCGACACGCACGCGTCACCCCAGTCGAGGACCAGGTGCCGGCCGTCCTGGACGAACACCTGTCCGTCGTGCAGGTCGTCGTGCTGCAGCAGCTCCGGGAGGCCGTACCCGTCGAGCTCGGCACACAGCGCTTCCACCACCGGGACCGCGTCGCGGAACCGCGGCTCGGCCCCCACCTCGTCGACCAGCTTCGTGTAGGCGGCCGGCAGGGTGGCCAGCCGCATGTCCGGCACCCCGGCGGCGAGCAGGGCCCCGACCTCGCCAGCCAGGTCCCGTTGCACCGACGCGTAGCGCGGCAGGACGTCCAGCCATCGGTCCAGGCTGCGCTCGCGCTCGGTCACACTGCGCAGCGTCTCCCCCGCGTCGGCCATCAGCAGCCACCCATTGGCGACGTCCGACCCAATCAGCGGCGGCACCACGTCGGGCCGGCGCGCGCTGATCCGTTCGACCACCGCCACCTCGTGCCGCAGCGACGCGTCGTTGGCCTTGAACCACACGTCACCATCCACTGTGGGCACTCGCAGCACGGTCGCCCAGGCCCGCACATGCGGCTGCTCGACCGCCCCGCTCCGGGCCACCCGCGCGTCGATCCAGGCGAGTACCTGATCGAGCCATTCCGGGTCCCGCCAACGTCCATCCTCCACACCAGCACTCTAGGCACCGCTGGCAGGCTGTCGGCAGAACCGGTGGGACTCGGCGTCCGGGTTCGCCGCTTGGTCAGATCGTCATCCCGAGCTGCTTGAAAAGCGTCATATTGTCGGACTGCGCCCACTCTTCGACCAGCACGCCATGCGGATCGAATCGGTAGATGCTGACGGTTTCGAAATGCACCGGGCGGCCGTGCGCCTCGATCTTTTTGTCCTCCATCATGGTGAACGGACGGGTGAATCGGCCGTCCATCGATGTCCGGCAAGCGATCATGTCGCCTTCGGCCACCACGAGGTCGCAAGTGATGGTGAAGCTGGACAGCGCGTTTCGCATCGCCGCGTACGTCTCGGCGGATTCGTCGCGCGTCTTGCTGCTTCCGTCGGGACAATGCAGCACAAAGTCCGATGCCATGATCCTCTTGACGATTGCCTCGTCACCGGCTTCGTGACCGGCCTTCATGAGGCGTTCAAGCCTGGCCCGGTGGCTCGATGGATAATTCGCAACAGACACTTGGTGTTTCATACCTTCCGCCGGCGCGATCGATTGCCGCGACGTCATCCGAACAGAATCGACTTTAACGTGTTTCGGAGAATGCGATAAATGCCAAATCCTGATCCGGTCATGCGGCCCGGGCATTATTGCGTCAGGGTCGTTCCAGCGAGGTCTGCGGTCGCTGAACGGGTGCGGCGCGGTGCAGCGGGTCGAACCGTACGTTGCCGAGTTCGGCGAGGAACTCGCGTGCCGGCGGGGCGAGTGCGGGCACGGTCCGGGTGACCACCGCGAGCGGCTGAACCAGGCGCGGCTGAACCAGCGGGGTCACCACTACAGAACGGTGTGCCGTGAGTGGAAGGGCGCTCAGCGGCATCGCGGCAACTCCCAGTCCAGCGGCGACCAGGCCGACGACGGTGGCCGCGGAGTCGGCGACGTACGCGCGGTGGGGATCGACGCCGTTGTGCCGGCAGGCCTCGTCGGCTCTCCGGCTGTCACCGAGACCGACCACGGGGTAGGTCGCCCATTCACGCCAGGAAACCTCCTTTCCGGCCGTGACCGGGTGCCCCGGCGCTGAGACGGCGACCATCTCGTCCTCCCCGATCAGCGTGAGCTCCAGGCCCTCGGTTGGCCGGGGCGCCTCGGTCACCGCGATGTCAGCCCGGCCGGAGAGGACGTCGGCCAGCACCTCAGCGGTGTCCCCCTCCACGATCCGCACGTCCACGTCCGGCCGGGAAGCGGCGAACCGCCGGCAGACGAACGGCATGATGCAGGCCGCGAGGGCAGGTAGCGCGGCCACGGTGACCGTGCCGGACATCCCTCGACGATAAGCCTGGAAGCGACCGAGCCCCCCATCGACGGCGCGCACGATCTCGTCCGCGACCCGGACGAACTCCCGGCCGTCGGCGGTCAACCTCACCGATCGCGTCGTCCGGTCGAAGAGTCGCGCTCCGACGACCCGCTCCACCTCCTTGACCGCCCGGCTCAGCGCGGGCTGGCTCATGACCGCCTGCTCGGCCGCGACCGTGAACGACTCGTTCTCCGCGACCGCGAGCACGAGGCGAAGCTGGGCGAGAGTCACATTCATCGGTCAAGCCTAGGAGGGCTGATCACTGAGCCTTTCCATCCTCGTCCGGTCGGTTTCGGGACGAGTCGAAGGGCGCGGTCGGCCGCTCATCAGGTGAACATCCACGTCTGATCAGCGATCCGGTCGATCGGGATCAGGGTGCCGTCCAGGATCGCGTAGGCCAGAAGTCGGATGCGCCGCATGGGGGTTGAGCATGCTCGACGGGCGGCTCAGAGTCCTTCGCGGGTGACGTACTGCTCGACGGTGGACGGCGTGACCGACGGGTAACGGTCGTTCATGAGCGGTTCGATCCGGCCGGTGCCGTTGAGCTGGGCGCGGTAGTACATGAGCGGCAGGTAGGCGTGAAAATCCGCGGGGTCGCTCCGCTGCCGGTCGGCGATGCGCTGGTCGAGGTCCGCCATCGAGCCGAGGCGTTCCACCCGCAGGGATTTGCCCGAGGCCTTCTCGAAGGCGAGAACGGTCTCGTGGAAAGTCAGGGTGTCGCCGGCGACGCCCAGAACGTCGCCGATCGGGCTGTCGTCGGTGGCGGCGGCGGCCGTATAGCGGGCGGTGTCGGCGTAGGTGGTGAAGTCCATCGGGGTGTCGCCGTCGCCCCAGACGTAGGCAGTCCGGGTGGCAGGGTCGATAACACGGATGAAGCCGAACAGGACCTTCCGGTCCAGGAATTGGCCATTGAGGACGTGGACCACCTCGACGTCGCCGGCCTCAGCGGCGGCCACGTCGGCAAAGGCCCGGCGAGTGTCCGAGGACAGGATCTGGCCCTTCGCGACGGTGAACAGGTTCAGCGAGAAGTCGGACGGGATGAAGCGGCGTACGCCGTTGTCGCGCGCCGCGCGCAACAGGGAGCTCTGCCCGTCGATGATGACCTCCGGGCCGCCTTGAACGGCCGAGATGACGGTGGTGGCCCCGGCGGCGAAAGCGGCCAGAGCCGGCTCGGCACCGGCGCCGATCGCACCCTCGACGATCTGGGCGCCGCGGCGTTCGAGGTGGGCCACCCGGTCGCGGCGGCCGGGCCGCACCAGAAGGCGCAGCTGGACGTCCGGGAGTGCGAGGATCTCGTCGGCGACGAGCGTGCCGAGTTGTCCGCTACCGCCGACCAGGGCGATGACTGCATTGCTCACAGTTTCTTCCTTCGCTACATGGAACCTTGGAATACTTCGTGCCGCGAATGAAACTACTTCGCGTCGCGAAGTTGCGCAAGGTATGATCGGAAGTCATGTCGAGGAAGGGACACCACCCCGTGCCGGACAGCTCGGATATCGCGGCCGCGCTGGTCCGGCTGTCGTTCCTCGTGCAGGGGCACTATGCGCGGATCTGCGGCCGGCACGACCTCAGCCCAGCACAAGCCGAGCTGATGTGTGTCATCAAGGATCAGGCGCGGGGCATGACCGAACTCACCCGCATGCTCGGGGTGGAGCGGCCCGGCCTCACCGGGCTGGTCGACCGGATCGAAAGACGCGGACTCGCGCGCCGGGACACGAACCCGCACGACCGGCGCGCGGTGACGGTCGCCCTGACACCCCAGGGCAAACGCATCACCGACAGTTTCTACGCCGAGGTGTCCGACGCTTTGCGACAGGTCGTCGCGCACCTACCCGCGGCCGATCAGCAGCGGTTCGCCGACACGGCCTTCGACATCCTCCTGGCCGAAAGAGTCCCGGCGATCTTCGGCGACAGCGCAGGCCGGGTCTCCGCCCCGGAGTGACGGCTCGCCGGCGGTCGTCACGAGTCCGCCGTCCGCCACAAGCTTGGGTTGGCCCCCCGGCCAGAGGTCAGCGCGGTGCCGGGAACGCTGACGGTGACAGCGGGGCGCCGAGCCGCTCCACGTGCGTAAATGGTTGCGCCTTGGAAAAGGCCCACCGCGAAGCTGGGCCTACGCGACGATCAGTTCGATGCCGGCATCCCGGATCTCCGCGGCCAGGCCTTCCGGAACCTCCTCGTCGGTGATCAGGATGTCGACGGTGTTCAGCGCGGCCACTTTCGCCGGGGCCTCGACACCGAGTTTGCTGGAGTCGGCGAGCAGGATGACGCGGCGTCCGGCCCGGAGGAGCTGCCGCTTCGAGTCGGCCAGCTGGCGTGAGACGTCGACCAGGTCGAGGTCCCCGTCGATGCCGTGGGCGCCGAGGAACGTCGTGTGGGCGAGGTCGTCGCCGTACCGGCCGGCCGGCCCCACCGTGCTGATCGCCTCCTTGTCGACCGGCCCTCCGATCATGACGACGTCCACCCCGTCGACGGAGAGCAGGTGCTGGGCGGTATTCAGCGCCGGCGTGACGACGGTCAGGTTCTTCACCTGCGGTATGTGATGGGCCAGCGCCAGCACCGTCGTGCCGGCGTCGAAGACCACCGTCGTGTCGCCGTGGATGAACTGCGATGCCGCCGCACCGATCCGCCGTTTGGCGTCCCGGTTGCGGATCAGCCGGGAGTCGAACGTCGTCTTTTCCGAGGCGGCGTTGGACAGGACCGCACCGCCACGGGTGCGTACCAGCCGCCCGCGGCGCTCGAGTTCCTGCAGATCGCTGCGGAGCGTCACGTCGGAGACGTCGAACTTCTCCTGCAGGTCCCGGGTGCGGACGACCCGGTGGGCATAGAGCAGCTCGAGGATCTGGTTGCGGCGGTCTTCGGCGAGCACAGGACCAGTGAACACCACGTCGCCGGTCACCGTCCGCGGACGGCCGGGCCGGTCGGCCCGAGGACGCTGGTGAGCGCGGCCCGGGTGCCGGCGGTACGGATGTCGCGCAGAGTGTCGGCGTACGGCCGCTCGAATTCGGGCCGGCCCTCCAGCCCGTGGAACAGCGGGTTGCCGCGGATCACCGCGAGGAGATCGTCGTCGTGACGAGCCGCACGGGCGCAGAGGTCGGCCGAACGGGCATCGTCGACCTCGTAGCGCCGGCCGGCGTCGTCGACCCCCTCCAGGAACCGCGCCCACGCGGCCACCACGGCCGTCGCCGCCGGCGCCGGCCGGCCGCGGTCGAGCAGGTCACGGATGACCGGCAGGACGAAGCTGGGCAGGCTGGTCGAGCTCTGACTGGTCAGCCGGGTGATGGTGTCGCGGATCTGCCGGTTGGCGAAGCGCTCGGCGATGGTCGTGCAGTAGGCGTCGACGTCGATCCCGGCGACGTCGGGGAGGGTCGTCGCGGCTTCGGTGCGGGTGTAGCGGTCGAGCAGGGCACCGATGACCGGGTCGGTGGACGACTGGTGGCCGTACCGGTGGCCGAGCAGCCGACCGGCGTAGCTGATGGTCTGGTGCCCGGCGTTCAGGATGCGCATCTTCATCAGTTCGTACGGCCGCACGTCGGTGACGAACTGGGCGCCGACGAGTTCCCAGGCCGGCCGCCGGTCGGTGAACCTGTCCTCGATCACCCATTGCGCGAAGGGCTCGCAGGCCACCGGCCACGCGTCGGTGAGGCCGGTGGCGGCCGCGGCCGCTTCGATGTCGCTGTCGGAGGTTCGAGGGGTGATGCGGTCGACCATGGAGTTGGGGAAGCCGACATTGCTTTCGATCCACTCGCCGAGGGCCCGGTTCTGGGCGGTGGCCAGGGCGACGACGACCCGGCGGGCGACGTCGCCGTTGGCATGGACGTTGTCGCAGGAGAGCACGGTGAACGGCGGGGTGCCGCGTGCCGTCCGCCGGCGCAGGGCTTCGATGATGTAGCCGAACGCGGTTCGTGGTGCGCTCGGGCTCGTACGGTCGTGTTCTAGGTCGGGGGCGTCCATGTCGATCTGGTCGTGCGCCGCCCGGTAGAAGTATCCGCCCTCGGTGATGGTGAGCGACACGATCCGGGTGGCCGGGTCGGCCATGCGGGTGAGCACTCGTTCGGGGTCGTCCGGTGCGAACAGGTGCTCGACGATCGAGCCGATGACGCGGGGCTCGATGCTTCCGTCGGAGTGACGGACCAGGAGCGTGTAGAGGCAGTCCTGGTCGTTCATGACCTCGACGATCCGCCGGTCCTGGGGCAGCAGGCTGATCCCGCTGATGCCGAAGGACCGGGCTCCGGCGTCGGCCGCCAGCAGAGAGTCGAGGTAGGCAGCCTGGTGTGCGCGGTGGAAGCCGCCGACGCCGATGTGGACGATGCCGGGTGAGACGGCTGTCCGGTCGTACGCGGGCACTGCGGTGTGGCGCGAGGCCGACGAGATGGTGGCCGTTCTTAGCTGGGTCATGGGTGAACGTCCCTACTTGCCGCGGTGGGTCGCCCCGACCGGCTCGGCCAGCCGCTGCGCTTTCGCCAGCGCCTGGTCGACTGTCTCCTTGCCGGCGATCGCGTTGGCGATCTCCTGCGACACCTGGGTTCCGAGGTCCGGGAACTCCGGGATGCCGACGAACTGGACGCCGGTGTAGGGCTGCGGACTGACGCCGGGCTGGACCGGGTTGGCGTTCCGCAAGGCCGACTGTTCCTGCTCGTAGTACGCCGACGCGGCCTTCGTGTAGCCGGCCTGCGCGTACGTCGACGAGCGCTTTCCGGTCGGCGCCTTGCTCCACCCGTACCTGTCGCCCACCTCCTGCTCGAACTTCTTGCTGGACGCCCAGCTGATGAACTTCCAGGCGGCGTCCGCGCTCCGGCTCGACTTCGGGATGCCCCAGGCCCAGGTCCACAGCCAGCCCGAGTTCCGGGTCTGGTCGACCGGCGCCGCGACGTAGCCCATCTTGCCCTTGATCGGCGAGTCGCCCGCTTCGAAGAGACCGGCGATCGACGTGGCGTCGTACATCATCGCGGCCTTGCTCTGCAGCACGATGTTGATGCACTCCTGGACACCGGTCTCGGCCGCGCCGGGCTCACCGGACGTCTGGAGCAGGTTCACGTACATCCGCGTCGCGGCACTGACGTCCGGGCTGTTCAGCTTGGCGGTCCAGTCGGCGTCGAACCACTGGCCGCCGTACGTGTTGATCACGGTGTTGAGCGGGGCGAGGTTCTGACCCCATCCAGCCAGGCCACGCAGGCAGATGCCGGCCATCCCGGGCCGGGCCTTGTTCACCTTGGCGGCCAGGTCGGCCACCTGGTCCCAGGTCGGGTGGTCGGGCATGGTCAGTCCCCGTTCCTGAAAGACGTCCTTGCGGTACATCAGGAAGGACGACTCGCCGTAGAACGGCTCGCCGTACAGCTTGCCGCCCGCGCCGAGCCCGGTGGTGAACGCGGGGAAGACGTCGGCCTGGTCGAAGTCCGGGGTCGTGCTCACGTAGCCGTCGAGGGGGGTCATCCACCCGTTCTTCGCGAAGATCGGCACTTCGAAGGCGCTCACGCTGGTGACGTCGTACTGGCCGGCCTGGCTCGAGTACTCCTGGTTGACCTTGTCGCGTACGTCGTTCTCGGGCAGCGCGGTGTAGGCGACCTTGACGCCGGTCTCCCGGGTGAACTCGGGGGTGAGTTCCTGCAGCAGCTTCATCTGCGGGTTGTTGACCATCAGGACGCGTACGGTGCCGCCACCGCCGGAGGTGCTGTCACTGCCGCCGCCGGCGCCGCCGCAACCGGAGGCGATGGTGCTGACGGCCATGAGGGCGGCCACCAGTCTCGAGTGTCGTTTCATGGTGAGGGGTCCTTTGCCGGTGTCAGTGGGTTGTTTCCCGTGGTCCGATGCCGCCGGGGTGGGTCGCGCACTCGGCGGCCGCGGCGCTCGCGCGCGCCACACAGATGTCGATCGGCTCGCCCTGCGCGAGGGCGGCGGCGTAGCTTCCGTGAAAGACGTCGCCGCAACCGGTGGTGTCGACGACGGTGACGGGCTCGGCCGGCCGGTGCCGCACACCCGCGTGCCCGTCACGGGTGCGATACCAGCAGCCGTTGGCGCCGTCGGTCACCACCACGGCGGCCCGGTCGGGTCGCCAGAGCCCGGAAGCCGCCGCCACCGGGTCGTCGGCGCCGGTCAGCGACGTGGCCGTCGTGAGCGGGACGATCAGGTGATCGGTCAGGTCGATGAGGTCGGCGATCCGCTGGCCGCCGGCCCGCTCGATGTCGGCCACGACGGCGACGCCGGCGGCCCGCGCC
This sequence comes from Actinoplanes sp. NPDC049265, assembly GCF_043197135.1. NCBI lineage: Bacteria > Bacillati > Actinomycetota > Actinomycetes > Micromonosporales > Micromonosporaceae > Actinoplanes > Actinoplanes sp. NPDC049265. The sequence continues at coordinate 31,367 of NZ_JBICSP010000021.1, read as the reverse complement.
GCCTCGGCGGCACGGATGCCGCCGGGGAGGCCGTATTCGTCGAGGATCAGAACTCGGGCCGACCGGACGAGGCCGAGGTCGACGTCGTCCGGCAGCCCCATGGTCGTGCGGTCGTCGTAGGCGATGAAGCGCCGACCGTCCGGGCCGACGATGATGACTGACCGTATCGGCGGGGTGTCGGGGGAGATTCGGGCGTGGGCCACGTCGACGCCTTCGGAACGGAGGTTGCCGAGCACGCCGCCGCCGGTTGTCTCATCGGGCAGGTGCCCAATGAACGCGCAGGTCGTGCCGGCCCGCGCCGCGGCGACCATCGCGGTGGCGACGTTGCCGCCGAACCGGGTCTCCTGACCGATGACCCGTCCCTTTCCGTCACCGAACGGGGCGTCGACGAAGACGAGCCGGTCGACGGTGACGGCGCCGCCGCCGACCACCGCGAACCCGGTTGTCACCGCCCGGTCCTCGCCCTGACCGGCTCGGCCGCGGTCTCGGCGGGTACGCCGTCGTGGATGACCGCCGCGTAGGCACTGCCGGCCGCTGTCACGTCGTCGGCGCCCCAGAGGTTGCGGCCGACGACCGCGCCGACCGCGCCGGCCCGCAGTCCGTCCTGGATCTGCTGCAGGGCCGCGGTGAAGGTGCCGGTCTTCGGTCCACCGGCGAGCACGATCGGTGTGGGGCAGGTTCGGACGATCTCGGCGAAGGCCGCCTCGTCGCCCGGGTAGCCGACCTTGATCACGTCGACGCCGGTCTCCAGTCCGCATCGCACGGCCCAGGCGATCTCCTCGGGGGTGAAGACGATCTGCTTCCGTTCGTCGCGGGGGTAGATGTGCGCGACGACCGGCATCTCCAGCGGGGCGGCGGCGCGGACGGTGTCGAAGAGCCACCGCAGGTAGTTGCCCTCGGTGTCGCCCCGGACCGGGATGGCTACGGCCAAGGCGTCGGCGCCGAGCCGGACAGCGTCTTCCGGGGTACCGATCAGCTGTTGGACCCGGTCGTCAGCGGTGAAGCAGCCGCCCTGGACGATCAGGGCGGCCCGGCCGGCGTGCCTCGGCCACAGCCGACCGGCCGTGCCACTGATCATCGTCACCGCATCCGGACCGGCGGCCATGATCCGGCTCAGTGCGCCGGGCAGATCGGCCAGGCCTCCCGCCCGGACGTCGCCGTATCCGACGAAGTGATCGATCGCCGCGCCGAACAGGTTTCCGGAGCTGTGCGAGAACAGCCGGGCCAGTCGAATGCTCGTTCCCAGTCCCATGTCGCTCCCTTGTGTTAACAGCTTGTTGCCGATAGCTTCTGCCGAAAGCCTTCGTAAGTCAACAGCTTCCACTAACTTTCGTTTAACACGTGGAGTGCCCCGTTATGAGCGCAACTGTCCATCCAATCGGAACCCAGCAACGAACAGCGCGCAGAGCCGCATGGGCGCGCCGAGCACCGCTTCTGCCCGCCTTGATCTTCATGATCGTGCTGACCCAGGTGCCCTTCGTGGCGACTCTGGTCATCTCACTCATGCGGTGGAACGCGCTCTACCCCGAGGATCGCGCCTTCGCCGGCCTGGACAACTTCCGGCTGGTCGTGCAGAACGCGGCGCTGCGCTCGTCCGTCGCGACCACCCTGATCCTGACCCTGGTCGTCGTCGGGGTCTCGCTCGTCCTCGGGCTGATCCTGGCGCTGCTGCTCAACCGGCGTTTCGCCGGCCGCGGCATGGTCCGGACCATGTTGATCGCGCCATTCCTGCTGGTGCCCGTCGCGTCGGCGCTGATCTGGAAACACGTCCTGCTGAACACGTCCTACGGACTGATCAACGGCGTCCTGAACTGGGTCTGGTCACTGTTCGGGTCGTCGGCCGCGCCCCAGCCGGCATGGGTGTCCGAGTACCCGTTGATCTCCATCGAGGCCGGCCTGATCTGGCAGTGGACACCGTTCATGATGTTGATCATCTTGGCCGGCCTGCAGAGCCTGCCGCCCGATACCGTCGAGGCGGCCCACATCGATGGTGCCGGCGGCGTCGACGTCTTCCGGTACATCACCTTCCCGCACCTGCGCCGATATCTCGAACTCGGTGCCCTGCTGGGCGGCATCTACATCGTCCAGAACTTCGATGCCGTCTTCACCATCACCCAGGGCGGCCTGGGCACCTCCAACCTGCCGTACACGATCTACCGAACCTTCTTCCAGGCCCAGGACTACGGGCTCGCCTCGGCGATGGGCGTGGTCGTGGTCGTCGGCACCATCGTCATCGCCACGTTCGCGCTTCGCGTCGTGTCGTCGCTGTTCCGGGAGGGAACCCGATGACCACCCGGGGCCGGATCTGGACCCTCGTGGCCTGGGCGGCCGGCCTGCTGGCGATCGTTCCCATCGTCTGGATGATCCTCACCTCGCTGCACACCGAACCTCAGGCCGCCACGAACCCACCGTCGGTCGCGGCGCACCTGACCGTCGCCGGCTACCAGGCCTTCTTCAGTAACAGCTTCGCCACGTGGGCAGCGCTCATCAACTCGGTCATCGCCTCGGTCGCCTCGACCGGTCTCGTGCTCGTGCTGGCGGTGCCGGCCGCGTACGCACTTTCGATCAAGCCCGTTCGCAAGTGGACCGACGTCCTGTTCTTCTTCCTGTCGACCAAATTCCTGCCCGTCGTGGCCGGGCTGCTCCCGCTGTACCTGGTGGCCAGCCGCGCCGGCCTGCTCGACCAGATCGGCTTCCTGGTACTGCTCTACACCGCCATGAACCTGCCCATCGCCGTCTGGATGATGCAGTCGTTCCTGGCCGAAGTCCCCCGGGAGATGCTGGAGGCGGCTGCCCTCGACGGTGCCGGCCTGATCAAGACCCTCACGCGGGTCGTCGCACCCGTCGTGCGGCCCGGACTAGCCGCCACCAGCCTCATCTGCTTCATCTTCAGCTGGAACGAGCTGATGCTGGCCCGGACCCTGACCGCGACCGTGGCCGGCACCGCGCCGGTCTACCTCACCAGCTTCGTGACCAGCCAGGGACTCTTCCTCGCGCAGCTCTGTGTCGCGTCGACGGTCATCTCGCTTCCGGTGCTCATCGCCGGGTTCGCGGCCCAGGAGCGGCTGGTGCAGGGCCTCTCGATGGGAGCGATCAGGTAGGGCTCGGAGCTCACGAGGCCCAGGGAGCGAAGGCGTTCTCCGGCGGTGGGGTCAGGGTCGGGCAGTGGCGCTGGATGAGCTTGCTCATCGTGGTCTCGGCGATCCAGTCCAGGCCGAACTGGGTGTAGATCTCCGGGCGGTAGTCGACGGTCAGGAAGCGGTCGCTCTGCAGGCGGCGGGACGCCATCAGGATGAAGACCCGGAACGCCGTGTCGGAGAAGCCGAAACCGTCCGGTGGGGTCTCGGCGAACATGCCGACCATGGTGTCGACCTCGTCGATGCTGCGGTAGACGCCACGCAGCCGCTCGACCGTGGCCGGGTCGGAGCTCAGCTGGTCCCAGCGGTTCAGGCGCGGCATGTGCAGCCCGGCCCGGAAGTCGTTGTAGCGCGGGATGTCCCGTCGCCGGGTGCGGACCAGGTCGACCACCGACAGGTCGATCAGCTCGCCGTCCCGCTCCAGGTTCATCAGGGTACGCGGGAAGTTGTGCAACGTGATCGCACCCGGATGCGCCGTGCCGAACGAGTGCAGCACGTCGGTGAGCCCGATCGCCCGCAGCTCGTCGTCGGCCTTGTCGCCGAGCAGATCGGTCAGCGTACGCGTACCCGCGGCGCCGAACGAGAAGTCGTCGGGGACCAGCGGGTGCATCCGGTAGACGGTGACGAAGTCCTCGGTCAGCGAGAACGGCGCCGCGTGGTGGTCGGGCGTGGTGCCGGGGATGCCGTGCAGCGCGTGCGCGTCGGTCAGCCAGACGCCGATCCGGGACAGGAGATCATTCGCGGGTACGCCACTCCAGTTGATGTTCATGCCCTTGTACAGGGTGTCGGTCTTGAGGATGGCCGGCGTCCACTCGATGGTGTGGATCTTGGCGATCAGGGCGGCCACGATCAGCCGGGCGGTCTGGTAGACCCGCTCGTCGTCCCATCCGGGGTTGCGGGAGCGCAACTCGTCGCAGAGCACGTTGTGTTCCCGCGCGAACAGCGTGTGCATGCTGCTCAGGCCCAGCCACCAGGCCTCGTTGAAGCCGGTGATCTCGGCGCCGCGCACGTCGGTCGGCAGGTAGCCCTCGGCGGTCAGCCGCAACTTGGCCCCGTCGCGAAGGGCCAGGGCGGCGCTCTGTGAGGTGCCGTACACCTCGGAGCCGTCCCACCAGTGCGAGACGACGTTGCCGAAGGCGCCGTTGGCCAGCGGGATGTTCCCGCCGATGCGCATCGACGACTCGGCCGGCCCGCCCGGCGTGTTGACCCAGCCGGGCATGCCGGGCGGCAGCGGCACGTGCACGTCGGCCTGGCCGAGCTGGTGCCGCTGGTGCACCACCCAGTCGTGCACCTGGAACTGGATCCAGGTCGCGGCCAGGATGTTCAGCGTGGTGGCCGGGATGAACTTCTCGCGCCGCAGCAGTTCCCGGCTGACCACTATCGGGTTCGGGGTGTCGTGCAGGTCGGGGCGCGGGGCGGCGGGCATGTTGCGGCCGAAAGCGGCGCCGACCGCACCCATCCGAGGATCGGACAGGTCGTTGGCGCTGCCGTCATGGGTACGGAACTCTCGCTCGGCCGGAGAGGCGACGGCGGGCACGGTACGCACGCGCGGCGGCGCCTCCCGCGCCTCGGTGTCGATCAGGTTGTCCCGGCGCAGCACGTCGCGGAACGACGCGAGGTTGAGCAGGGCCAGCGCCCCGGGCATCTTGTGCCACGGGACGAAGCGGTTGGCGGTCGCGAAGATCCGGCCCGCGAGGCCACCGAAGATGGTGTTGCGCAACGGCACCTCGGTGACGAACCGCTCCCGGTTGCGGTGGGCCGCGCTGGCGTCGTAGGCGGCCCGGCGGACCCGGTTGAGGTTGCCCAGCGGCCGGAACTCCTCGGTCGTGTTCCACGGGTTGTAGCGGAGGTTGGCGCCGGAGGTGGGTGTCCCCCGCGGGATGGTGAGCACGGCAACGACGATCGGCGGCGCCGAGGGTGAACGCCAGTCAACCGCGGCGTCCTCGATCGGCGTGGCCTTCGCGTCCCGGAACGGCTGCACGCACAGCTCGAACCGGACGTCGCCGGCCGCGAGCCGGTGGGCCATCTCGGCGGTGAGGAAATCCGGACCGTCGAAGGGCTGCGCGGCGGCCGGGGCGAGCGGGCGCAGCGAGTACTGCACCGCGGTGTCACCCCAGCGGATCGGCGTCCGGCTCCAATACGAGATGGTCGCCACGCTGGCGATCGTGGTCCGGCCACCGAGGATGTTGCGGATCATGCGGACGGCCTCGACGGGACCGACCACGAACGGCAGCCGCAGCAGACCGGTGGCGCGGGACAGCCCGCCCCCGGCGGTGAGCAGCGCGAAGTCGACGAACTGCTGGGCGTCGCGGGCGTGCGCGACGGGTGCGCTGGTCATCGTCAGGTCGTGGCCGTCGACCCGCAGCGCCACGCCGCGCAGGTCGGCGTCTTTGTCGGACAGCAGCCGCCCCTCGGCGTTGCTGAACCGGACCGTGGCCGGGTACGCGGCCCCCGGCTGGGCGAAGCCGGCGGTCAGCTCGGGCGGCAGGTCGTCGACGAACCGCAGCGAGGCCTCGTCCACGACGTACGTACCCTTGGCCTGAAAGCCCGCAACGATCTTCCCGCCGGCCGCGTTCTTCACCTGGGCCCGCATGATCTTGCGCGCGAGGTCCTCGAAGAGGACGCGTTCCGCCTCCGGCGACCCACCCAGATAGCTCTCAGACCACAAAGCCGCCTCCAAAAAGGGAACCGAGGGCCGTCAATCTACTTCAGACAGCCCCCGGAAAGACCCCTCAGACCGGCCGGAGAGTCGCCCAGCCCTCATCGCGTGTCCGTGCGGTCGCGAGCAGGCCCGCCACCGTTGACGCATTCGTGATCTCGCCGCGGAGGATCATGGCGACCGCCTCGTCCAGATCGAACCAGGCGATCTCCAGGTCGGCCTCCTCGTCCTCGCGCTGATAGCGGGAGTCGTCCGGCACCGGCGTCAGGTCGCGGGCCAGGTAGACCCGGATCGTCTCGTTGCTGAACCCGGGCGACGTCTGCAGATCGATCAGCAGGTCGTAGCGGGCGGCCCGGTAGTCGGTCTCCTCGGCCAGCTCGCGCCGGGCGGTGACCAGCGGGTCCTCGCCCTTGACGTCGCGCAGCCCGGCCGGGATCTCCCACAGCCGCTCGTGCACCGGATGCCGGTACTGGCGGATCAGCACGACCCGGCCGACGTCGTCCAGCGCCACCACACCGACCGCGCCCTTGTTCTCGACCACGTCGCGGACGGCGGTACCGCCGCTCGACATCGTCACCCGGTCGGAATAGACGGTGAAGATCGGCCCGGCGTACCGCTCGGTGCGGTCGAGCGTCTCGTGCTCGAAGGTGGTCACGACGCGGCGACCGGCTCGGACTGGGCCGGGACCTCGGAGACCTCGGCCAGCGGGCCGACCGGCAGCTCGTCGGCGGCCGCGTACGCGACGGAGGCCTTGACGAACGCGGCGAACAGCGGGTGCGCCCGGGTCGGCCGGCTCTTCAGCTCGGGGTGCGCCTGGGTGGCCACGAAGAACGGGTGAGCATCGCGGTCGAGCTCGATGAACTCGACCAGGCGCCCGTCCGGCGAGGTGCCGGAGAACTTCAGACCGGCCTTGGCCAGCTTGTCGCGGTAGTCGTTGTTGACCTCGTAGCGGTGGCGGTGACGCTCGGAGATCTCGGTGCTGTCGTACGCCTCGGCCACGATCGACCCGGGGGTCAGCGCCGCCGGGTACGCGCCCAGCCGCATCGTGCCGCCCATGTCGCCCTTGCCGGCGACGATGTCCTGCTGGTCGGCCATCGTCGAGATGACCGGGTTCGGGGTGGTCTCGTCGAACTCGAGCGAGTTGGCCCCGGCCAGCCCGGCCAGGTTGCGGGCGGCGTCGATGGTCATGCACTGCAGGCCCAGGCACAGGCCGAGGATCGGGATGCCGTTCTCCCGGGCGTACCGCGAAGTATTGATCTTGCCCTCGATGCCGCGGATGCCGAAGCCGCCCGGGATCACGATGCCGTCCACGCCCTTGAGCGCGCTCGCGGCGCCGCTCTGGGTGTCACACTCGTCACTGGGCACCCAGCGCAGCTGCACCTTGGCGTTGTTGGCGAAACCGGCCGCGCGGATCGCCTCGCTCACCGACAGGTATGCGTCCGGCAGATCGACGTACTTGCCGACCAGGGCGACGGTGATCGTGCGGCGCGGGTGGTGCACGCGCTGCAGCAGGTCGTCCCAGCTGGCCCAGTCGACGTCACGGAAGGACAGGCCGAGCCGGCGGACGACGTACGCGTCCAGTCCCTCGCGGTGCAGCACCTTGGGGATGTCGTAGATGCTCGGCGCGTCCGGGCAGGCCACCACGGCCTCGCGGTCGACGTCGCAGTAGAGCGACAGCTTGTGCTTGAGCTTCTCCGGGATCTCCCGGTCGCTGCGGCAGACCAGCGCGTCCGGCTGGATACCGATGTTGCGCAGGGTGGCCACCGAGTGCTGGGTCGGCTTGGTCTTGAGCTCGCCCGACGGCGCCAGGTAGGGCACCAGCGAGACGTGCAGATAGAAGACGTGGTCGCGGCCGATCTCGTGCCGGACCTGGCGGATCGCCTCGAGGAAGGGCAGCGACTCCATGTCACCGACCGTGCCGCCGACCTCGGTGATCACGACATCGGGGGTACGCCCGCACTCGTCCGGATCGGCCATCGCGAAGATGCGCTCTTTGATCTCGTTCGTCACGTGCGGGATGACCTGCACGGTGTCGCCCAGGTATTCGCCGCGCCGCTCCTTGGCGATGACCGCCGAATAGATCTGGCCGGTCGTGACGTTCGCCTTGGCCGACAGTGACCGGTCGAGGAACCGTTCGTAGTGGCCGACGTCCAGGTCGGTCTCGGCGCCGTCCTCGGTGACGAACACCTCACCGTGCTGGAACGGGTTCATCGTGCCGGGGTCGACGTTCAGGTAGGGGTCGAGTTTCTGCATCACGACCCGGAGCCCGCGCGCGGTCAGCAGATTGCCGAGGCTGGAGGCGGTGAGGCCCTTGCCCAGCGAGGAGGCGACGCCCCCGGTGACGAAAATGTGTCGGGTGTCGCGCGCTGTGACGGCCAAAGCCAGCTCCCGTGGTCGGTCCTACAGGGTCTTGCGAACCGGCGCTGAGCTTGCTTCAACCCAAGCGAGGCAGCGCCATCCACGGGATTCCACGGTAACACCTCTTCATGCCGGGGCATGTTCGGGCTGGTCGCCCCGCGTGTCTGCGACATTCCGGGCGATTCCTGGTCCTCCGGGGCCGTCCGTCTCACCGTCGGGCCGGGTGCGGTCGGCGGCGTGGTCGAGCACGCGCAAGGCCGTCAACACCGCGACGGGTACGGCCACAGCCGCCGCCGCCCCGGCCACGGTCAGTGCCGTACCCCCCAGCGGCCCGGCCAGCAGCGCCGTCACCGTCGTTCCGGCTCCCGCCGCCCGCAACGCCGGATGCAGCCCGAACAGCCGGTTCAGCCCGCCCCAGGGCGAGAACTGGCAGAACGCCAGCATCAGCACGCCGATGATCGAGATCACGGTCAGCGGACTGTCCACCAGCGACAGACTGTTCGCGGCGGCCGCCCGCTGCAAAGCCGGACCGGCCGTACCGTCGGCCAGCGCGGTCAGGATCCGGCCCAGGCTGCCCTGCTCGGACGGCGGCCGGCGCAGGTCGAGCGCCGCGAACCCGATGGTCACGCCCAGCCCGGCCAGGGTCGCCCAGGCGAACCGCGAGAAGGTCAGCCAGCCACCGGCGCTGATCGCCGCGGCCACGCACACCCCGGCGGTCACCGCGATCGCGCCGGCCGGGTCCGCGCCCAGGTACGGGCTGCCGACCATGACCACCGCCAGCCCGCCGATCAGCACCATCACCACCGGCCGCCACGGCTTGCGCAGATATTGTGCGACGCAGCCGGCCACCACCAGCATCCCGGTGACGAACACGCCCAGCCCGACGTTGCCGACGCCCGCGTACCGGCCCCCGGCCGCCGCCGAGTATCCGGCCACCCCGTTGAGCTGCAACTGTGCGCCGGTGAGGAGGTCGGCGCCGACCACCACGGCCCCGATCAGGGCGACCGAGCCGATCGGCCACAGGGTCCGTGGATAGCGTGGCGCGACCCGGACGGCGGCCGTGCCGATCGCCACCAGGGCCAGCGTGACCAAGGCGAAGACCAGGCCCGGACGGCTCGCCCGCCACCACGGCGCCGCGTCGGCGAGCAGCGCCGCCGGCAGCACCAGGGCCACCGCGATCAGCGCCACCTCCACCGCGCCGAGCAGGATCCGGGACGGCGCCGCCGGGCCCCGCGGGCCGGCGTGCCGGCGGGCCCGCACCATCAGCGGCACCGCGGCCAGGAACAAGGCCAGATCGGCGGCGGCCAGGGCGGCGAAGAACTCGTCGGCCACCCCCCGCTGGGCGGTCGCCCGCCGGTCGGCGTCGTGGTCGCCGCGGACCGCGTCCTCGAGGCCGGCCGGGCGGCCCGGCACGGTCGTCGCCGTCCGCCCGCTGAACAGGCCCTGCGGCTCCGGGCGGCCGAGCGCGGTCAGCACCGTCGGGGCCAGGTCGACCAGTTGCAGGTAGCCGTCGCGGCCGGTGCCGGCCGAGGTGAGCCAGCCGCCGTCCCAGCCCTCCCCCTCGGCCATGGCCACGTGCAGGCGCGACGAGCTGGACGTGCCACCGACCCCGGCGACGACGATCAGCGAGCGGTCCGGGCGGCCGGCCACCACCCGGGCCAGCAGGGCGTCGGCGCGGGCCACGGCGGCCCGGCGCTGCGGCCCGGAACCGGCGATGGTGCCCAGGTCGACGATGCTGAGCACACAGGAGGACAGCAGCGGCTTGGCGTCGGCGGGCAGCTCGGCCTCGTACCGGTCGACCCGGCCGAACGGGCGGGCCGCCGCGATCGCCGCCCCCGGCCCGACGGCGACAGTGCAGCGCACCGACTCCGCCAGCGCGCCCGGCACCGCGCCGTAGGGCAGTGCCTGATTGTCCTGGACGATGTTCTTCTGCTGGTCGATGCTCGCGCCGAGGTTGTCCGGCCGGGTCAGCGCCGGGGCGAGCGGCGGGCACTGGCCCGGGACGGCCGCGTCGTCCCAGGCCGCGTAGTTGCCGGCGCCCAGCGTCAGCCAGCCGTCGGCCGGGCAGGTCACCCGGTGGCCCGAGCGCACCGACAGCCAGCCCACCGAACCCTTGCCGGCCTCGGCCCACAGGTTCGGGGTGAGCCGCGGGTCGAGGTCATCCCAGCGCAGCCCGGCCGCACCGGCCACGACCACGTAGTCCAGCGGCTGCTTGGCCGGTCCGGGCGCCGGGCGTACGGTCAGCGCCGTCACCCCGGCGGCCGCCGCGACCAGGACCATGACGTAGGGGAGCCAGCCGCGTACCGCGCGTACCGGGAAACCGGCCCGGCGCATCCGCCGCAGCCGGTTCATCCCCCGTCGCGGCAGCGTCCGAAGCGGGCGGAGCCTCACCCACTCACCTCGTCGTAGGCGGCGAGCACGTCGGCCACCGTGGCGGCCTCGTCCGGCCAGGCCGCGGCGCGTTCCGGCCCGCGCCGCGCGTAGTCGGCCCGCAGCCCGGGGTCGTCGAGCAGGCGGCGGACCGCGGCGTCGAGCGCGTCCACATCGCCCGGCGGCACCTGCACCGCCGCCTCGCCGACCAGTCCCGGCAGGCCGCCGACCGCGGTGCAGACCAGCGGTACGCCGGCCCGTAGCGCCTCCTGGGCGAACAGCTGCCGCGCCTCCCAGTCGCTGGTCACCACGGCCAGATCGGCCCCGGCCAGCAGGTCGGGCACGTCGTCGCGCCGGCCGAGCAGATGGAACCGGGCGTGCGTCTCGCTGGCCTGCTGGGCCAGCGGCATGTAGCTCGGACCGGACCCGGCCACCACGGTGACCGGCGACGGGGTCAGCGACCGCCACCGGGCCGCCGCGGCGACCAGCAGGTCGTAACGCTTCTGTGGGTGCAGCCGGCCGACCGAGAGGATCAGGGGTACGTCCGGGGCGAGGCGGAACTCGGCTCGGACCGCGGCCCGGGACCGCTTGGCCGGCGGCAGGGCGGGTGCGGCCACCGGGCTCAGCCGGGCCCTGCCGCCCAGCGCGACCGCCCGCTCGACCAGGTCCTCGGACGCGCCCAGGACCAGCGTGGCGTTGCGGACCACGATCCGTTCGACCAGTTGCGACGCGCTGGCCCGGAAGCCCTTGCCGAGCACCGCGTTGTGCAGCGTGACGATCAGCGGCACGGACGGCCGGGTGAGGCCGGCGACCAGGCCGGCCCGCAGCCCGTGCGCGTGGATCACGGTGACGCCCTGCCCGGCGAGTTCGCGGCGCAAGGCGCGGACCGCGCCGGAATCCTGCGGTCCCGGGTTGGGCGGGATCTCGACGGCGGCGAACGCGGCCCCGGCGGCGGTGAAGCCGAACAGCTCGTCGGTGGCGGCCGGACCGCACACCAGCACCGGCCGGCCGGCCGCGACCAGGCCGCGGACCAGAGAGGCGATGTGGTTGCCGACTCCGCCGGTGCTCGAGCCCAGCACCAGGGCCACCTTGCCGCTGCTCACGTCTCCCCTTTCCCCGCCGCGTCTTTCCCCACCGCCACGTCGCTTTCCGCCGCCGCGTCCTTCCCTACCGCCACGTCGCTTTCCGCCGCCGCGTCCTTCTCCACCGCCAGTGTCGTACCGTCGCTGCCTCCGTCGGCCTCTCGGGTCCGGCGGCCGCGCAGGCCGCGCAGTCCTCGCAGGTCACGCCGGTCGAGCAGGAGGACCACGGCCAGGTAGGCGGCGAGCACCGCCAGGCCACCGGCCAGCCCCTGCACCACGCTGCCGCCGAAGCCCGGGCCCATCCCGCTCGCGATCGCCCGCGTCAGCGACCAGCCGGCGAGCGCCGCGACGACCGCCGCCACGATACCGGCCGCCGCCGCCCGGCCCAGCCCGCTCAGGGCCGCGGCACCGGCGTGGCGGCGGACCGCGTACACCAGCAGCAGGCCGATCACCGACATGCCGATCGCGTTGGCCAGCCCCAGCGCATACACCTGCCGCTCCTCCCCCAGCCCCCACGTGAGCAGCACCGCGGCCACCGCCGCGACCCCCCACCCGGCCGCGGTCGAGGCGGCCGCCGCGCGCGTGGCGCCCCGGGCGTACAACGCACGGGAGAGCAGCGCGAACAGGGCGTACCCGAACAATCCGGCCGCGAACCCTCGGATCCCGGGCGCGGCCGACCGGGTGCCGACCAGGTAGGCGACCGGCTCGGCCAGAGCGAACAGCGCGGCCGCGCCCAGACCGGCCAGCAGCACCACCGAGCGGGCCACCGGCGCCAGCGCCCGGTCGAAACCGTCCGGATCGGCGGCCGACAGGGTCGGATACACGGCTGTGGCCAGCGGCACCGCCAGCACCGCCCAGGGCAGAAGGAAGACCGTCTGGGCGGCACTGTAAGCGGTCAGCCCGTCGCTCACCGCGAGCAGGATGACCACGCCGACCATCACCTGCTGCGAACCGACCGTGACCGCGCCGGCCCAGCCCAGCCGCACCGCCCGCCGGCCCTCGTCGCCCGGGAAGCGTAGGCTCGGCCGCCAGCGCAGCCGCAACCGGCGCAGCGGGATCAGCAGGCACAGGGCCAGCACGACCACCCCGAGCGTGGTGCCGATCGAGAGGACCAGTTCACCGGTGCGGGTGAGCCCACCGAAGTCCGTCCGCGACCCGTCCACCCCGGCATAGGTCAGATAGGCCGCCATCACCGTCACGCTGGACAGCAGCGGGGCGATCACCGGCCAGGCGAAGCGGTGGTGCGCCTGGAGCACACCGGTCAGCACGATCCCGGCGCCGTAGAGCGGCAGTTGCGGCGCGAACACCCTCAGCATGCTCGCGGCGACCGCGCGGTGCTCGGGCGGGACGTCCGGCAGCAGCCCGCTGATCGGCCCGGCCAGCAGCGCCACCAGGATCGCGAGCGGCACCATGGCCACCAGCACCCAGGTCAGCAGGGCCGAGGCGACCCGGCCGGCCCGGTCCGGCCGGGCCGCCGCCACGTCGCCGGCCAGCAGCGGCACCACCAGCGAGGCCAGCGCACCCCCGGCGACCAGCTCGAACACGATGTTCGGGATGGTGTTGGCGGCGTTGTAGATGTTGCCCAGCGGCCCGTCGCCGACGCTCCGCAGAAAGACGACGGTCCGGCCGAACCCGGCGATCCGCGACAGGACCGTCAGGGCGGTGATGAGGAGCGCGGCACCGGCGAGTTTTTTCACGAACGGCCGAGCTCATCCAGCCGACGCAGCCACGGCGTCTCCTGGATGACCTTGGTGAAGCTGATCTTTTCGCTGGCCGCGGTCAGGCCGGCCAGGACGGTCAGCGCCACCGCCCGCCCGGCCGTGCCGGTCCGCGCGGCCAGGGCCAGCCCGAGCAGCGCGCCCAGCGCGTTGGCCCCGGCGTCGCCGAGCATGATCTCCTCGCCCAGGTCGTCCGGCAGCAGCGCCGCCCCCGCACCGAGCGCCCCGGCGGCCAAGCCCCCGCCGGCGCCGAGCGACAGCGGCGTGCCGATCACCGTTCCCGCCTTGATCGCACGCCCCGGGCGCAGGTCGAGCAGATTGACCAGGTTGGCCGTGCCGGCGATCACGCCCGCGCCCAGCACGATGTCGCGCTTGCGGCCGCCGAGCAGCGCCGACGCCACCAGCGCGGCCGCGCCCACCCCGGCGATCTTGACCAGGCCGCTGGTCACGTGTCCCTCGCGCAGCGCGCCGAGGTGCCCGGCGAAGCCCTTCACCGCCTTCTGCTCGGGCCGGTTGCCGATCAGGTCGTCGTAGAAGCCGACGGCGCCGGAAACCGCGCCGGCGGCGACCGCGGCCGCGGCCGTGCGGGCCGAGCCGGCGCCTAGGGCGGCCCCGACTGTCGCCCCGGCGGCCAGCGCCGGGCCACCGGCCAGGGTGACCGTGCGGCCGCGGAAGTTGGTGCGCTCGAGCGCGGCGGCCCGCGGATCACGGCGGATCCAGGCGAGCACGGTGCGGGCGGTGAGGGCGGCGACGCCGGGTGCGGTCCTTCGCATGGACGAAGTTTAGGGAGTGGCGGTCAGGCGGCGGCCTTGGGCACCAGCGAGGTGGCGCCGGCGGCCAGGCCGTACTGGCCGACCCTGCCCTGCACCACCCGTTCGATCACGCACAGGGCGGTGGACAGCTGGCCCTGGGTGGAACTGGCGTTGTCCACCGTGGAGATGGTCTTCACCAGCAGCGGGTCGGAGCGCACGCCGGCCACCAGGTTGCCGTCCACGGCGCCGTCCCCGGCCACCACCAGCGGCCGGTCGGTCCCCTTGAACTGGGTCGTCAGGGTCACCGCGGCCTGGCTCTTCTTGGTCGCGCTGGTGTCGGTCGCGGGCAGCCCGGAAACGATCACGGTGGCCTCGGCGCCGCCGGTCGGCGCCTTGCCGTCCACCTCGTCGGCGGTGATGTAGCCCGGCTCGGAGTAGGCCGCCAGCACCGCGGTCAGATCGGTCGCGCTGACCGGGGTGGTCTGCTGCTGCAGCGCCCGGGCCAGCAGCGCGCCCGAGGTCTCGACCCCGTCGCTGTTCATCGGCAGCCCCGCCGCCGGCACGGTCGGCTGGGACGCCTGCTCGGCCAGGTCGAGCAGCTCGACCCCGTTGACCGGCTCGAAGAACTTCTCCTGGACCGAGACCTTGGCGGTGATCGTCGCCCCGGCCACCTGCAACATGGCGATCACCTGGTCGGCGTACTTCTGCGTGTTGGGCAGGGCCAGCACCAGGATCTTGCGGCCGGTCAGCTTGCCGTTGAGCAGCGCCGGCGACACCTCGGTGGCGAAGTCCTGGGCCCGGTTCAGCTCCTCGCGGTACTGATTTTGCTGATCACGCAGGTTGCTGTTGTCCTTGCTGACCGACTGCACCTGCTCCTTGAGGCTGTCGGCGACCGGGCCGTTGAGCGCCGCGGTGCCCACCACCAATCCGATGGCCAGGGCGAGGAAGACCGCCGTCAGCGACACCACGTGGTACCGGAAGTTGATCACGGGGAGAGATCCCTACGGCTAGAAGAGGTGGCCGAGCTGGAACAGGAGATTGTCCCACCACTCGGAGACCACGGCGAGGTACGCCTTACCGACCGTCGACACGGCCACCGCGGAGGCCATCGCCGCCACCGCGGAGAGCACCAGCAGCAGCAGCGACGAGCCGGAGATGTTCTGCCGGTAGAGCCGGCTCACCCCCTTGGCGTCGACCAGCTTGCCGCCGACCTTGAGCCGGGTCAGGAAGGTGGACGCCATGCCGCCGCGCCCCTTGTCCAGGAACTCGACCAGGTTGGCATGGGTGCCGACCGCGACGATCAGCGACGCGCCCTTCTCATCGGCCAGCAGCATGGCCAGGTCCTCGCTGGTCGCCGCGGCCGGGAAGGTCAAGGCCGGCACGTCCAGGGCCGAGACCCGATCAAGACCAGGAGCACGACCGTCCGGGTACGCGTGGACCACGATCTCGGCGCCACAGCGCAGCACGTCGTCGGTGACCGAGTCCATGTCCCCGATGATCATGTCGGGGCTGTACCCGTTCTCGACCAGCGCGTCAGCGCCGCCGTCCACCCCGATCAGCACCGGCTTGAACTCGCGGATGTACGGTCGCAGCACGTCCAGGTCGGCCTTGTAGTCGTACCCCCGCACCACGATCAGCACGTGCCGCCCGGCGATCCGGGTCTCCACCTCGGGTACGCCGACGCCGTCGAGCAGCAGGTCGCGTTCCTGCTTGAGGTAGTCCATGGTGTTCGCGGCGAACGCCTCGAGCTGCACCGACAGACCCTCACGGGCCTCCGACATCGCGGTCGCCACGGTCACCGCGTCCTGCCGGATGCCGGTGGCCACCACCTCGCCGTCGACCAGCACCTTCTCGTCCTCGATGCTGACCAGGTCGCCCTCGCTGACCTTTTCCAGCAGGTCCTCACCCAGGCCGTCGATCAGCGTGATGCCGGCCTGGACGAGCACCTCCGGGCCGAGGTTGGGGTAGCGCCCCGAGATCGACGGCTTGGCGTTGAGCACCGCGAGCACACCGACCGCGACCAGCGAGTCGGCGGCCACCCGGTCGATGTCGACGTGGTCGATGACCGCGATCTCACCAGGGCGCAGCCGCCCGACCAGGCGTTTGGTCCGGCGGTCGACGCGGGCGGTGCCGGCGAAGGCCCCCGGTTCGACCGTCCGGGTCCGGCGCAAGGTGGGAAGTCGCATCGTGCACCATCCTGTCACGCGGCTTCACCCTCAGCTCGCGCGACATGCTCGAACTCACCCCCAAAAGGGGCAAATCTCTTTTCTTTTTTCTCTGCCCACCACGGTCCGCAACCCTCTCAGCCGCGCTTGCCCCCACGGTCCGCAACGCACTCAGCCGCGCGCTTCGCCATGCCCACCGCGCTATTCCTTGCCGGCCACGGACCGCACAACCCACTCAGCCACGCTTCTCCTTGCCGGCCACGGACCGCACAACCCACTCAGCCGCGCTTCTCCTTGCCGGCCACGGTCAGCAGCTCCTCGGCGTGGGCTATCCCCAGGTCCGAATCGGGCAGACCAGCCAGCATCCGGGACAACTCCCGCGCCCGGTCGGTCTCCTCCACGATCCGTACCCCACTGGTCGTGATCGCCCCGCCGGTGTCCTTCGCGACCACCAGATGACGATCGGCGAAGGCCGCGACCTGCGGCAGGTGCGTAACCACCAACACCTGATGGGTACGTGCGAGACGCGCCAGCCGCTTGCCGATCTCGACCGCCGCCGTGCCGCCGACCCCGGCGTCCACCTCGTCGAAGACCAGCGTCGGCGGGCCGCCCGCCCCCGCGAACACCACCTCGATGGCCAGCATCACCCGGGACAGCTCACCACCGGACGCGCCTTTCTGCAGGGGCAGCGACGGCGCACCCGGATGGGCCACCAGCCGCAGCTCGACCTCGTCGCCGCCGTCCGGTCCCGGCCCCTCGGACCGCTCGATCACCGCCACCTCGACCCGGGAGTGCGGCATGGCCAGCCCCGCCAGCTCGACACTGACCGCCTCGGAGAACCGGCCGGCCGCCTCCTGACGCGCCGCCGTCAGCCGCCCGGCCAGGTCGAGCACCAGCGTCTCCTGCCGCTGCCGCTCCTTGTCGAGCTCCTCCAGCAACTCGTCGGAGGAGTCGAGCGCGGCCAGCCGGGTGCGCGCGTTGTCGGCCCAGGCGATCACCCCGTCGACGTCGTCGGCGTACTTGCGCAACAGCCCGCGCAGCGCCGCCCGCCGCTCGTAGATCGCTTCCAGCCGCGCCGGGTCGGCGTCGAGCGAGCTCAGATAGGTCGACAGCTCGGAGGAGACATCCCCGACCAGGGTCGCCGCCTCCTCGATGCGGGCCGCGAGGTCGCCCAGCGACGCGTCCACCGCCGTCTGCGCCTCGAGGGTGCGGCGCGCGGTGCCGAGCAACTGGGTCGCGTCGGGCACATCCTCGGTGACCTCGACGCCACCGGACAGCGCCAGCACGGCCTGGGTGGCCGCGACCCGCAGCCCCTCGGCGTGCTCGAGCCGCTGCACCTCGGCCTTGAGATCGTCGTCCTCACCCGGCTGGGGGTCGACCCGGGTGATCTCGTCCAGCCCGAGCTTGAGCAGCTCGGCCTCCTGCGAGCGGGCCCGGGCGTTGGCCCGCCGGTCGGCCAGGTCGTCGACCACGGCCCGCCACGACGAATACGCCTCGCGATAGGTCTCCAGCAGCTTCTCGTGCTCGGGCCCGGCGAACCGGTCGAGGGCCGCCCGCTGCTCGGCCGGGCGCAGCAACCGCAACTGGTCGGACTGACCGTGCACGGCCAGCACCTGCTCGCCGATCTCGCCCAGCATGGACGCCGGCATGCTCCGGCCACCGACGTGCGCCCGGGACCGGCCCTCGATGGTGACGGTCCGGCTCAGCAGCACGCTGCCGTCGTCGTCGACCTCGCCGCCGGCGTCGGTGATGCGCGTCGTGATGGCGCCGCCGAGCGAGCCCTTGAGCCGCAGCCGCCCTTCGACAACGGCGCGGCCCGGGTCGGCGCGCACCCGCCCGGCGTCGGCGCGCCCCCCGAACAGCAACCCGAGACCGGTCACCACCATGGTCTTGCCGGCGCCGGTCTCACCGGTGATGACATTCATCCCGGAGCTCAGGTGCAGGGTCGTGTCGTCGATGACACCGAGCCCGGTGATCCGCAGTTCCTCCAGCACACGGCAGACAGTAGTGGGACCGGCCGAAGAATGCCCACCAGGGCTGTGGATCAGCGTCGATCGCCACGCTCGTCCACAGCGTCCCCGCACCTCACCGCTTCCGGCTCAGCGCCGACCGCCACGCTCCTCCACAGCGTCCCCGCATCTGGTCCAGCGCCGGTTCCCGCGCTCGTCCACAGCGTCCCCGCACCTCACCGCTTCCGGCTCAGCGCCGATTCCCGCGCCATCCATCCACCGGGAGTGCGAACTTGGCCACCAGAGTGTCGGTGAACGGCCGCGGAGCCAGCCTCACCAGGCGTACCGGCAGGTCACCGCGCTGAACCGTGACCTGCGCACCCGGCGGGAGATCCCAGGTGCGACGCCCGTCGGCACAGAGCGTGGCGAAGGACGTATAAGGGTCCACGGTGATCGAGAACGTCGAGGTCGGCGCGGTCACCAGCGGCTTGCTGAACAGGGCGTGCGCGCTGATCGGCACCAGCAGCAGCGCCTCCACCTCGGGCCACACCACCGGCCCGCCGGCCGAGAACGCGTACGCGGTGGAACCCGTCGGCGTGGCGCACACCACGCCGTCACAGCCGTAGCGGGACAGCGGCCGCCCGTCCACGTCGACGAGCAGCTCGAGCATCTGGGCCCGCTGTCCCTTCTCGACGCTGACCTCGTTGAGCGCGAACGACTCGGCGATCAGCCGGCCGTCGTACTCGGCCCGCACGTCCAGGGTCAGCCGTTCGTGGACGGTGTACGACCCGGCGACCACGTCCTCGATCACCCGGTCGATGTCACCGGTCTCGGCCACCGCCAGGAAGCCGACGTGTCCGGTGTTGATGCCCAGCATCGGCACCTTGGCCGGGCGGGCCAGCTCGGCCGCCCGCAGGAAGGTGCCGTCACCGCCCATGGCCAGCGCGATCTCCACCCCCTCGGCGGCGTCCGCGTCGTCGCTGACCAGCACCACGCCGGCCGGGAAGTCGAGGTCACCCGCCTCCTCGGTCAGCACCCGCACCTCGAACCCGGCGGCCAGCAGATCCTGGGCGACGGTCCGGGCGTGCGCGGCGCTCTGCCGGCGTCCCGTGTGGGCCACCAGCAAGGCAGCACGGCTCATCGAAATGTCCTCCGCAAAAGGGGGCCTGTCTTCAGTGGTGGCCCTGGGCGGTGTCCGGGGGCCGGACGGCGCTCTCGGCTACCAATGGTGACGACTCGTCCGAAGTTATCCGACCCGACGGACCGGCGGCGACCACGGTGCGTATGCGGTCCGGGTCGGCGCGTACCCCGTCCCGGCGGAACCACACGAAGAACTCGACATTGCCGCTCGGCCCCGGCAGCGGGCTGGCCGTCACGTCGGCCACACCCAGCCCGAGCTCGGCGGCCGCCGTACACACGTCCAGCACCGCCTCGGCCCGCAGCCCCGGGTCGCGGACCACGCCACCGGCACCGACCCGGTCCTTGCCCACCTCGAACTGTGGTTTCACCATCAGCGTGAGGTCGCCGTCCGGCGCGGTGCAGGCGGCCAGCGCCGGCAGCACCAGCCGCAGCGAGATGAACGACAGGTCGGCCACGGTCAGATCGACCGGCCCGCCGATCTGGTCCGGGGTCAGCGTGCGGACGTTGGTGCGCTCCAAAACGAAGACCCGTTCATCGGTACGGATGGGCCAGGCCAACTGGCCGTACCCGACGTCGACCGCGGCGACGTGGGCGGCGCCGCCCCGCAGCAGCACGTCGGTGAAGCCGCCGGTGGAGGCGCCCGCGTCCAGGCAACGCCGACCGGCGACGGTCAGTCCCCGCTCGGCGAACACGGCCAGCGCTCCGGCGAGTTTGTGACCGCCCCGGGACACGTACTCGTCCTTGGGGTCCTCACCGGTCACCAGCACCGGGTCAGCCGGATCGATCATCGCGGCGACCTTGTGCGCCACCGTGCCGCGCACCTGCACGCGGCCTTCGGCGACGAGCGCGGCGGCCTGCTCCCGCGAACGGGCGAGCTTGCGTCGAACCAGTTCGGCGTCGAGTCGAGCACGACGGGCCATCGACTAGCCGTCGATGCTCGCGAGCGTCTCGCGCAGGACCTCGTGTGCCGCTTCGTACTCGGCGAGCTGCTCGGCCGGCGGCAGCTGCGCGGCGTTCTCCAGCGCGGCCAGCATGCCGTCCACAGCCGGGTGGCCGGTCTCGCCGTCCGACTGCTGGAACATGTTGTGCCCCGGCGGCGGCCCAGGACGCGGACCGGGCGTAGGCGTCGGGTAGCTCACTGGTCTCCCTCCGGGCGAGCAGTCTTCTTGGCCGGCGTGGTCTTCTTGGCCACCGCCTTCTTGGCGACCTTCTTGGCCGGCGCTTTCTTCGCCGCCGACGCACCTGTTCCCGACGACGCGTTCGTCCCCGACGCGCCCGTCCCGGACGAGGCGTTCGTCACCGGCGGCAGCTCGGTCGCGGCCGCCGCGTCCACGACACCGGCCACCGGCGACTCGGCCGTGCCCGCGGGCGTCGCCGGGGTGGCCTTCGCCGCTTTCTTCCCCGGCGCGGCCTTCTTGCCGGGCGCGACCTTCGAGGGTGCGGCCTTCTTGCCGGGCGCGACCTTGCCGGGCGCGGCCCCGACGACCGGCGCGACCTTCGACGGCACGGCCTTCGAGGGTGCGACCTTTGACGGCGCGACCTTCTTTACCGGCGGGGTCGCGGCCGTGGGCATCTGGTTGGGGGTGGCCTTCTTGGCCGGCGGAGACGTGAGGTCGGCCGGTGCCGCCTTCTTGACCGCCTTCTTCGCGACCTTCTTGACCGGGAGGGGCGCCGGCTTGTCCAGCACGTCGCCGTCCGAGCCCGGCCCGGTGGCGTACTCGGCCGCGGACACCCGCGCCTGCGCCGCCCGCAGCCGCTTCTCCAGGTCACGGACGCGGGTGGTCAGGTCCTTGACCTCGTCCGCGGTGGCCAGCCCGACCATGCCCAGCGCCCGGTCGACCTCGAAGCGCACGATGTTGGTCAGCGCCTCGCGGTTCTGCATGCCCGTACTCATCAGATCCTCGACCAGGCCCTGCAGCTGGGCGGCTGTCGCGCCGCCGCGGTTGACCAGGTCCGAGGCCACTTTTTGCGCCCTTTTGCGGGGCGCCTCGGTCAGTCCGAGCGCCATCTCCAGATACGCCCGCCATGCGTCCTGCATGATCGCCCTCCTTCGCGTCAGGTGCCACGCTACCGGTCGGTCGAACGCGAAAACGTGCGGTACCGTGCGGTCAATCCCAGTGTCGCGGATCAAGCTGTGAAGGAAGGGACGCCGATGGCCACGGTGGACGAGTGCCGGCAGGCTCTGCACGACCTCGCCGCCCGGTTGGAACGCAACGCCGAGACGAGGGGCAAGCTCGACTTCGACCGTACGCTGGCCGCCCGCGTAACCGACCTCGAAACAGCGTTCCACGCCCGCCTCACCGACGGTTTGCTGGTCGACATAGCCGACGGCGACGACCCGAAGGCGAAGATCGCCCTGATCGCGAACAGCGACGACCTGATCTCCTTGATCCACGGCGGCCTTGACGTCACCCGCGCCGTAGCCTCCGGCCAGGTCAAGATCAAGGCCAACCCCTTCGACCTCCTTAAACTCCGCAAGCTGCTGTAGCGAACCGCGCGGCAACCGCGGTCCGGGAGACCTGAGCCCAGGGCGGTTCGCGCTCCGGCAGAGCCGCGTTCGGCTCGGACTACGCTCCGGGACGTACACCGGAAGCCGCACGCCGGCGGACGTCAGCGGGGCGCCCGCCGACGAGTGTCGGGGACATGAAAAACCCGGTAGCGAACAGCACTCCCGTAGCGACGAGGCGACTGACCAAACGCTACGGCTCGTTGACCGCCGTGGACGCGCTCGACCTCGAAGTGCGGGCCGGAGAGGTGTACGGCTTCCTCGGGCCGAACGGCGCTGGCAAGACCACCACGTTACGGATGCTGCTCGGGCTGATCCGGCCCACGTCGGGCGAGGTGCGGCTGTTCGGTGTCACTCCGGGGCGGCGCGGCCACCTGGCCCGGGTGGGTTCCCTGGTCGAAGGGCCGGCCTTTTACCCGTACCTCAGTGGTTCGGACAATCTCAAAGCGATGGCGCGGCACGCCCGGGTGGGTGCCGACCGCATCGCGCTGGTGCTCGACCAGGTTGACCTGACCGGGCGGGCCCACGACCGGTACGCCACCTACTCGCTCGGCCTGAAACAGCGGCTGGGGGTGGCGGCCGCCCTGCTCAAGGATCCGCGCCTGGTGGTGCTGGACGAGCCGACCAACGGCCTCGACCCGGCCGGCATGGCCGACATGCGCCTGCTGGTCAAGCGGCTCGGCGCGGCCGGCTGCACGGTGCTGCTGTCCAGTCACCTGATGACCGAGGTGCAGGAACTCTGCGACCGGGTCGGCATCATCTCCCGGGGGCGGCTCGTTGCCGAGAGCACGGTGGCCGAGCTGCGCGGTGACCGTACCCTCCGGATCGTCGCCTCGCCCCTCGCCGAAGCCGCCGCCGTCGCGCGCACCGTGCTCGGCAGCACCGCCGTCGAGATCCGCGACGACGGCCTCGACCTCGCCGTCCCGCCCGGCCGTGCGCCCGAGATCAACGTCGCGCTGGTCCGCGCCGGCATCGCCGTGCACTCGCTCACGCCGCGCGAACGCAGCCTCGAACAGGC
This sequence comes from Actinoplanes sp. NPDC049265, assembly GCF_043197135.1. NCBI lineage: Bacteria > Bacillati > Actinomycetota > Actinomycetes > Micromonosporales > Micromonosporaceae > Actinoplanes > Actinoplanes sp. NPDC049265. Next base: position 8,513 of record NZ_JBICSP010000021.1, on the reverse strand, counting down.
CTTCTTCGACCTGACCACCGCGCCCCTTGAGGAGACCGCTCGTGTTTGATGACATTCGCGCTGAGGCGCGCAAGCTGGTGCGCCGGCCGGCGATTTGGACGCTGTTGGCGGTCGCGCTCACGCTTTCGTTGATTTTTACCTACATCGTTCCGTACGCGGGGTACGCCGGCGCCACCGATGCCGGACCGACCGCGGGGCGTGGACTGGCGTCGATGCTGCCGGACCGGCTCGTCGGCAACTCCATCGGCGGGCTGCCGGTCTTCCTCGGTGCGCTGATGCTGATCCTGGGCGTGCTCGCGGTCGGCAGCGAATACAGCTGGGGCACCTGGAAGACGCTGCTCACCCAGGATCCTTCGCGTCTTCGGGTGTACGCCGCCAAGCTGGTCGTGGCCCTGGGCGCGGCGCTGGTGGGGGTGCTGGCGGTGTTCGCGTTCGGTGCCGCGGCGAGTGCGCTGATCGCGGCGGGCGAGAGCGTGCCGCTGGATTGGCCCTCGGGCGGCGATGTGCTGGTCGGGGTCGGGGCCGGCTGGCTGATCGCGGCGATGTGGACGGTGCTCGGGGCGCTGCTGGCCATCGCGTTGCGCGGGGTGGCGCTGCCGGTCGGGCTGGGCCTGGTGTGGCTGCTGGCCGTGCAGAACCTGCTGTCGCTGATCGCGGCGCCGCTGCTCGACTGGGTGGCGCAGCTGCAGAAGGGACTGCCCGGTCCGAACGCCGGTTCGCTGGTGGCGGCGCTCGGCGGCGGTACGGACACGCCCGGGGTGGCGGCCCTGGTCGACGGTGGGCAGGCGGCGCTGGTGCTGGCCGCGTACCTGGTCGTCTTCGCCGTCGCGGGCGGTGTGGTGCTCCGCCGGCGTGACATCCTGTGACAGTGGCCGACGGGTTTGCTGGCGCTGTTCCTGGTCCTGAGCGGAGTGTTCGGGACGGCGCCCGCTTCCCGCAACACCGGACTCGCGCCGCACGGCTGGTGGGCGTACGTCCCGGTGGTCGTGGCGGCGCTCGTGATCGTGCTGCGGCGGCGCTTCCCGCTGCCGGTCCTCGGTGTCACGGTTGCCGCCGTCTGTGCGTACACACTGATGGGTCTGCTCTATGGCCCGATCCTGTTCAGTGTGGGGTTCGCCGTCTACATGGTCGCCGCCCGCCGGCCGCTGCGGGTGTCGGTCACCGCGGCCGCTGTCTCGTCGGTGCTGATCGTCGTGTGCGGCATGGCCGGCACCGGGTTCGGGCTGATCCCTACGTTGCCGGTCTCGGCCTGGGTGGCGGTTCCGCTGGCCGTCGGCGTTACCGTCCGTGTGACCCGCGAGCAGCGGCTGCAGTCCCGCCGCGACGAGCTGCGCCGCCACGCCGACGCCGAACGTCTGCGCGTCGCCCAGGAGGTCCACGACGTGGTCGGCCACGGGCTGGCCGCCATCACGATGCAGGCCGACATCGCCCTCCACGTGCTGGCCAAACGCGCCCCCTCGCCGAACGCGACAGCCGCTTCCACCACCGCCCCCTCGTCCGCCGCGTTTGAACCCCCCGCCGCGTCCGAGTCCCCCGCCGCGCTTGACTCCGCCGCCGTTGACTCCGCCGCCGCGCCTGAGTCCCCCGCCACGCTTGACTCCGCCGCCGCGCCTGAGCCCCCCGCCGCCGTCGATTCCGCCGCCGGGCTCGATGCCGCGGCCGGCGACGGGCCTGATCCCGCACCGGCCCAGCCTGACTACCACGCCGCGCTCGCGGCCGCCGAAGCAGCGCTCGCCGCGATCAGCAAGACCAGCCGCGAGTCGCTCGACGAACTACGGGTCACCCTGGGCGCGGTGCGACGCGGCCCCGAGGAGGTCGACGACCGCACTCCGGCACCCGGCCTGGCCCGCCTCGACGCCCTGGTCGACCGGACGCGTTCGGCCGGCGTATCCGTCGAGCTCTCGATCTCGGGCCCGCTGACCGGCCTGCCCACCGCCGTCGATCTCGCCGCCTACCGCGTGGTCCAGGAATCGCTGACCAACGTGCTCCGGCACGCCGGCTCGGCCACCGCCGCGGTCCGGATCGCGGTTGCCGACGGCCGGCTCGGCATCGCGGTCACCGACACCGGCCGCGGCGTTCCACAACCGGCCCACGACGGCGGGCACGGGCTGGTCGGCATGCGCGAGCGGGTGACGGCCCTCGGCGGCAGCCTCGACACCGGTCCGGGCGCGGACGGCGGCTTCGCGGTGACCGCCTCGATCCCGCTGCGCGGCGCCGTGCCACGCACCTACCACCCGGGGGCAGCCGATGGCTGACGTACGCGTACTCGTCGCCGACGATCAGGACCTGGTCCGGCTCGGCCTGCGTACCCTGCTGGACAGTGAGGACGGTGTCACGATCGTCGGCGAGGCGGCGGACGGGCTGGCCGCCGTCGAGCAGGCCCGCGCCCTGCGCCCCGACGTCGTGCTGATGGACATCCGCATGCCCGGCATCGACGGCATCGAGGCCACCCGCCGGATCGCCGCCGACCCTGACCTGGCCGGCACCCGGGTCGTGGTGCTGACGACGTTCGAGGTCGACGCGTACGTCTTCGACGCGCTCCGCCACGGCGCCAGCGGTTTCCTGACCAAGGACACCAAACCGGCTGATCTGGTACGCGCCATCCACCTGATCGCCGCCGGCGAGGCGCTCCTCTCCCCGTCGGTGACCCGCAAGGTGGTCCGCGAGTTCGCGTCCCGGCCGTCCCGCGTCCTGCAGCCGCATCCGCAGCTGGCGTCCCTGACCGACCGCGAGCGCGAGATCGTCGGCCTGGTCGGCGAGGGCCTGAGCAACGAGGAGATCGCCGCCCGCCTGGTCGTCAGCCCGGCGACCGCCCGCACCCACGTCAGCCGCGCCATGATCAAACTGTCCGCTCGGGACCGCGCCCAGCTGGTCGTCTTCGCGTACCGATCAGGCCTGGTCGACTGAGCCGCGCCGTGATCAGACGGGTCCTCGCCTACCGGTCGGGCATGGTCGGTGGAGCCGCGCCGTCTTCGGACGGGTCTTCGCGTACCGGTCAGGTCTGGTCGGTTGAGTCCCACCAGCGGAGGACGCGCAACGCCCGCACGGTGCTCCATCGGCCGGCGGCCCCAACGGGTTCCAGCTCGAACCACTGCCGTCCCGGATAAGGCGCATAGGTGGGCCACCGCCCGTCCGTGCGCCGCGCCCGCCGGATCACCTGAACGGCGTCCTCCAACCGCTCATCCCGGCCCCCGGCGCCGCTGTCACTGAAGTATTCGAGCCCCCGCAGCACGTCGAAATGCCATTCCGGGAAGGCGGGAAACCGCATGCTGCCCCTGATTGCTACAGCATCCGAGCGATGCGATCGATAAAGCCGATGTACGAGAAAGAACTCCCGCCCCCGCCGCACCGCCGCCGCCACATCGATCGGCCCGTCGTACTCCCGTAACGCCTCCAGCACCTGGACCGAGGTGTGGAACGAGCCGTGCCTGGTCCGGTCGCCGCGCGCGGCACAGTTCCAGCCGCCGTCGTCCTGCTGCTGCTCCAGCAGATGCCCGACCAGATCACCGATCCGCTCACCCTGATAACCGTGATAACAGCTGAGCCGCACCAGGATCGCGGCGATGCAGGTTTCCGGCGTACGCCACCGCTTCTGCCATTCCCACAGCCGCGCGCATCCTCTCAGCGCACCCGGATGCCCCGGCGGCAGTCCCAGCCAGAGCAGCCGCAACAGCGTGTAGGTGGTCGACGTCCACTTGGGCGAGTAGACGCCCTCGCCCCAGTTCCCGTCGTCACTTTGCGCCGCCAGCAGCCGCGCACCCCACCCGTCGGTGGCGATCCGCTCCCGCCCTTCCCCGAGCAGCCGCCACCGGACCGCCGGGTCCCCTTCCAGCAGCCACCGTTCGACCTCGCCGTCGGGCACCCCGCCACCCTAAGGCAAGCCAGCCGACCGGCCGCCCGTCAACGGCGAACGCCCAAGACCAACTCGAACACCCGCCACCAAGCTCGACCGCGACCAGCTCAGACGGCCGCCACCAAGCTCGACCGCGACCAGCTCAGACGCCCCAGTCGCCGAGGACCGTTCGCGCCTCGTCCGATCCCGCCCGCACCGTGGCCCCCGACCAGGCGTGCGGGCACAACAGCCGGAGGGCGTCGACGGCCGCGCCGCTCCCGCCCAGCGTCACATTGCCGTCGGCGACCGTGACGTCCCAGCCGCCGAGCGAAGTGGTCTCCGCCCCCGGGATCCGTGACGCGTCGGCCGGCTCGAACAGCCCCGACAGGTCGGCCGCCACGAAGGTCGGGCGCCGCTCCGGCTCGGCCGCCAGGAGGTCGGCCGGTCCGCTCACGCCGGTCAGGACGAGCAGGCTGTCGGTGCCGGCGTTGTTCGCGCCTTCGATGTCGGTGTCCAGCCGGTCGCCCACGGTCAGCGGGTGCTCGGCGCCGGACAGGGTCGCCGCGGTGGTGAACAGGGCCGGCTCGGGCTTGCCGACGATGATGTCCGGGTCGCGGTTCAGCGCGGTACGCAGCACCGCCACCAGCGAGCCGTTGCCCGGCAGCGGGCCGCGCGGGCTGGGCAGGGTGCGGTCGGTGTTGGTGGCCACCCAGGTCGCCCCGGCCCGCACGGCCAGCGCCGCCTCGGCCAGGATGCGCCAGCCGACGTCCGGCCCGTATCCCTGCACCACCGCGGCCGGCTTGTCCTCGAACGTCTCGACCGGCGTCAGCCCCACGTCGCGAACCTCGGCCCGCAACGCTTCCGCGCCCACCACCAGCACCGGCGAGCCCGGCGCGAGCCGCTGGGCGAGCAGGGCCGCGGCGGCGCCGGCCGAGGTCAGAACCTCGTCGGCCTTGGCCGGAACCCCCATCCCGGTGAGCAGCGAGGCGACGTCGGCCGCGCGCCGCGAGGCGTTGTTGGTCGCGTACGCAACCGAAACACCATCGGCGCGCAGCCGCTCAACGGCTTCCGCCGCGCCCGGTATGGGCCGGTCGATCAGATAGACGACCCCATCAAGATCAAAGACCACCAGGTCGTACGCGTCGACCAGCCCACCACTCACGCCTTGCGCTCCCCGTCGCCGTCCGAGCCACCACCGGTGAACTCGTCCCCGTCCGCCTTCTCGTCGCCTTCCGCCCCCGCGACCGCGTCGCCCGAGCCGGACAGCCCGCCATCGTCGCCCGAGCCGGACCGTCCCCCATCGTCGCCCGAGCCGGACCGTCCCCCATCAGAGAACCGCACGGCTGGAGCAGCTGCCCCGTCACCCGACACTCCGCCGTCCGAGGCGGCCACGTCGCCGGACCCCGCACCGCTCGAAGCGACCACGGCGCCGTCCGAAGCGGCCACGCCACCGGACACCACACCGCCCGAAGCGGCCGCGTCACCGGAGGCCCCGCCGTCCGGGGAGGAGGGAGCGACCACCCGGTCGACCGCGGCCTCGGTCCGCGTCTCGTCGTCGAGGTCGTCCTCACCTTCGAGGTCGTCCTCTTCATCGACGCTCACCGCGCGATCGCCGTCCGGGACCCGAGCATCGTCGACGTCCGCGCGAGCCTCAGACCGGCCCCCGTCGAGGCCGTCTTCGTCCCCGGCCCGCACCGCGTCATCGTCCAGATCATCGTCTTCGGAGTCGTCGTCCCCGCCGGCCCACGCCTCAACCTCATCGCTGTCGAGATCGTCATCGTCACGGTCACCGGCACGCGCCCCGACCTGGTCCGAGTCATCGTCACCGGCCCGCGCCTCAACCTCATCGCCGTCGAGATCGTCAGCGCCGTCGAGATCGTCAGCGCCGTCAACGTCATCAGCGCCGTCGAGATCGTCGCCGTCCCCGTCACGGTCACCGGCGAGCGCCTCGGTCTGGTCGGACTCGTCCCCGGCCCCATCGGTGGCGAGGTCGTCCTCGTCCTCGTCGTCGCCTTCGATGACGACGCCGTCGAGTTCGAGGAGGCGTTCGGTGGCGTCGGTGGTTTCGTCGGTGTCGGCGGCCGCGGCGCGGGCGAACCACTCGCGTGCCTCGTCGCGGCGGTCGGCCGCGAGCAGCGCGTCGGCGTAGGCGTACCGCAGCCGCGCCGCCCACTCGGCGTCCTCGTCGGCGGTGAGTTCGCGCACCTGCAGCATGGCCACCGCGGCGTCGTGCTGGCCCAGGTCACCGCGGGCGCCCGCCGCCACGATCAGGAGCTCGATCGTGCTGGCCTTGTCCAGCGCCTCGCGGTCGGCCCCGCGGAACAGGTCGATTGCCCGTTCCGGCCGGCCCAGCGCGCGCTCACTGTCGGCGATCTCGGCCAGGTGGGTCTGCTTCCCCGACATCCGGTGGTACGTCCGCAGCTCCGCGATCGCCGTGGCCCAGTCTCCCGCGGCGTACGCGGCCAGCCCGACCGCCTCCCGCACGACCGCGATCCGCGAGGCGACCCGCCGAGCCGCGATCGCGTGCTGCAGCGCCAGTTCCGCGTCCTCGTCGATGATCTGCCCAGCCGCGACCAGGTGCCGTGACACCCGGTCGGCCATGTCGCGCGACAGCGTCAGCAGCTCCGAGCGAACTTCCTTGTCGAGGTCGCTGGCCTGAATGTCGTCGGGGATGGCGGGCGCCTGGAAGGCCGGCTGCCGCTCGTCGCCCCGGTCTTCAGGACCGCGGTTCTCCTGGTACGCCTCCCGCGCCCCCCGGTCATCGCGCCGGAAACCGCCCCGGTCATCCCGGTCATCCCGCCGGAAACCGCCCCGGTCGCCTCCGCGGTCGTCCCGCTGGAAGCCACCCCGGTCACCCCCGCGGTCATCCCGCTGGAAGCCACCCCGGTCACCCCCGCGGTCATCCCGCTGGAAGCCACCGCGATCGCCCCGGTCGTCCCGCCGGAAACCGCCCTGCGGACGATCCTCACGAGCCCCGCCACGGTCCGACCCTCCGCGGTCCCGCTGGAAGCCCCCATCCCGCGGCCCACTGCGATCCCGCTGGAAGCCCTGCCCGCCCCGGTCCCGGTCGAAGCCGCCGTCCCGCTGACCTCCATCACGCTGACCACCGTCACGCTGGCCACCGCGATCCCGGTCGAAGCCACCGCGCCCGCCGCGGTCGAAGTTTCCCCGATCCCGCTGGAAGCCGCCGTCGCGCTGCCCCCCACGGTCCCGGTCGAACCCGCCACGCGCGCCCCGGTCATCGCGGTCGCCCCGGAAGCCACCCTGCGGACGGTCGCCCCGCCCACCCTGGTAGCCCTCCCGCGGCCCACGGTCATCCCGGGCCCCGCCCCGGTCGTCCCGCGGCCCACGATCGCCACGGAACCCACCGCGATCGTCCCGGTCCCGGTATCCACCACGATCACCGGTGGGCCGATCACCACCACGGAACCCACCACGATCACCGGTAGGCCGATCACCACCACGGAACCCACCACGATCACCGGTAGGCCGATCACCACCACGGACGC
>NZ_JBICSP010000021.1:0-1081 GCF_043197135.1 Actinoplanes sp. NPDC049265 | reverse complement strand
CACGGAACCCACCACGATCACCAGTGGGCCGATCACCACCACGGAACCCACCACGATCACCAGTGGGCCGATCACCACCACGGAACCCACCACGATCACCAGTGGGCCGATCACCACCACGGAACCCACCACGATCACCACCCGGCCGGTCGTCACGACGGAAGTCGTCGCGCCGATCCCGGTCGCCCTGGAAGCCACCCTGGGGACGCTGCGGCCGGTCGCCACCGTAGGGACGGTCACGGAACCCGCCCCCCTGCGGGCGGTCGCCCCGGTTGCCCGGACGGTCGTACCCACCGCGGTCATCGCGCCGGTCCCGGTCGCCTCCACGGAAGCCACCTTGCGGACGGTCGCCGCGCCCCTGGTGGCCGCCACGGTCACGGTCGCCGCCACGGAATCCACCACGGTCGTCCCCGCCACGGAAGCCGCCCCGATCCTGACCGCCACGCTCACGGTCCCCCCGGAAGCCACCACCCTGGTAGCCGCCCCGGTCACCGCCACGCGAGTCCCCCCGGAACCCGCCCCGGTCACGGTCGCCACCCCGGTCGTCCCGGCCCCGATAACCGCCGCGGGAGTCGCCGCCGCGGGAGTCGCCGCCGCGGGAGTCGCCGCCACGGGAGTCGCCGCCACGATAGCCACCGCGGGCGCCACCCCCTTGGTAGCCGCCACGGTCACGGTCGCCGCCACGGGAGTCGCTGCGGAACCCGCCGCGCTCGCCGGCCGGACGATTGCCCCGGTCACCACGCGGGGAGGCGTCACCATCCCGGTCGCGACCGCGGCCGTCCCGGCCTTCGTCGTCGCGCTGGGAGCCGCCGTCCTGCGGTCCTGTCGTCACGGGTCAATCCTTCCGATCCGGCGCACACCACCTGCGGGCAGGCGCCATCAACTTCCCACTGTTCAGCGTTCCAAGTTACAGCCGGTTCACACCGGCAGATCGCACAGCGGCGGTCACACCGCCCCACAAACGCATCGAGGGCCACCCCGGCTCGGGGTGACCCTCGATCAACGTTTAGTCCGGCGGCGTCCTACTCTCCCACACCCTCCCGAGTGCAGTACCATCGGCGCTGGCAGGCTTAGCTTCCGG
>NZ_JBICSP010000020.1:0-158589 GCF_043197135.1 Actinoplanes sp. NPDC049265 | reverse complement strand
CCAGCTAGACGACTGGGTTGATAGGCCGGAGATGTAAGCCAGGTAACTGGTTCAGTTGACCGGTACTAATAGGCCGAGGGCTTAACTAACCTTTAGCGGAAGATTATTGAAGCGTGATTGCGTCCACTGTGTGATTCACAGCAAACAACCATCCACCTTGAATCGTGGCCGGTGACGGTCGGGGTTTGGGTTGCTGGGAGGGTTGTGTTGTTGATGGTTGTTTCGGTGGTCATAGCGGTGGGGAAACGCCCGGTCTCATTCCGAACCCGGAAGCTAAGCCTGCCAGCGCCGATGGTACTGCACTCGGGAGGGTGTGGGAGAGTAGGACGCCGCCGGACTAAACGTTGATCGAGGGTCACCCTTTGCGGGGTGGCCCTCGATTTTTTGTGTCTTGCTCGATTGTTTTTGTGTCCTGCCAGCCCGCCCGCGGTCAAACCGCGGTGCGGGCTAGTTGCGTTTCTGGGCCACGTCGCGGAAGTCGCGCAGGAGCTTGGCGGCTTCGTCCTCGGAACGGCTCGGGAAGAGGCCGACGGCGAGGCTGCCGTGGTCGGCCCAGCCGCAGACCGGCATCTGGCCGTCGGCGGTGATCGTCTGACCGCACTTCATGGAGCCGCCGAGGCCGCCGGCCGGCACGTCGTGCACGTCGGTGACCGAGCCCTGGTCGTCGGCGATCAGGTCGAAGGCCGACTCCAGGTCGTTGCCGGGGCTCCAGATCAGGCCGGTGCCGCCGAAGAGCAGCACGCCCTTCCGCTGGTCAGCGGCATCGCGGTAGACGGCGCCGACCGTCCTGTCGAGGGAGACCTCGGCCGACAGGGCTGTGGTGAGGTAGTCGGAGGTGTTGCGGCCGTTCTCGCTGTCGTCGACCTTGAGGCCGCCGAGGTCCGTGGGCGGGGTGAGGGTGGCGTCCTTCTCCGAGACGATCTGGTAGGCGGTGATGCCCGCCGCCACGGCACCGGCCACGCCGACCGCGAGCAGACCGGCCAGCAGGATCGAGCGCGTACGGGATTTGGGCTTGAGGGTTGCCTCGTCGTCGCCGGCGGGCTCGGTGAGCGGGAAGGGGCCGTCGCCGACCTCGATCGGGTCGGGCTGACTGGCTTCGATCCGGTTCGACCGACTGGCCTCGATCGGGTGGGACTGGCCGGCCTCGATCGGATCGGGCTGACCGGTCTCGGTCGGGTGGGACCGGCCGGCTTCGGCGGGGTCGGGCTGACCGGCCTCGACGTGCACGGATGCGGCTCCTGGAGGGGCCGTTGCCACGGGCTCGGACTCGGCCGGACCGCTGCTGCGCTCGGACATCGGGGCAGCCTAACAATCCACAGCCAGCCGGTTATCCACAACCACGCAATCCCGTGGCTGTCCCCGTACACCACCTCCGTAGAATTGCCGGGTGAGCGAAACAACCCAGACCAGCGCACCCGACGGCCGTCCCTCCGGTGAACTCTCCGCCCAGTACCAGCCGGGCGAGGTAGAGCAGCGGCGGTACGAGTCGTGGGTATCGTCGGGGCTGTTCGCCGCGGACCCGAAGAGTGACAAGCCGGCGTTCTCGATCGTGATCCCGCCGCCCAACGTCACCGGCTCGCTGCACGTCGGCCACGCGCTCGACCACACCATTCAGGACACGCTGTCCCGACTCAAGCGCATGCAGGGGTACGAGGTCCTGTGGCTCCCGGGGATGGACCACGCCGGCATCGCCACGCAGAACGTCGTCGAACGCCAGCTTGCCGCCGAGGGCAAATCCCGGCACGACCTGGGGCGGGAGGCCTTCGTCGAGAAGGTCTGGCAGTGGAAGGCGGAGTCCGGCGGCGCGATCCTCGGGCAGATGCGCCGGCTCGGTGACTCGGTCGACTGGTCGCGCGAGCGGTTCACGATGGACGAGGGGCTGTCCCGTGCGGTGCAGACGATCTTCAAGCGGTTGTACGAGGACGAACTGATCTACCGCGCCGAGCGGATCATCAACTGGTGCCCGCGGTGCCTGACGGCGCTGAGCGACATCGAGGTCGAGCACACCGATGACGACGGTGAGCTGGTCTCGATCCGGTACGGCGACGGGGCCGACGCCATCGTGGTGGCGACCACCCGGGCCGAAACCATGCTCGGCGACACCGCGGTGGCCGTACACCCGGATGACGAACGCTACAAGCACCTGATCGGCACCGAGGTGGAGCTGCCGCTGACCGGGCGGCGCATCCCGATCGTGGCCGACGAGCACGTCGACCCGAGCTTCGGCACGGGGGCGGTCAAGGTCACGCCGGCCCACGACCCCAACGACTTCGAGATCGGGCAGAGGCACCGGCTGCCGAGCATCACGATCATGGACGAACGCGCCGTGGTCACCGTACCCGGGCCGTTTGAAGGTCTTGATCGTTATGAGGCCCGGCCGGCGGTGGTCGCGGCGCTGCGTGAGGAAGGTTGCATCGTCGCGGAGAAGCGGCCCTACGTGCACTCGGTGGGGCACTGCTCGCGGTGCAAGACGACGGTGGAGCCGCGGCTGTCGCTGCAGTGGTTCGTGAAGACCGGGCCGCTGGCCCAGGCCGCCGGCGACGCGGTGCGCGACGGGCGGGTGGCGATCGAGCCGGCCGAGTTGGCCAAACGCTACTTCTCCTGGGTCGACAACATGCACGACTGGTGCATCTCGCGGCAGCTGTGGTGGGGGCACCGGATCCCGGTCTGGTATGGGCCCGGTGGGGAGGTCGTGTGCGTCGGGCCGGATGACGAGGCACCGACCGGCGAGGGCTGGCGACAGGACGAGGACGTGCTGGACACGTGGTTCTCGTCGGCGCTGTGGCCGTTCTCGACCATGGGCTGGCCCGACCAGACGCTCGAGCTGGAGAAGTTCTATCCGACGTCGGTGCTGGTCACCGGGTACGACATCCTGTTCTTCTGGGTCGCCCGGATGATGATGTTCGGGCTGTACGCGATGGACGGCAAGCAGCCGTTCGACGTGGTCGCCCTGCACGGCATGGTGCGCGACGGGCACGGCAAGAAGATGTCGAAGTCGTTCGGCAACGTGGTCGACCCGCTGGACTGGATCGACCGGTACGGCGCCGACGCCACCCGGTTCACGCTGGCCCGCGGAGCCAACCCCGGCTCCGATGTGCCGATCAGCGAGGAGTGGTGCCAGGGCTCCCGCAACTTCTGCAACAAGCTGTGGAACGCGACCCGGTTCGCGCTGATGAACGGGGCCACGGTCGCGGGCGGGCTGCCCGAGCAGGACGAACTGAACGCCGTCGACCGGTGGATCCTGTCCCGGCTCCAGCACGTGACCGCCGAGACGACCGAGCAGCTGGCGACGTACGAGTTCGCGAAGTACTGCGACAGCCTCTACCACTTCGCCTGGGACGACGTGTGTGACTGGTACGTCGAGCTCAGCAAGCCGGTGCTGGCCGCGGGTGGTGCGGAGGCGGAACGTACCCGGCGGGTCCTGGGGCATGTGCTCGACAACCTGCTGCGGCTGCTGCACCCGGTGATCCCGTTCGTCACCGAGGAACTGTGGACCAGCCTGACCGGCGAGGCGACGGTCGTCACGGCGACGTGGCCGGTGTCCGAGGCCGCACGGATCGACGACGCCGCCGAGGAAGAGCTGGCCGCCCTGCAGAAGGTCGTGACCGAGGTGCGGCGCTTCCGCTCCGACCAGGGGCTGCGGCCCGGTCAGCGGGTCCACGCGGCGCTCACCGGGCTGGGCAACGTCGGCATCGACACGCACGAGCCGCTGATCCGGTCGCTGGCCCGGCTGGACGCGCCCGGCGGCGACTTCACCGCCACGGCGACCCTGACCGTGGCCGGCGGGATCACCGTCGACCTGGACACCCGCGGCACCATCGACGTCGCGGCCGAGCGGGCGCGGCTGGAGAAAGACCGCGCCGCCGCCGAGAAGGAGGCCGCGCAGTGCCGGGCCAAGCTGGGCAACGAGTCGTTCGTCAGCAAAGCGCCGGAGCAGGTGGTCGCGAAGATCAAGGATCGGCTGGCGACGGCCGAGGCCGACCTGGAGAGAATCGCGGCGGCCCTTTCGGCGTTGCCAACGGCATGACCGGCCGCACCCAGCGGCGCCACCCGGCGCCCGCGGACGGCATGCCAAAGGAAGGCGTGGCATGAGTGAGTACGACGAGGTTGACGCCGCGCTGTTGAAGCGCGGCTTCACCCGGATGGACTTCGACCTTCGCAAGATCAAAGACCTGATGGACGTGCTCGGGAGCCCGCAACGGGCGTACCCGTCGATCCATCTGACCGGCACCAACGGCAAGACGTCGACCGCGCGCATGATCGACGCCCTGCTGCGGGCGCACGGGCTGCACACCGGCCGCTACACCAGCCCGCACCTGGAAACCATCCGCGAACGGATCAGCCTGGACGGCGAGCCGATCTCCGAGGAGGCGCTGGTCGCCACCTACAACGAGGTCGAGCCGCTGGCCGAGCTGATCGACTCGCGGGTGTCCGAGCCGCTGACCTACTTCGACCTGACCACGGCCATGGCGTACGCGCAGTTCGCCGACGCCCCGGTCGACGTGGCCGTGATCGAGGTCGGCATGGGCGGCGAGGACGACGCCACCAACGTGATCGAGGCCGGCGTCGCGGTGATCACCCCGATCGGGCTCGACCACACCGAGTGGCTCGGCGACACGATCGAGGACATCGCCTGGGCCAAGGCCGGCATCATCCACAAGGGCGCCACCGTGATCAGCGCGCTGCAGACCGAGGAGGCTATGCGCCCGCTGCTCGAACGCACCGTCGAGATGGGCGCCACGCTGGCCCGCGAGGGCGGCGAGTTCGGGGTCGTGCAAAGGGACATCGCGGTGGCCGGGCAGCTGCTCACCCTTCAAGGCCTCGGCGGCGTGTACGACGAGATCTTCCTGCCGCTGCACGGCGCCCACCAGGCACAGAACGCGGCGGTGGCGCTCGCCGCGGTCGAGGCGTTCCTCGGGGCCGGCAAGGACAAGCAGCTCGAGATCGAGATTGTGCGCGAGGGTTTCGCGCAGGTGGATTCGCCCGGCCGCCTCGAACGGGTACGCAGCGCGCCCGCGATCCTCCTCGACGGTGCGCACAACCCGCACGGCATGGCCGCGACCGTGGCGGCGCTGGAGGAGGAGTTCAACTTCCGCCACCTGGTCGCCGTCGTGGCCGCCCTCGGCGACAAGGACGTGTCCGGGCTGCTCGACCTGCTCGAGCCGATCGCCGCCCGGATCGTCGTCACCCGCAACAGTTCGCCCCGCTCGATGCCGCTGGAGGAACTGGCGCAGTTGGCGACCACCATCTTCGGCGAGGACCGCGTGACAGTGGCCCAAACCATGCCCGACGCCATCGAGGAAGCAGTAGTCCTGGCCGAGTCCGACACCGACGGCGAACTCAGCGGCGTCGGCGTCCTGATCACCGGCTCGATCGTGACCGTGGCCGATGCCCGGAAGCTCCTGAAGAAGTGACCACGCCGCCCCCTGACTCCTCTGACAAGCTGCCGCTCGCCGGCTCCTCAGACACGCCGCCGCGTCGGCCGTCGGGTTTGCGGAACCCCGGTGCCGCGGTGCGTGGGCTCGGGGCGGGCACGCTCGTGCTCGAGGCGATTGTGTTGCTGTTGGCGATTCAGCCGATCCGGATTCTCGGCGGGCATTTGAGCGGCTGGGGGATCGGGGCGGTGGTCACGCTCGCCGTGCTGTGCATTCTGGTGGCCGGCGTCATGAAGCGGCGGTGGGCCTGGTCCGCCGGCACTGTCATTCAGGCGTTGTTGCTGGTCAGCGGGCTGCTGCATTGGTCGCTGGCGGTCATCGGGCTGATCTTTGGGGCGGCTTGGGTCTACGCGACCCATGTGCGCCGCAAGATCCTGGGCTGACCCCGGCCGCGATCTCCGGGTGGCTGGGCCTCTGCGTTTCCGGGTGGCTGGCTCCCACGTTTCCGGGTGGCCGGCCTCTGCGTTTCCGGGTGGCTGGCTCCCACGTTTCCGGGTGGCCGGCCTCTGCGTTTCCGGGTGGCTGGCTCCCGCGTTTCCGGGTGGCCGGCCTCTGCGTTTCCGGGTGACCGGCCCCCGTTTTTCGAGCGCTTGCCCCCGGCGTTTCGAGCGGCCGGTCGCCGCGCGTGCATGTGCGGCCGGGTGCTGTGGTGGTTGTGGAGTGGCTCGGTGGCTGGCGTGTTCTTCAGGGGCCGGGCGCTGTGGTGGTTGTCGAGTGGCTCGGTGGCTGGCGTGTTCTTCAGAGGCCGGGCGTTGCGGTGTTGCCGAGTGGCCGGGCGTCGTGGCGTGGCGGCCGGGTACCCGCCACGTTCCTGAAGGGCCGGCTATTGCGGCTTGTTGAGCGGGGAACCCTGTTGCGTTGGCGTGCGGCAGGCCACCGCCTCGATACCCGGCAGCTGAGACTGCGGCGTTTGTTGAGAGACCGGGGGCTGCGAGGGTGGTGGCCGGCCGGGGTGCTGGGGTTGGCGGCCGGCCGGAGTGCTGGGGGTGTCAGCGGATGGCTCGCCACTGGGTGATTGCGATGTTGTGGCCGTCTGGGTCGTAGAAAGTGGCCGCCCACAGCTCGAGCTTGTCGCCGCGGTTGACAGGGCGGGGACCGTGCAGGAACTTTACGCCCTTGTTTTTCAGCTCTTCGAAGACGGCGTCTACGTCGCCTACCTCCAAGTTCAGGTAGATCAGCCGGCCGATGTCGGGGGACAGCGAATGCACCGCGCGGAGAACCAGCCGGGTGTCGCCGGAGGCCAGGACCGCGCTGCCGGTGCCCGTGTCGATCTGGAAGAAGCCGAGCGTGTCGCGGTAGAAGTCGATCGAGCGGGCCATGTTCGTCACCAGGACCGTGATGCCCACGCCGTGAATCGCGCCGGCCGGGCCGGGGCGGGCACTCGGGTAGGCGGTGATGACCTCGTCGGTGCGTTCGGCCGGTTCGTAGCCGGAGCCCTCCAGGTCTGCCCACGGGCGGGGGCCCTTGACGGTCGCGGGGCGGGCCGTGGCCGAGACGATGATCGGCTTGGTTCCGGCCGGCGGGGTGGCGGGACGTGCCGCGGGGGCCGCTGCGGATTTGGGCGGCTCGGTGGGCTCGCTCGACCGGCCGGGTGACGAGGCGGTGCCGGTCGTGGGCGGGCTGAGTGGGGCCGTGCCGATCACCGGGCCGGAATGGGCGGCCGTCGGGCCTGGTGCCGGGATCGGGCCCGGTGCCGGTGCCGGTGCCGGGGTTGAGGCTGGTGCTGGTGCTGGTGCTGGTGCTGGTGCTGGTGCTGGTGCTGGTGCTGGTGCTGGGGGCGTGGCTGGGGCCGGGTCTGATGAGGGCGCGGTCGGGGCGGTCGTGGAAGTGGGGGACGAGGGCGGTGCCTGGGCGGTGGTTGGTGAGGTCGGTGTGTGGGGGGAAGGCGGCTGGGCGGCCTTGGCGGCGGCTTGGCGGGCTTCCCACGGGGGTGGGCCGGGGTCTAGGAGGTCGTCGAGTAGGGGGTCATCGAAGGAGGAGGCGGGGTGGGGGGTGTCCGCGGTGGGGGACGCCTGCCACGGACGGGCGGACTGGACCTTGGGGGTGGCGGACGGGGCGGTGTCGCTGGTGGCGGGTGGGGGTGGGTCGTTGGGGGTGCGGCTTGTCTCCCAGGGGCGGGGAGAGGTGTCGCCGGTAGCGGCTGCTCGGTCGGCGGCTGCGGCGGCTGTTGCCTGAGACGGTGGGGTGGTCAGGTCCTCGTCGGAGGTGGGCGGGCGTTTGGAGACGGGGACCTCGGACGGTGGGGTGGAGGCGGTGGAGCCGGCTGCCCAGGACCTTGGGGGTTCGGGGGTGCCTGGCGGTGGGGCTATGACGTCGGTGGTCAGGCTGTGGCGGGACTCGGGGGCGAACTCCGGGGGGGACTGCAGGTCGTTGTCGTCCAGGGGGAGGTCGATGTCGCGGTCTTCGCGGAGGTGGGTCTCGTCCTGCGGGCGCGAAGTTTGATCCTCGCCGGTGCGGGTCGTCTGGGACTCGTCGAGGTGAGCTGCCCCGGGCTTGCCAGAGTGGGCCGTCTGGGGCCCGCCGGTGTGGGTCGCCTCAGGCGTGCCGGGCTTGTCGGTGAGAGGTGTCTCTTGCTCGTGGAGCTGGGTGTGGGGCGTGGTGGGCTGCGCCTCGGGGTTGTCGGTGGGGGACGCCTCGGACTCGTGGCGGGGGGTGGAGGGTTGCGCCTCGCGGGGGCGGGGAGGGGAAGCAGCCGCGCTGGTGGGGGATGGGTTGGTGGGGTGGGAGGCGGGGCGGGCGGAGGTGGAACCGGGCACGCCGGCGGCACGTTGCTCGGGGACCAGGCCTGCTGGTGGGCCGGCGGGAGTCGGTGGTGCTTCTGGGGAGTGGGTGGGCGTACCCGTGAAGGTTTCTGATTTTGGTTCTGAAGGGCGGCGGGGGCGCGGGCTGGGGCGGCGGTGTTCGGGGGGTGATGGGGGAGTGTCACTCGCTGCGGTGGGGGGCGGAGTGGGAGGTGCGGAGGGTGACTGGACGGGGGTGTAGGCGGGGTGGGTCTGGTCTGTCACGGGGGTGTAGGAGGACGGGCTGGGGTGGGGGTCGGGCTGTTCGAAGAAGGCCGTGCGCCGGTGGGGTGCGGGCTGGTCGGGTTCGGGAGAGGGCAGGTCGGGGTCAGGAGGAGAAGGCTGGTCGGGTTGGAAGGGGAGTGGGTCGGAATGGGGGTTGGAATCGGTCGGGTGGAGGTCGGACTCGGTCAGGTACGAGTTGGACGCGGTGGGGTGGGGGTCGGACTCGGTGGGGTACGGGTCGGGCTGGGTCGGGTGGGGGGCGGACTCGGTGAAACGTGAGTCGGCCTCGGGGGCGGGGGCTGAACGGGGGGTGCGGGGGCGTGGGGGTGCCTCGGTGTGAGCGGCGGCGGGCGTGGGGGGCTCGGGAATAGCGGAGGCGGGGGGATCGGCGGGGTCGGGCTGGGGGGTGGTGGGAGCGGGAGGATCGGTCGGGTCCAGCAAGGGAGTGTCGGGGGTGGGGGGCTCGTCCAGGAGGGGGGACGCGGTTGCCTGGGACTCGGCGTGGTGGGGGTGGGGGCGAGGGGCCCGCTGGGGGAGGACTGTGGGGATGTCGTCGTGGTTGACGTACTCGCCCTCGAGGATGGGGCCGCCTGGGGTGTCGTGGACCACCACTGAGGAGCTGGGGCGTTCCTCCGTGGCCACGGGGGAGGTCTGGGCGGCGGCGGGGGGCATGGGCTCGTCGGGGCCACGGCCCCAGGCTCGGTCGCGGGTCACCCATGGCGGGGCCTCGGGCTCGCCCAGCAGGTCGTCGTCGAGGAACTCCTCGGGCTGCTCGAACGATGGCGGGGGCGGGTCGCCGTCGTCGCTGCGGTCTTCCACGTCGGCCCACTCGATCTTGCAGCGGCGCATGTCGTCGACGTCGACCGAGATCGGCAGGGTCTCGTTCACGCGGGGCCATTTGCCCGTGGGTACGCGCGCGTCGCGCACCATGACCTCGGTCACGGGCAGGCCGGGGGCGACCACCACCAGCTGAATCTCGGCGCGGCCGTAGGCGCCGTTGGGGGGCGGGTCGGAGATCGCCTTCACCTGACCGTGGCCGGTCACCCAGGCGCGGGCGCCGCGGCGCACGACGTTGACCATGCCGAGCGCGATCGCCAGCGCCAGCAGTGCGGCGCCCAGGGCGACGATCGGCCAGCTGGACAGGCCGAGCCCGAACACCATCACGAACACCGCGAAAGTGCCCAGCACCGCCGCGAAAAGCTTGCGCGCCGGCGCGACGGGTCGGCCGGTTTGGTTCGCCACAGTGGACCCCCTTTGTGTTCCTGTCAGGCTATGGCGCTCCGGGGGCGGAGCGAAAGTGTGGTTACCCGCAGTTGGCGCTCGGCGCGAGCCCAGGCGGAACGGCGGTTACCCGCAGGTGGCGCTCGGCGGGGGCCGGGAGAGAAATCGCGGGTGGCCGCCCGGGCGGAAACCGCGGTTGCGCGAGGTTGGCGGTGGGCGCGGGATCGGTACCGATAGGCTGACGCTCCGCGTGTCGAACCTGGGAGGAACCAACCGTGACCAGCCCGTCCGGCGAGCGCTCGCTCGTACTGATCAAGCCTGACGCCGTGCGCCGTGGTCTGGTCGGCGAGATCATCGGCCGGTTCGAGCGCAAGGGACTCGCGGTCGACGCGATGGTGCTGCGGTCGATGGACGCCGCGCTCGCCGACCAGCACTACACCGAGCACGTCGACAAGGCGTTCTACCCGCCGCTCAAGGAGTTCATGACTTCGGGGCCGCTGGTCGCGATGGTGGTGTCCGGCGATCAGGTGATCGAGGTCATCCGGGCGATGATCGGGTCGACCGACGGGCGCAAGGCCGCCGCGGGCACGATCCGGGGGGACTTCTCGCTGTCGAACCGGGAAAACCTCGTACACGCCTCCGACTCGCCCGACAGCGCCAAGCGGGAGATCCAGCTCTGGTTCCCTGAGCTGGCCTGATGCGCGTCGCCCTCCTGGACGACTACCAGCCGGTGGCCCACGGGTACGCCGACTGGAGCGGTCTCGACGTCATTCCCCCGGGTCACCAAGGACGAGCTGGTCAGCACCTCCGACGTGATCACGGTGCACGTACCGCGACCTAAGAGGCGCGGCCGGTGAAGCCACCGGTGGGGACCGCGGGTGTGGCGCGTGCGAGGGGCGCGGGCGCCGGTGGTGGGGTCAAACGTTGGGGAGGTCCTGCTTCGTGGCGATCGCGAGGCGGTTCCAGACGTTGATGGTGACGATGGCCATCAGGAGGTTGCCCAGCTCGGTCTGGTCGAAGTGGCGGGCCGCCTCCTCCCACACGTCGTCGGGGACGCCGTGTTCGCCGAGTTTGGTCACCGCGTCGGTCAGGGCGAACGCCGCCTGTTCCTTCGCGGTGAAGAGCTGGGTGGCCTCGCGCCACGCGGACACGGCGAACAGCCGGCGGGTCGACTCGCCCGCCTGCTGGGCCTCGGTGGCGTGCATGTCGACGCAGAAACCGCAGCCGTTGACCATCGAGGCGCGCAGCTTGACCAGCTCGTACAGCTGCGGGTCGTTGTTCTGCCGGGCGTAGATCTCCATGCCGCTCACGGCCTTGTAGGCGTGGGGTGCGACATCGTTCAGTGAAAGTCGGCTCATGTCAGGTGGACGAGCCCGCCGGAAGAGACGTGACGTGGCCTCGGTCACAGGCCGGTGTGGGGGCGCGACTCCAGTTCGTGCGGAACATCCGCCGGTGTGGGCTCGTCGATCGCGACGCGGATCACGGGTACGAGTTTAGGTGCCGTCCACCTCGGCACGGTGCGTCTGTCATGTCGAGCCGATAGGCCATCATCATGACCTCGATAAATAGACGAACCCTGCTTCGGGTGGGCCTGGCCGGTGGCATCGCCGGCGCCGTGGGGACGGCGAACCCGGCCTTCGCGTACAAGCAGAGCGGGCGCCCGGTTCTCACGCACGGCGTGCAGAGTGGCGACCCTGCGGCCGGGACGGCCATGGTCTGGACTCGCGCCGACCGTCCGGGGCGGATGTGGGTGGAGGTGGCCCGCCGGCCCGACTTCAAGGGCGCCCGGCTGGTCCGCGGTCCGGTGGTCACCCCGGACACCGATTTCACCGGCAAGGTCCGGCTGCGTGGGCTGCCGCCGGGCGAGGACCTGCACTACCGGGTACGGGTGGAGAGCCTGGACCGGCACGGCCTGTTCAGCGCGGCCGAGCGTGGCCGGCTGACCACGGCGCCCCTGGGGCGGCGGGACGTGCGCTTCGTGTGGACCGGCGATGTCGTCGGCCAGGGGTGGGGCATCGATCCGGCGTACGGCGGCCTGAAGATCTTCGAATCGATGCGGCGGCGGCGCCCCGACTTCCTGCTGCACTCCGGTGACACCGTCTACGCCGACGGGCCGCTGGTCGCGAGCGTGACCCTGCCCGACGGCCGGGTCTGGAACAACCTGGTCACCGAGGAGAAGTCCAAGGTCGCCGAGACGCTGAAGGAGTACCGCGGGCAGTACGCCTACAACCTGCTCGACGACGCGTACAAGCGGTTCGCGGCCGAGGTGCCGCAGCTCAACCAGTGGGACGACCACGAGGTGCTGAACAACTGGTACCCGGGGGAGATCCTGGACGACGCCCGCTACACCGAGAAGCGGGTCGACGTGCTGGCGGCGCGGGCGCACCAGGCCTACCACGAATGGGTGCCCATCCCGGCGTCGCAGGGGACGGTCTACCGCAAGCTTTCGTACGGTCCGCTGTTGGACGTGTTCGTGCTCGATATGCGTACGTTCAAGGACGTCAACGACGGCAACACGTACGCCGACCCGAACCGCGGCCTGCTCGGTCACGAGCAGCGCGAGTGGCTGATCAAGGGCCTGAAGCGCAGCCACGCCACCTGGAAGGTGATCGCCAACGACCTGCCGCTGGGCATCGTGGTGCCGGACGGCCCGACCGCCCAGGAGGGTGTGGCCCAGGGCGACCCGGGTGCTCCGAAGGGCCGCGAGCTCGAGTTCGCCCAGGTCCTGCGGTCGGCGCATCGAGCCGGGGTGACCGGTGTCGTGCTGCTCACCGCCGACGTGCACTACACCGCGGCCAACCACTACGACCCGGCCCGCGCGGCGGTCCAGGACTTCACCCCGTTCTGGGAGTTCGTGTCCGGTCCGGCCCACGCCGGGGCGTTCGGGCCGAACGCGATGGACGCCACGTTCGGCCCGCAGGTGGTGTTCAGTCACACCCCGCCGGTGGCCAACGCGTCCCCGGCCGAGGGCTTCCAGCACTTCGGCGAGGTCGAGATCGACGGGCGGACCAGGGCGTTCACCGTCAATCTGCGCGACCGTGACGGTGTGTCGCTCTGGAAGACCACGCTGCAAGCCCCCTGATGCGTGTTTGTGCTCAAAGCGCTTTGAGCACAAACACGCATCAGTGCCCGGGGGCGGAACTCGGATGAAGGAATCGTGGGGTGGCCGGTATCGTTGTGAGCCAGCGGGCAACGAACCGGCCATCACCGGGGAGCCTCCGGAAGAACGGGCTGACGCGCCCTAGTAGAACCGGGCGGACCGACACGCGCAGACGTCGGTGAACGAGCGGGCGGCCTTCACTCAGGTCGTCAAGCGAGGTGGTACCGCGGGCCCAAGGCTCGTCCTCGCAGTCCGACAGGAACTGCGAGGAGAGCAATGAACTACCCGAAGCACACCGATGCGGCCGGCGTTCCGGCCAGCCCCGACCTGCCCGCGGTCGAGCGCGCGGTGCTGGAGCACTGGCAGGCCGACAAGACCTTCGAGGCCAGCGTCGACCAGCGGCCGGCCGGCAGCGACGGCGCCAACGAGTTCGTCTTCTACGACGGGCCGCCGTTCGCCAACGGGCTGCCGCATTACGGGCACCTGTTCACGGGGTACGTGAAGGACGTCGTCCCGCGCTACATGACGATGCGGGGCAAGCACGTCGAGCGCCGCTTCGGCTGGGACACCCACGGGATGCCGGCCGAGGTGGAGACCGAGAAGCAGCTCGGGATCAACACCAAGGCCGAGATCCTCGACCTGGGCGTGGCCAAGTTCAACGAGGCCTGCCGGACGTCGGTGCTGGCGTACACCCAGGACTGGGAGCGCTACGTCACCCGCCAGGCCCGCTGGGTCGACTTCTCGCACGACTACAAGACCCTCGACCCGGACTACATGGAGTCCGTGATGTGGGCGTTCCAGACCCTCTTCAAGAAGGGGCTGGTGTACGAGGGTTTCCGGGTGCTCGCCTACTGCTTCCGGTGCGAGACGCCGTTGTCCAACACGGAGACCCGGATGGACGACGTCTATCGGGACCGCACCGACCCGGCGCTCACGGTCAAGTTCCGCCTCGACACGGGTGAGGACATCGCGGTGTGGACGACCACGCCGTGGACCCTGCCGTCCAACCTGGCGCTGGCCGTCGGCCCGGACATCGAGTACGCGGTGCTGGCCAAGGACGGCCAGAAGCTGCTGGTGGGGGCTGCGCGCGTGGCCGCGTACGCCAAAGAGCTCGACGGTTTCGAGCAGACCGGGACCGTGCTGGGCCGGGAGCTGGTCGGCCGCCGTTACACGCCGCTGTTCGACTTCCTGGTCGAGCCGGGCGGCCCGAACGCGTTCCAGGTGCTCGGGGCCGACTTCGTGACCACCGAGGACGGCACGGGCGTGGTGCACATGGCTCCGGCCTTCGGTGAGGACGACCAGAACGCCTGCAACGCGGCCGGCATCCCGACCGTGGTGACCGTCGACGACCACACCCGGTTCACCGCGCTGGTCCCGGATTACCAGGGTCTGCAGGTGTTCGACGCGAACAAGCCGGTGATCGCCGCGCTCAAGGAGCGGGGCGTCGTCGTGCGGCACGACGGCTACACGCACTCGTACCCGCACTGCTGGCGCTGCGACACCCCGCTGGTCTACAAGGCGGTGTCGTCGTGGTTCGTGGCCGTGACCAAGTTCCGCGACCGGATGGTCGAGCTCAACCAGGAGATCACCTGGACGCCGGCGCACATCAAGGACGGCTCGTTCGGCAAGTGGCTGGCCAACGCCCGCGACTGGTCGATCTCCCGTAATCGGTTCTGGGGCTCGCCGATCCCGGTGTGGAAGTCGGACGACCCCAACTACCCGCGGGTCGACGTCTACGGCTCGTTCGAGGAGCTGGAGCGCGACTTCGGGGTCAAGGTGACCGACCTGCACCGGCCGTACATCGACGACCTGACCCGGCCCAACCCGGACGACCCGACCGGGCAGTCGACCATGCGCCGGGTGCCGGAGGTGCTGGACTGCTGGTTCGAGTCCGGGTCGATGCCGTTCGCCCAGGTGCACTACCCGTTCGAGAACAAGGACTGGTTCGAGCACCACTACCCGGGCGACTTCATCGTCGAGTACATCGGGCAGACCCGCGGCTGGTTCTACACGATGCACGTGCTGGCCACCGCGCTGTTCGACCGGCCGGCGTTCCGGAACTGCCTGAGCCACGGCATCCTGCTGGGCGAGGACGGCCGGAAGATGTCCAAGAGCCTGCGCAACTACCCGGACGTGTACAAGGTGTTCGACACGCACGGGTCGGACGCGATGCGCTGGATGCTGATGTCATCGCCGGTCCTGCGCGGCGGGGACATGCCGGTCACCGAGGTGGCGATCCGTGACGCGGTCCGGCAGGTGCTGCTGCCGCTGTGGAACGTCTGGTACTTCTTCAGCCTGTACGCCAACGCGTCCGGTCACTCGGCCGCATTCCGTACGGATTCGCGGCACCTCTTGGACCGGTACGTGCTGGCCAAGACCGGCGAGTTGGTGTCGGACGTTCAAAATCAGATGGACGAGTACGACATCTCGGGCGCCTGCCAGACCGTCCGCAACTACCTCGACGCGCTGACCAACTGGTATGTGCGGCGGTCCCGGGACCGCTTCTGGGCCGGCGACGCGGACGCGTTCGACACGCTGGCCACCGTGCTGGAGACCCTGTGCCGGGTGCTGGCGCCGCTGGCCCCGCTGACCGCCGAGGAGATCTGGCGTGGGTTGACCGGGGAGCGCTCGGTGCACCTGACCGACTTCCCCCGCCCGGCGGCCTTCCCGGCCGACCACGCGCTGGTCACCGGCATGGACGGCATCCGGGACGTGGCGTCGGCCGCGCTGTCGCTCCGCAAGGCCAAGGGGCTGCGGGTACGGCTGCCGCTGGCCACGCTGACCGTGGCCAGCGCCGACGCCGAGGCGCTGCGGCCGTTCGCCGACCTGCTGGCCGACGAGGTCAACGTCAAGGAGGTGGTCTTCACCGGCGACGTCGCGAACTACTGCGACCAGGTGCTGACCGTCGTCCCGCGGGCGCTCGGACCGCGCGTCGGCAAGCAGGTCCAGCCAGTGATCAAGGCGGTCAAGGCGGGGGACTGGCAGCTGGTCGACGGCGCGCCGACCGCCGCCGGGGTCACCCTGCAGGAGGGCGAGTACGAGCTGAAGCTGGTGGCCAAGGACGCCGGCAACTCGGCGCCGCTGGCCGGCGGCGTGGTCGTCCTGGACACCGAGGTCACCCCGGAACTGGCCGCCGAAGGACTGGCCCGGGACGTGATCCGGGTGGTGCAGCAGGCCCGCCGGGCCGCGAACCTGGACGTGTCCGACCGGATCTCGCTCATGGTGGCCGGATCCGAGTCGGTGACCAGCGCGGTCGCGCAGCACCTGCAGTTCGTGTCGGCCGAGACGCTGGCCGGCGAGGTGACCATGGGCCCGGTCGACGCGCCGTTCATGCCCTCGATCACGGAACTGGGCGACACCTTCACCGGCGAGGTGGGTGACGGCGAGCCCGTCACCGTGCTCGTGGCGAAGGCGTAACCGCAGGTTGAACTCCCGGTCCGGGTCGCCCGGGCCGGGACAGCGGCGGGGACTTTCGGCGGGGAGTGGTTTAGTCTTTTCCCGCCCCCACGTTCGTGTTGTTCCCTCCCGGAGGAACCCGTTGCCGCTGCTCTATTCGTTCGGCAAGATCACCGTCGGTAGTGCGATGATCTTGGGCTGGCGGCCGCGTGTCGAGGGGCTCGAGAACGTCCCGAAAACCGGCGGCGCGGTCTTCGCGAGCAACCACCTGTCCGTCGCCGACGAACTCTTCCTCGGCGCGGTCGTGCCACGGCACCTGGCCTTCTGGGCCAAGAGCGAGTACTTCAACGGCACCGGCGTCCGCGGCCGGTTCAACCGCTTCATCATGGAGGGGCTGGGCGCGATCAAGGTCGAACGGGCCGGTGGGCGCGCCGCGCTGACCGCCTTCGACGCGGCCATCCCCAAACTCAAGGCCGGCGACATGGTCGTCGTCTATCCCGAGGGCACCCGCTCACCCGACGGCAAGCTCTACCGCGGCCGCACCGGCGCCGCCCGGCTGGCCGTGGCCGCGGGCGTGCCGATCATCCCGGTCGGCGTGATCGGCACCGAGCGGATCCAGCCCATCGGCCAGCCGTACCCGAAGCTGGTCGGCTGGGGCAAAGCCACGATCAAGTTCGGCGAGCCGATCCCGACCACCGGCCGGCCCGACGACCGCACCGCCCTGCGCGAGCTGACCGACGAGGTCATGGCCGAGATCCAGAAGCTCACCGGCCAGGAGTACATCCCGCGCTACGCCCCGGCCAAGGGGCAGGACTAAGGCAGGTCTCAAGGCGCGCGGCTGCCTCGGGCGGTCTCCTGCTCGACCAGCTCGTCCAGATCCTTCAGGCGGTCCAGGCCGCGCAACGGCTGCCGCATCCGGTGGTTGTCGCGCAGCTTCGGCTCGTTGCGGTGCAGGAAGGCCCAGTAGCCGGCGGTGAACGGGCAGGCGTCGTCGCCCACGCGTTTGCGTGGGTCGTAGCGGCAGCCGCCGCAGTAGTCGCTCATCCGGTCGATGTAGGCGCCGCCGCCGGCGTAAGGCTTCGAGCTCATCCGCCCGGCGTCGGCGAATTGGCTCATCCCGATCACGTTGGCGGTCATCACCCACTCGTAGCCGTCCACGAACGCCCGATGGAACCAGTCGGCCATCGCGCCCGGCTGCCAGCCACGTTGCATCGCGTAGTTGCCGAGCACCATCAGGCGGGGGATGTGGTGCACCCAGCCTCGGTCGCGGACACCGGCCAGCACGTCGGACAGGCAGGCCGCGTCGACCTTGTCGGCTTCGAGATCGGCAAACCACGGGGGTACGCGGCCGGCGGCGCCCAGTTCGTTGGCGCGGCGGTAGCCGGGCTCGAAATACCAGTACAGGTGCCAGACGAAATCCCGCCAGCCGAGGATCTGCCGGACGAAACCCTCGACCGAGGCCAGCGGCGCGTGGCCCGAGCGGTAGGCGTCCTCGGCCCGGTGGATCACCTCGACGGGGTCGAGCAGGCCCAGGTTCAGCGGCGCGGAGAGCAGGCTGTGGGCCATCCACGGGTCGCCGGCCAGCATCGCGTCCTCGTACCGGCCGAACGTCGGCAGCCGGTGCTCGACGAAATGCCGCAGCCGGGCCAGCGCCTCGGCCCGGGTCGCCGGGAACAGCCGCGGGCCGTCGTGGCCGAGAAAGGTGATGCCGTCCTCGCGTTCCCACCGGTCCAGGTCGGCCCGCACCTGCTCGTCGATCTCGTCCTCGACGATCTTCGGAGCCTCGGGTACGCCCAGAGCCCGCTGTTTCGGCGGCGGTTCCCGGTTGTCGGCGTCCAGATTCCACCGCCCCCCGGCCGGCTCCCCGCCGTCCATCAGCACGTCGTGACGGCGCCGCGCATCCCGGTAGAAGTCCTCCAGGCGCAGCGCCGTCCGCCCGGCGGCCCAGGCGGTGAAGTCCTGCGGGCCGGTCACGAAGCCCCGTGGCGGCAGCATCTCGACCGGCCGGCGGAGGACGAAGGCGCGTGCGGCCCGCGAGGTGGGATGGCAGACGCTCAGGTCTTCGGCCGGCAGGCTCTCGGCGTACGTGGAGGATCGCGCGAAGCGCGCCTGATCGCCCAGCTCGGCCGCGCGGTGCCGCAGCGCCGAGAGCACCAGATGGGCCTTCTGCCGGTGGAACCGGCGGCGCCGGAACACCGCCTGCGATTCGATCAGCAGGACGGGCTGGTCCGGCGCGTCCAGGAAGTGCGGGCCGAGCTGGTCGGCGAACAGCCACCTGCGGGTCATGCCGATCTTCTACCCGCGGGTGAGCACCGCACTCCGCAGAACCGCCGTGAGATCGGCGCTGTCGGCGACGGAACGCCTGGTCATGAGCACTGTCACCAGGCTGCCGTGGTCGGCCCAGGCGCACACCACGACCGTGTTGCGGCCGGCCTTGCCGGTGCCGCAGCGCTCGTGCACGCCGGTTTCGCCCATGTCGAAGGTCCGCACGTCCCGGATGTCGTAGTCGGGGGTGAGCTGGCGGATCTGCGCCTCGACGTCCTGCTTGGGGGTGATCCGCAGGCCGGTGGTGCCGAAGATGGTGACCCGTTTGCCGTTGCCGTCGGCGTAGACGCCGGCGAACGCCGCGCCGTCGTTCAGCTCGGTGGCCAGGCGATCGGCGGCGCGGCGGCTGGTCGTGTCGTCGCGGCGGTCGAGGTCGGACACCTCGTCGGGGAGGACGGCGTTGACCGGGTACTGGCCGAAGGCGGGCAGGAGGAACAGAGCCGGGACGCCGCAGCAGAAGACCAGGCTGAGCAGGGCGAACGTGCCCAGTTTGCGGATCGGGTGGCGCTTCTTCGGTGCCGGCGGCAGGCCCTTCGGCTGCGGCTTGACCGCCTGCTGGGCGTACTTGGGCGGCACGTAGCCGGGCCGCGGCTGGACCGGCAGCCGGTTGGCCCTGGGCTTCTCCGCCTTCCGGGCCGCCGGCGGCGGAGGAGGGGGAGGGGGCGGCGGAGCAGGCGTTTCGACGCGGGTCGGGGGCGGCGGGGGCGCTTCGACCGGTGCGTCGAGGCGGGTCGGCGGCATCGAGACCGGCTCGGGCTCGGGGACCGGGAGTCGCAGCGGGTCCCAGGGGGTGTCCTGGCCGGCCCAGGGGTCGACGGCTGGGGTCTTGCCCCAGTCGTCGTCGTCCTCGGCCGGTGGCTTGCGGCGGGGCCAGAGGGACTTCTTCGGCTGGGGTGGCGGGATCGATGCCGCACCGCTCCAGCGGACCGGAGCGTCCACCGTCGAGGGCTCGCCGACCCGGGTGGGGTCGGGCGGTCGGGCATCCGGGGGATCACCGCCCGGCTGATCGGCCATCCGCTCGTCTCCTCCTCAAGGTCGCCACCAGCGTGAACAAGAAGCCAAAGCCCAGGTTATCCGGGGTGTGCCAGGCCGTAGACGCCCGCCGAACCAGACACCGGCTCACAAATGCCGGACAACCTGACCGTCGTGCGGGACGCTCCGGAGTCGTAAGGTGACCCCACGATGAATACGACTGTGCGCAACGCCGTGACCGTTACCGGGAATCCCACCGGGCAGCCGATCATGTTCGTCCACGGGTACGGCTGTGATCAGAACATGTGGCGCTTCGTCACGCCCGCCTTCGCCGACGATCATCGGATCGTGTTGCTCGACCTGGTCGGCAACGGAAAATCGGATCTCAGCCAGTACGACGAGAAGAAGTACTCGACGCTGAACGGCTACGCCGACGACATGCTGGAGATCATCTCCGAGCACGGCCTGCGTGACGTGATCTTCGTGGGCCACTCGGTGAGCGCGATGATCGGCATCCTGGCCGCGATCCGCGAGCCCGAGCACTTCGCCCGGCTGGTGCTGATCGGCCCGTCGCCGCGCTACATCGACGACGAAGGCTACATCGGCGGCTTCCAGCGCTCCGACCTCGAAGAGATGCTCGACTCGCTGGACAGCAACTACCTGGGCTGGTCGAGCGCCATGGCCCCGGTGATCATGGGCAATCCGGAGCGGCCGGAACTGGGCGAGGAGCTCAAGAACAGCTTCTGCCGGACCGACCCGGAGATCGCCCGGCACTTCGCCCGGGTGACCTTCCTCTCCGACAACCGGGCCGACCTGCCCCGGCTGCGGACGCCGGCGCTGGTCCTGCAGTGCTCCGACGACGTCATCGCCCCGACACCCGTGGGGGAGTACGTGCACGCCCAACTCGCGGGTAGCACACTGGTTCACATGAATGCCACGGGTCACTGCCCGAACCTCAGCGCTCCGGACGAGACGATCGCCGCGATCAAGGCCTATCTGTAGGACATGAGTGAGAGGGACGTGACTCAGGACCTACGCGTGCCGTGGGAGGAGGATCCCGGCGAGTTGTATGAGCACGCCCCGTGCGGATATCTGACCACGACTCCCGACGGCACCATCGTCAAGGTCAATGAGACCTTCCTCGCCTGGACCGGCTATGTCCGCACCGAACTGATCGGACGACGGCGGTTCCGTGACCTGCTGAGCTCGGGCGGCCAGATCTACCACGAGACGCACTACGCGCCGTTGCTGCGGATGCAGGCCGACGTGCACGAGGTGGCGTTCGACCTGATCTGTGCCGACGGTCGCCGGCTGCCCACCCTGGTCAACTCCACGCTCAGCCGGGACGCGGACGGACTGCCCCGGCTGATCCGGACCACGATCTTCAACGCCACCGAGCGTCGCGGGTACGAACGCGAACTGCTGGCCGCCCGCCGCGCCGCCGAGGACTCCGAGCGCCGGGTGCGCGTACTCCAGGAGATCGTCGCCGACCTGGCCGCCGCACCCACCGAGACCGAGGTCGCACAGGCCCTGGTCCGCGCGCCCGGCCCGGCCTTCGGCGCGACCAGCGCCGGCGTGTGGGTCAGCGGCACCGCGGGCGACGACCTGACCGCGGTGTCGGCGATCGACCCGGGCGTGACCGCGGCGGCCGCGGCCGAGGTGGCCCGCCGTGGCGTCCTGCGGGTGATCGCCGACCCCGCCGAGGCCGGCGCCGAACCGGACGGGCTCGGCGACGCCATGCGCGCGGCCGGACGGACGCTGGTCGTGCTGCTCCCGCTGACCGCCGGACCGGCCGGCGACGGCATCGAGGTGCGCGGCGTGCTCGCGTTCAGCTTCACCGAGCCGCGCGTGCTCAACGACGGCGAACTGCGCGTGGTCCGGCTGCTCGGTCAGCAGGGCGGGCAGGCGCTCGACCGGGCCCGGCTCTACGACGCGGTGCGGCTGCGCGAGCAGCGGGCCACGTTCCTGGCCGGCGTCACCCGCGAGATGGACGAGGAGAACCGGCTCACCGCCCGGGCCCATCGGCTGGTCGAACGGCTGGTGCCGGAGATCGCCGAGTGGGCCTCGGTGCGCCTGCAGATCGGCGGGCCGCCCGGGTTGCTGGCCGAGGCGGGTGGCCCGGCGCCGGACCCCGAGCTCATCGCCGCGCAGATCGAGGGGGTCACGACCAGTGGCGAGGCGCTGTGGCCGGCCGCCGACGCCGACGCCGACGGCATCGCGGTGCTGCCGCTGACAACCCGCGGACGGGTGCTCGGCACGCTGGCCCTGCGCATGGAGGGCGCTCGCCGCGCCCTGGCCGAGTCGGGATTCCTCACCGCGCTGGCCGCCCGGGCCGCCCTGGCGCTGGAGAACGCGCGGCTCTACGAGCAGGAGCGGGCGGTCGCCCGTACGCTGCAGCGCAGCCTGCTGGCCGGGACGGCGCCGCAGGACCCGCGTTTCGTGGTCGAGACCCACTACCACGCCGGGGCGCAGGGACTCGAGGTCGGCGGCGACTGGTTCGACTCGTTCATGGTCTCGCCGGACAAACTGGTGGTCGCGGTCGGCGACGTGGTCGGCCGGGGCATCGACGCCGCCGCCACGATGGGTCAGCTGCGCAGCGCGATCCGGGCGGTCGCCTCGGCCGAGGCCGGACCGGCCAAGGTGCTCAAGAAGCTGGACCGGTTCGTCGACCGGGTGATCCAGGCCCGGATGGCCACCGTCGCCTATTGCGAGATCAACCTGGCCACCAACGTCCTGACCTACGCCTGCGCCGGCCACCTGCCGCCGCTGGTGCACGAACCGGCCAGCCCGGCCCGCTACCTGATGGGCGCCCGATCGGCGCCGCTCGGATCCCGGGCGGGCAAGCGCGAACGGATCGAGGAGAAGGTCAAGCTGGCCTCGGGCACCCGCCTGCTCCTCTACACCGACGGCCTGGTGGAGCGGCGCAACCGCCCGATCGACCGCGGCCTGGACACGATGGCCCGCGAGTGGGCCCGCCGCCGCGACGCGCCCACGGCCGGGCTGGCCGCCGGGTTCGCCGATCTGATGGTCGGCTCCGACCACACCGACGACGTGTGCCTGCTCTGCTTGACGCTGGGCACCGACGAGCGCCTGGAGCGTTCCATCGGCGCTGATCCGATGCAGATTGCACTGCTGCGCAAGGAGATGCGCGGCTGGCTGGTCTCGCACGGGCTGCCCGAGGAAAGCGTCCAGGGTGTCCTGCTGGCCTGCTCGGAAGCGGTGGCCAACGCGATCGAGCACGGCTACCGGGACGACCCGTTCGGGCGGGTCGAGGTGTCCGCGACGATCTCCGACGACGCGGTCGAGGTGGTCGTGGCCGACCGGGGCGTGTGGCGGCCGGCCCGCACCGACGTGGCGCGGGGACGCGGTCTGCAGCTGATCCGGCAGGTAATGGATCATGTGTCGTTCGACCGGAGCAACGGCACGGTGGTCACCATGCGACGCTCCCGGAGGGATGACTCGTGAACTTCGAAGCCGGCAAGTTCGTCTCCGCGTACCGCCGCGGTCCGGCCTTTGTCGTCTCGATCACCGGCGAACTCGACCTGGCCACCGCGCCGGAGATCGGCCGGGCTTTCGTCAACTACGTGGGCGCCGACGCCCCGGTCCTGCTCGACCTGACCCAGGTCTCGTTCCTGGACAGCGCCGGGGTGCGGCTGCTCGACTTCATCGTCGGGGACATGGACGAGCGCGGCCGGGCGATCCGGCTGATCGTCGGTGACGCCGGTCCGGTGCGGATGACGCTCCAGCTGTGCGCCTTCCGCGACGACCTGCTGGCCGCCGATCTGGACAAGGCCGCGGCCGAACTCGGCGCTTAGCACGACCTGTCCGGGATTCAGTCGCGGTGGAGGCGCCCCGGGAACGAATCTGAGACAGGTCGACGCGTACCCTGGATCCCCATGAGCGTCACTTCCGTGTTCCCACAGCTCGAGCAGCTGCTACCCCGGGTCAGCAAGCCGATCCAGTACGTGGGTGGCGAGCTCGGCGCCGTCGTCAAGGACTGGGACGCCACCACGGTCCGCTGGGCGCTGATGTACCCCGACGCCTACGAGGTCGGGCTGCCCAACCAGGGCGTCCAGATCCTCTACGAGGTGCTCAACGAGCAGCCCGACGTGCTGGCCGAGCGCACCTACGCGGTCTGGCCCGACCTCGAGGCGCTGATGAAGGAAGCCGGCGTCCCGCAGTTCACGGTCGACGCCCACCGCCCGGTTCATGCCTTCGACGTGCTCGGTGTCTCGTTCGCCACCGAGCTGGGCTACACCAACCTGCTCTCCGCGCTCGACCTGGCGCAGATCCCGATGATGGCCGCCGACCGCGACGAGTCACACCCGATCGTGCTGGCCGGAGGGCACGCCAGCTTCAACCCGGAACCGATCGCCGACTTCATCGACGCCGCCGTGCTGGGCGACGGCGAGGAGGCGGTGCTCGAGATCACCGGGATCATCCGGGAGTGGAAGGCCGAGGGCAGTCCCGGCGGGCGTGACGAGCTTCTGCTGCGTCTGGCGCGTACCGAAAGCATCTATGTCCCTCGCTTCTACGACGTCGACTACCTGCCCGACGGCCGGATCCAGCGGGTCGTGCCCAACCGGCCGGACGTGCCGTTCCGGGTGCACAAGCGCACCACGATGGACCTCGACGCGTGGCCCTACCCGAAAAAGCCGCTGGTCCCGCTGGCCGAGACCGTGCACGAGCGCTACGCGGTGGAGATCTTCCGGGGGTGTACGCGCGGCTGCCGCTTCTGCCAGGCCGGCATGATCACCCGCCCGGTGCGCGAGCGGTCGATCACCACGGTCGGCCAGATGGTCAAGGAGGGCCTGGAGTTCTCCGGCTTCTCCGAGGTCGGCCTGCTCTCGCTGTCCAGCGCCGACCACTCCGAGATCGGCGACATGTGCTCCGGCCTGGCCGAGCAGTACGCCGACACCAACGTCTCGCTGTCGCTGCCGTCGACCCGGGTCGACGCGTTCAACATCGACCTGGCCCAGGAGCTGTCCCGCAACGGGCGCCGCACCGGCCTCACCTTCGCGCCCGAGGGCGGCTCGGAACGGATCCGCAAGGTCATCAACAAGATGGTGACCGAGGAAGACCTGATCCGGACCGTCGTCACCGCGTACTCGAACGGCTGGCGGCAGGTCAAGCTGTACTTCATGTGCGGCCTGCCGACCGAGACCGACGAGGACGTGCTGCAGATCGGCCGGATGGCCCACGAGGTGATCAAGGCCGGCCGGGCTGCCGCCGGCACCAAGGACATCCGCTGCACGGTCTCCATCGGCGGGTTCGTGCCCAAGCCGCACACCCCGTTCCAGTGGGCGCCGATGGAGCGCCCCGAGGTGATCGACAACCGGCTCAAGATGCTCAAGCAGGAGATCAACTCGGACCGGTCGCTGGGCCGGGCCATCGGCTACCGCTACCACGACGGTGAGCCCTCGCTGATCGAGGGCCTGCTGTCCCGCGGCGACCGGCGGGTCGGCGCGGTGATCAAGCGGGTGTGGGACAAGGGCGGCCGGTTCGACGGCTGGTCCGAGCACTTCTCGTACTCGCGGTGGGTCGAGGCGTGCGCCGAGGTGCTGCCCGGCTTCGGCGTCGACCTCGACTGGTTCACCACCCGCGAGCGCGAGCAGCTCGAGGTGCTGCCCTGGGACCACCTCGACTCCGGGCTCGACAAGGACTGGCTCTGGCAGGACTGGCAAGACTCGAAGAGCGAGTACGAGCAGGACGACTGCCGCTGGACGCCTTGCTTCGACTGTGGCGTCTGCCCGTCCATGGACACCGAGATCCAGATCGGGCCGACCGGCAAGAAACTGCTGCCGCTCACCCCGGTAAATGGTCTGAAGGTTCCCGCGCACACCCATTGACGCCCCCGGACGGTTGAACGGGACGTGCAGATCCCGTTCAACCGTCCGTACCGCGCGCCGCGCGAGCTCGACTACCTGGCCGAGGCGGCCGCCTCCGGGCACACCTCCGGCGACGGCCCCTTCACCCGCCGGGCCACCGCACTGGTCGAGTCGCTCACCGGTGCCGCGCACGCGCTGCTGACCACCTCGTGCACGCATGCCCTGGAACTGTGCGCGCTGCTGCTCGACCTGAAACCGGGCGACGAGGTGATCATGCCGTCGTTCACGTTCGTGTCCACCGCCAACGCGTTCGCCCTGCGCGGCGCCGTGCCCGTCTTCGTGGACTGTCGGCCGGACACCCTCAACCTGGACGAGAACCTGGTCGAGGCGGCGGTGACGCCGCGTACCCGGGCGATCGTGGTCGTCCACTACGCCGGCGTGGCCTGCGCCATGGACACCATCCTGGCCGTGGCCGGGCGCTACGGCCTGGCCGTGGTCGAGGACAACGCGCACGGGCTCGGTGGCAGCTACCGGGGGCGACCGCTGGGCAGCTTCGGCGCGCTGGCCACGCAGAGCTTCCACGCCACCAAGAACGTGTCCTGCGGCGAGGGCGGCGCGTTGCTGATCAACGATCCGTCCCTGGTCGAACGGGCGGAGATCATCCGCGAAAAAGGCACCGACCGCAGCCGGTTCTTCCGCGGCCAGGTCGACAAGTACCGGTGGATGGACATCGGGTCCAGCTATCTGCTGTCCGACCTGCTGGCGGCGGCGCTGACCGCCCAGCTGGAGGCGTTCGGGGAGATCCAGCGGGCCCGGCACGAGGTTTTCGACGCGTACGCCGCCGCCTTCGGTTTCTCGATGCCGCCCGGCCATCCGGCCCACCTGTACTACCTGCTGATGCCCGACCTGGCGGCGCGGCAGGAGCTGATCGCGCACCTGCGCGGCCGCGGGGTGCAGGCGACGTTCCACTATCAGCCGCTGCACGACGCTCCGGCGGGGGAGCGACTTGGTCGGACCGGGCCGGGCGGCTGCCCGGTGACGTCCGACGTGGCCGACCGGCTGGTGCGGCTGCCGCTCTGGGCCGGCCTGACCCCCTCCGACGTCGACCGGGTGATCTCGTCGGTCGCGGTCCCCGCATGATCGTTCTCTATGCCATGACCGCCAAGGGGGTCGCGGTCTTCGACGCCCTCGACCCCAGCCTGGTCCGGGCGGTTGTCTCGGCGCGTGATCCCGGAACGACCGACGACTCCTACCGTCAGCTGTCGGAACGCTGCGCTGAGCGGGGTGTGCCGTTCCTGGACCGTGGCGACGAGGTGCCGGCCGCACCCTATGCGCTGGCCGCCGGGTGGCGGTGGATGATTCCGGAGCTTCCCGGGCGTACCCTCATCGCCTTTCATGATTCGCTCCTGCCGCGCTACCGCGGCTTCAACCCGCTGGTCACGGCCCTGCTCGCCGGGGACGCCGAGAGCGGCGTGACCGCGCTGCTGGCCACCGGCGAATACGACCGCGGCGACATCCTCGGCCAGGTGCGGGTGTCGCTGCGACCGCGTCCGATGCGGATCGCCACCGCCGTCGACCTGATGGCCCGGGCCTACGCCGTGCTCGCGGCCGACCTCGGGCAGCGGATCGCGGCCGGAGAACGGCTCACCGCCACACCGCAGGACGACGACCTCGCGTCCTACAGCCTGTGGCGGGACGACGCCGACTACGAGATGGACTGGTCGCGGCCGGCGTCGTGGTTGCGGGACTTCGTCTACGCGGTCGGTCCGCCCTACGCCGGGGCGCGGTCTCTCCTCGACGGGCAGCCGGTGCGGATCCACGACGTGACCGCCGAGCCGGACGTGGTGGTGGCCAACCGTACCCCCGGGAAAGTGATCTTCCTGAGGGATGGCCGGCCGACCGTGGTGTGCGGCAGCGGCCTGCTACGCGTCGACGCGCTGACCGACGACGGCGGCCGTGACCTGCTTCCCCTGCGGCGCTTCCGGGTCCGGTTCGGCCGGTCGCACGACGTAGGTCGGTAGGCCGAGCCCGTTGGCGTGAATACGGCCGATGTACTCGCCCAGCACCCCGACCGCGATCATCTGCGCGGCCGAGAACAACGCCACCATCGACGCGACAGTGGTGAAGCCGGCCACCGTCGTCTCGCCCGTGAAATACAGCCACAGCACCCGGCCCAGCAGCAGCACGCCGATCAGCCCGACCAGGAAGCCCAGATACGTCACCAGGCGCAACGGCGCGGCCGAGTAGCCGAGCACCATGTTCAGCGTGTGACGCAGGAGCATGCGCAGGGTGTAACCGGAGCGGCCGTGCTCGCGCTCGTCCATGCGTACCGTCACCGAGGTCACGCTGGTCGTGCCCCAGGACAGGGCCACGTCCAGGCAGGCGTGCGGGCCGCGCAGCTCGGTGAAGCCGTCGCGGAGGAAGGTGCGGAAGGCGCGGAACGCGCTCAGCTGCCGGGCGCCCGGGACGCGGAGCAGCCGCTCCAACCCCGACTTGGCCAGCCGGGAGGCGAGGCTGCGGGCGGCGCCGTGCTCCTCCTCGGCGGCCACGCCGTAGACCAGGTCGACGTCCGGGGTGAGGGCGGCCAGCAGGGTGCCGATCTCCTCCGGGCGGTGCTGGAGGTCGTCGTCCATCGTCACCACGACCTCGTGCCGGGCCTCGCGTATGCCCGCGACCAGCGCGTTGTGCTGGCCGTAGTTGCGGCTGAGGCGCATCGCGCGGACTTCGTCGTGCCGCCGGTCGAGCCGGCTGGCGGCCGCCCAGGTGGCCCGGTCGCCGCCGTCGACCACGAGCAGTATTTCTTTGCGGCCGTCGGTGGTTATCGCGGCGAGCCGCTCGACCAGCGGCGGCAGCGTCTCGGCCGACCGGTAACAGGGGATCACGACCGAGATGTCCACTGCGCTATCCTATCTACCCATTTGTGTCAGGTACGGTCGGCGCCATGACGACCACCCTCGCGGCCACCGCGCCCCCGGTCGCCCCCGTACGTCGCTCCCGGCGCGGCCCCGCCCTGGCCCTGGCGTTCTGCGGTGCCGTGGCCGTCGTGTGGATCACCGCCGCCGCGCTCGCCGCCGGCCGCGGATACGACCTCACCGACGAGGGCTTCTACCTGCTCTCGTACCGCTGGTGGGCGATCGACCACCGCAACTTCACCGGCGTCGCCTACCTCTACGGCCCGGTGTTCGACCTGCTCGGCCACGACGTCGCCGCCCTGCGCCTGGTCCGCGTCGGCACCATCGCCGGCGCGCACCTGCTGTTCGGCCGGGCGTTCATGGCCTGGCTGCGACGCCGGCGCCCGTCCGCCCCGCCGACCCGCCTGTGGGAGGCCGCCGGGGCGACCGCGATCCTCGCCGCCGGTGGGGTCACCTACAGCTGGCTGCCGGCCACCCCCGGGTACAACGACGTGGTCCTGCTCGGGGCAATGCTCGGGCTGGCCGTCGTCTGCGTGCTCGGCCCGCGGACCTGGCCGTCGTTCGCGCTGGGCGTGCTGGCCGTGCCCGTCCTGCTGACCAAATGGGCCGCGGTGTCGGTCATGCTCCCCGTACTTCTCGCGGTGGTCGTCGTTCTTTTCCGGTACGGGTTTCCTCATCTCCTGCGGGCGGCCGGTTGGTGCATGGGCGGCTTCGCCACAGCGGCGGCGCTGGTGCACGTGCTGATCGTGCCCCTGAACGTGGCCCTGCCTCCCCTGATCGAGGTCAACCGCCTCCTGGCCGCCTCCAGCTTCGCCGTGCCCGTCCTCCTGGAGCGTTACTGGACCACCACCCGCCCCACCCTGATCGAGGTGGCCCACCACTACGGCCTGTTCCTGCTCGCCCTGGCCGCCTTGACCCACCTCCGCCCCGCGCCCCGCCCCGCTCCACTCCCGGCCGCCCGCCTCGCGTCCCGTCCCGCCCGACTTCTTGCTGCCTGCCTCCCGTCCCGTCCCGCCCGGTCCCTTGCTGCGCGCCTGGCCCCGCGTCCGGCTCCGGACCCCGCGTCCCTCCCGGCCTCGGGCCCCGTGCCGATCCCGGCCGCCCGTACCGGTGCCGCCGATGCGTATCTGTGCTCAGAGCAAAGGCGCGGCCGGGTCCTTTCCGGAGTGCTGATCGCGCTCGGTGTGGCCGGTTTCGCCCAGGCCGCCTGGCACACCGCGACCGCCGGCGGCCTCGGCGGCGGATCGGCCAACGCCGAACACTTCCTCGCCCCCGCCGTGGCCATCGCGCTGGCCGGGCTCCTCACCATCCGCGGCGACCGCCTGTTCCTGGCCCTGCTCGCCGTGGTCCCGCTCGCCTACGCCTTCGGCACCTCCAACGCTCCACTCAAGATCTCCATCAACGCCCTGGCCATCTGGGTCGCCATCCTCATCGCCGCCCTGACCAGCGGGCCGCCCGCCGGCCGAGCCCCCCGGACCCTGCTCGCCGCGGTGATCGCGGGTGGCCTGGTCGCCTCGTCCGGCATCGGGGTCGGTGGTTCCTGGCTGCACCCCTACCGTGGCCGCCCCAACACCCAGGCCACCGCCCCCGTCCCCGGCGTGCCCGAACTCGCGTCCCTGCGGCTCGACCCGGTCAGCGCCCGGCGTTACGCCACCTTGCGTGCTCGCCTCGCGCCCTATCTGGACCCACCCGGCCGCCCGATCATCGCCCTGGACAAGATGCCCGGCCTGGTCTTCCTCCTGGGTGGCCGCACCGTGGGCGAAGGATGGTACGACCCGGCCAACCGCCCCCGCACCGCCGCCGGCATCCGTGCCGCCTGCTCCACCCTGGACCGCCGCCCCCTGCTGATCCTCAACCGCCCGATGGTCCCGGCCGACCGCGCGATGCTGGGCGACTGTGGCACCGGCTACCGGCGGCTGGCCCCGCCCCGCGAAACCGCCGGCTACACCGTCTACGTCCCCTCCTGACCGCCCCGCCCACCACTGGGGTTGGGGCGGGGGCAACGACGTGGACGGGGTGGGTGGCGTTGAGGACGTAGGGACTCGAGGAGGACTTCGCTTGGATGCGAGTGATATTCATCGGCTGGCCGACGTAGAGGATCGGCACTGGTGGTTCCGGGAGCGGCGGAGCATCTTGGCCCGCTGGCTGCGTGGGCTGGAACGGGACGGTGCACCGGGGTCCGCCCTCGACATCGGGGCGGCGGGCGGCGGGAACACGCGGGTGCTGCGGCGGCACGGGTGGCGGCCGGTCGCGGTGGAATACAGCGCGGACGGTGCCCGGGTGGCGGCCGGGCGGGGGCTGATCGTGGTGCGGGGCGACGCCACCGGCCTGCCCGTGGCGGGTGGCTCGGTCGATCTGGTCACCGCGTTCGACGTGATCGAGCACATCGAGGACGACTATCTGGCGCTGGCCGAGATTCGGCGGGTGCTGAGGCCGGGCGGGACGGTGCTGGTCACCGTCCCCTGCGACATGCGGTTGTGGTCGGCGCACGACGTCGCCAGTCAGCATTTCCGGCGATACGACCGGGACGGGCTCCGCCGCGTGGTGCGGAAGGCGGGGCTGGAGATCGACGAACTGTGGAGCTGGAACGTGCTGCTCCGCCCGGTTGTGGCGGCCACCCGCAGGCGAGCCACCGGCAACGAGCTCACCCTGCCGCCGGCGCCGGTGAACGCGGCCCTTCGCGCGGCGGTGGTCGCCGAACGCTACCTGCCGGTCCAGCGCCTGCCCGGTGTCTCGCTGATGCTGCGCGCCCACCGCCCACGGTGAAGACTTCGGTGGTGCGGCGGCTGGTCGACGACCGGCGGGTGCGCTATCTGGCCGCCGGCGGGTTCAGCGCGGTGCTCTATTACGCGGTGTTCGCGGCGGGGTGGCTGGCGTTGGGGCGGGTTGTGCCCTACCTGGTGCTGGCGGTGGTGACCGGGACGTTGTGCGCGGTCGTCACCTATCCGGTGTATCGGTGCCTGGTGTTCCAGACCGGTGGGCCGGTGCTGGCCGGCTTTCTGCGCTTCTATGCCCTGTGCCTGTGGTCGCTGCTGTTCGGGATCGGGGGGCTGTGGGCGCTGGTCGAGCTGGCGGGGCTGCACGTGCTGCTCGCGCAGGCGGTGATCATGCTGCTCGGGCCGCTGATCAACTACCAGGCGGGGCGGCTGTGGGCGTTTCGGCCCACCACCGCGGATGGTCGCGGTACCACGCCACCGTCGCCGCCAAGCCCTCGGTGAAAGCGACCTCAGGGGCGTACCCCAAAGATTGGATCTTGGTGTAGTCGACGGCGTAGCGGCGGTCGTGGCCGGGGCGGTCGGGCACCCGCTCGACCCGGGACCAGTCGGCGCCGCACGCGTCCAGCAGCAGCCGGGTCATCTCGACGTTGGTCAGTTCGGTGCCGCCACCGATGTTGTAGACCTCGCCCGGCGAACCCTTGGCCAGCACCGCGCGGACGCCCCGGCAGTGGTCGGCGACGTGCAGCCAGTCGCGCACGTTGCCGCCGTCGCCGTAGAGCGGGACCGTGCGGCCGGTGAGCAGCCGCGTCACGAAGTGGGGGATCAGCTTCTCGGGGTGCTGGCGCGGCCCGTAGTTGTTCGAGCAGCGGGTGATCCGCACGTCCATGCCGTAGGTGCGGTGGTAGGCCAGGCACAGCAGGTCGGCGCCGGCCTTGGCCGCGGCGTACGGCGAGTTGGGCCGCAGCGGATCGGTCTCCGGCCACGAACCGCGCTCGATCGACCCGTACACCTCGTCCGTGCTGATCTGGACGAACGTCGTCACGCCGGCGGCGCGGGCGGCGTCCAGCAGGGTCTGCACGCCCAGCACATTGGTGCGCAGGAAGGCCGTCGGGTCGGCGATCGACCGGTCCACGTGCGTTTCGGCCGCGAAGTTGACCACGACGTCGTGGCCGGGCAGCACCGAGGCGAGCAGGTGCGGGTCGGCGATGTCGCCGCGGACGAAGGTGTGCCGGTCGCAGCCTTCGAGATTCGCGAGATTCCCGGCGTACGTCAGCCTGTCCAGAACCGTGACCCGCGCACCCTCGGCGAGCAGGTCGCGGACGAACCGGGAACCGATGAAGCCGGCGCCGCCGGTGACCAGCGCCCTCATCCGCGCAGCCGGACCGTGCTGTGGTCGCCGATGACCAGCTGGTGGGTGTTGGGCGCCTTCCGCGCGGGCGTCACCTCGACGCCCCGGCCGATCAGCGACGCCTCGATCCGGGACACCCCGCGCACCGTCGAGTCGCTCATCACGATCGAGTACTCGATCTCGGCGTCCTCGACCACGCAGCCGGCGCCGATCGAGGTGAACGGCCCCAGGTACGAGCCGACGATCTTGGTGTCGGCGCCGACCACGACCGGACCGCGCAGCACCGAGCCCTCGACCACGGCGCCCGGCTCGATCACCACCCGGCCGGTGACCTCGGTGCGGTCGTCGACCGAGCCGCCGATG
Source organism: Actinoplanes sp. NPDC049265 (assembly GCF_043197135.1). NCBI lineage: Bacteria > Bacillati > Actinomycetota > Actinomycetes > Micromonosporales > Micromonosporaceae > Actinoplanes > Actinoplanes sp. NPDC049265. The sequence continues at coordinate 125,967 of NZ_JBICSP010000020.1, read as the reverse complement.
CTGGTCTCGATCGACTCCAGCACGATCCGGTTGCATTCGAGCATGTCCCGGACCCGGCCGGTGTCCTTCCAGTAGCCGGTGATCAGGTGCGAGTGCACGTGGTGGCCGTGATCGATCAGCCACTGCAGGGCGTCGGTGATCTCCAGCTCGCCGCGGGCCGACGGCCGGATCGCCCGGACCGCGTCGTGCACCGCCGCGGTGAACATGTAGACGCCGACGATGGCCAGGTCGGACGCGGGGTCGTCGGGCTTCTCGGCCAGGCCGACGATCTGCCCGCTGCGACCGAGTTCGGCCACGCCGTACGAACCGGGGTCGTCGACCGGGGTGAGCAGGATCTGCGCGCTGTAGTCGCCGGCGCGGAAGGCCGACACCAGCTCCTGGATGCCGCCGACCAGGAAGTTGTCGCCGAGGTACATGACGAAGTCGTCGTCGCCGAGAAAATCACGGGCGATGAGTACGCAGTGAGCGAGGCCGAGCGGCGCCTCCTGCGGGATGTAGGTGACCCGGATGCCGAACCGGCCGCCGTCGCCGATCGCCGCGCGTACCTCGTCACCGGTGTCGCCGACGATGATCCCGACGTCGGTGATCCCGGCCGCCCGGATCGCCTCCAGGCCGTAGAAGATCACCGGCTTGTTGGCGACGGGTACGAGCTGCTTGGCCGAGGTGTTGGTCAGGGGACGCAACCGGGTACCCCGGCCACCGGCCAGGACGAGTGCCTTCATGCGCCGTTCAACGACAGTGCGAAGATGGAGAAATTCTGTGCCGGCCACCGGCGCCTGGTCCTCCGGACGGCGCGGAGAATCAACCGCCCAAAACCAGCGTAATACCGGCGCCTGGTCCTCCGGACGGCGCGGAGAATCAACCGCCAAAACCAGCGTAATACCGGCGCCTGGTCCTCCGGACGGCGCGGAGAATCAACCGCCAAAACCAGCGTAATACCGGCGCCTGGCCCTCCGGACGGCGCGGAGAGTCAACCGCCGAAACCAGCGTATTGGAGCAGAGCCATCCCCAAGAACCAGCCGGTCGGCGGTCAGGCGCCGGTCGTACAGAGAATCAGGATCCGGTACGCCAAGCGCGGCCCGCTGCGTTTCACGTCACACCGTGACTTCGCCCGCGCGTTCGAGCGGGCGTTGCGCCGGGCCGCCGTACCCATCGCCTTCTCCCAGGGTTTCCACCCCCACCCCAAGATTTCGTACGCCTCGGCCGCGCCCACCGGCGTCGGCAGCGAGGCCGAATACCTGGAGATCGGCCTGCAGGCCCCGGTCGACCCGGCCGAGCTCCGGGCCGCCCTGGACGCGGCGTTGTCGCCCGGGCTCGACGTGCTCGACGCGGTGATCGCCCGCGAGGGGACCAGCCTGGCCGACCGGATCGACGCCTCCCGCTGGCGCCTGGAGCTTCCGGGCGTCGAGCCGGCGGTGGCCGCGGACGCTCTGCAACGGTTCATGAGCGCTCCGGAAGTGCAGGTCGAGCGCATGACGAAGCAGGGCCGGCGGACGTTCGACGCGCGGGTGGCGGTGACTTCCGGCACGGTGATCGACGAACCTGCCGCACCTTCCGGGGCCGCCGCGTCGCCGTGTGCGATACTCGACCTTGTCGTACGGCAGGTCACGCCCGCCGTCCGACCCGATGACGTCCTGTCCGGTCTACGCGTGGTGGCCGGTCTGGAGCCGCCGGCGCCGCCTCGAGCGACGCGGCTGGCCCAGGGTTCACTCACCGCGCACGGGGAATTTGTTGATCCGTTGGACGCGGATCGCGAGGACGAACCCATCGGAGGGCGTTAGCCGATTCGGCTGGCGTCCGTCGGAGACTTCGGTCGACTCGACCGCCACCGCGGCGGACGGGCCCGAAAAACTTGCGGCGACCCTGCGTGGCAGCGCTCACACGCGCCCGGGGCCGCCAGAACTGGAGAGCGCCCATGCTCGATAACGAGCCACAGGGTGGGGACGAGGGCGAGGTCACACCTCAGCCTGCGGAGGCCACCGAGAGTAACGAGACCGCGGCTCCGGCGCGACGGACTCGAGCGAGGAAGAAGGCCGCTCCTCCGGCGGCACCCCCGGCGGACGAGCCCGGTGCGGCCATCGAGGTGGCCGCGACCGAGGCTCCGGTCCGGGCCCGCCGCGCCCGGAAGAAAGCGGCACCCGCCGCGGCGGCGGAACCCCCGGCTTCGGCCGCCGATTCGCCGGCTTCGGCCGCTGACTCGCCGGTCGATGAGGTGGCCGGTGTGCCGGCGCCCGCCGCCGAGAAGCCGGTGAAGCGGACCCGTGCGCGCAAGAAGGCCGCCCCGCCGCCCGCCGAGCCGATCCCTGAGCTGGCCATACCGCCCGCGCAGGCGATCGCGGAGGACGAGACGCCGGTCGCGGACGAGGACGAGGAGTCGATCGTCGTCGTCCCGCTGGACGACGAGCTGGTCGAGGAGAAGCCCGCGCCCCGCAAGCGTGGTGCCGCCCTGCCCCCGGTCGTGCTCTTCATGCCGCCGGAGGCTCAGGAGGAGCCGCCCGCCCCCGCGCGCCGCAGCCGCAAGAAGGCCGTCCCGGCCGCCGAGGCCGAGGCCCCCGAGGCGGGTGTCGAGGCCGGTTCGCCGGTGGGCCGCGCCGCCGAGGAGGAACCGGTCGAGGAGGCCCCGCGCCGCAGCAGCCGCCGCCGGCGCCGGGGTGCGGCCGAGGAGGCGCCGGCCGAGGCCGAGGCCCCCGTCGTCGCCGAGCTGCCCGCGCTGGAAGAGGTCGACGAGAGCGCCGACGACGTCGAGGACGACGCCGCCGACGATGACACCGAGGACGACGAGTCGGGCACCGGTCGCCGGCGTCGTCGCCGGGGCCGCCGTGGCCGTGGCCGCGGCAAGGGCCCGGCCGACGAGAACGACGAGGGTGAGGACGGCGAGCCCGTCGCCGCGGACGCCGGCGAGAGTGAGCCCGAGGGCGAGGACGACGAGGAGGGCGACGGGGTCACCCGGCGTCGCCGCCGTCGCCGCCGGAAGGGCGCCGGTGGCAGCGACGACACCGGCGGCGTCGAGGACGGCGTGCACACCGTGGTCCGGGTCCGCGAGCCCCGGCGCAGCGACGAGGTGCAGGGCGTCTCCGGTTCGACCCGGCTCGAGGCCAAGCGCCAGCGCCGCCGGGACGGCCGCGAGCAGCGCCGCACCCGGCCGCCGATCCTGAGCGAGTCGGAGTTCCTGGCCCGGCGGGAGGCGGTCGACCGGGTCATGGTCGTGCGCCAGAAGCCGGACCGGACCCAGATCGCCGTGCTCGAGGACGGGGTGCTGGTCGAGCACTACGTGTCCCGGTCCACCTCCGGCACCATGGTCGGCAACGTCTACCTCGGCAAGGTCCAGAACGTGCTGCCCAGCATGGAGGCGGCGTTCGTGGACGTCGGCCGGGGGCGTAACGCCGTGCTCTACGCCGGCGAGGTCAACTGGGACGCCACCGGGCTGGAAGGGCGGGCCCGCTCGATCGAGCAGGCGCTGCGCTCCGGTGACTCGGTGCTGGTGCAGGTGACCAAGGACCCGATCGGGCACAAGGGCGCGCGGCTGTCGAGCCATATCGCGTTGTCGGGGCGGCACCTGGTCTACGTACCCAATGGGAATGCCTCGGGGATCAGCCGCAAGCTGCCGGACACCGAGCGCAAGCGCCTCCGCGACGTGCTGAAGAAGCTGGTGCCGGACGGCGCGGGCGTGATCGTGCGGACCGCGGCCGAGGGGGCCAGCGAGGACGAGCTGGCCCGCGACGTCAAGCGGTTGCAGGCGCAGTGGGAGGACATCCAGGCCAAGGCCGCGCAGGGGCACGCCCCGGCGGCGCTGTCCGAGGAGCCCGACCTGGTCATCCGGGTGGTCCGTGACCTGTTCAACGAGGACTTCAACGAGCTTGTGGTCCAAGGTGACCAGGCCTACGGCGAGATCGAGAACTACCTCAACAGCGTCTCGCCCGACCTGGTCGAGCGGCTGCACCGGCACGCCGGGGCCAGCGACATCTTCGCCGACAAGCGCATCGACGAGCAGATCCTCAAGGGCCTGGACCGCAAGGTCTTCCTGCCCTCCGGCGGTCACCTGGTGATCGACCGCACCGAGGCGATGACCGTGGTCGACGTGAACACCGGTAAGTACACCGGGGCCGGCGGCAACCTGGAGGAGACGGTCACTCGCAACAACCTGGAGGCGGCCGAGGAGATCGTGCGCCAGCTGCGGCTGCGTGACCTGGGCGGCATCGTGGTGATCGACTTCATCGACATGGTGCTGGAGAGCAACCGGGAGCTGGTGTTGCGCCGGCTGACCGAGTGCCTGGGCCGGGACCGGACCAAGCACCAGGTCACCGAGATCACCTCGCTGGGCCTGGTGCAGATGACCCGCAAGCGGATCGGCGCCGGCCTGCTGGAGGCGTTCAGCGAGACCTGCGACCACTGCAAGGGCCGCGGCGTCATGATCCACACCGAGCCGGTGCCCGAGAAGCGCTCGTCCGGCGTGGTCAACCAGGTCAAGGCGGTGGCGGCGGCGCCCACCACGCCGACCAAGTCGTCGCGCCGGCGCGGCCGCAACGCCGAGCCCGCACCGGCGGAGGAGCCGGTGGCCGAGGTCGCGGTCGAGGTCGAGGCGCCGGTCTTCGAGACGGTCGTCGAGCCGGTGGCCGAGCCGGTGGAGGCGCCGCCGGTGGCACCCGTGGCGCCGGTGGCCGGGTCGGGCATCATCGGCGCGCGGCCGGTGCTGACCACGAATGAGAGCGACGACGACTACGACATGAGCGGGTACGACCTGTCGCGGTTCGAGGCGAACGGTTCGGGGCCGCTGGCTGGTTCCGACGACCCGGACGCGGCCGGCGAGGACGACGAGGATGACGACGACGAGCCGGTGGGTGCCGGCGCGGGCCGTCGGCGGTCGCGTCGCGGGGGAACCCGGCGGCGTACGCGCCCCTGATCGATGTGGGGATGGCGGTTCGGTAAAGAAAGTTAACTGCCGAGCCGTCATCGCCATCGACGTCGGTTACTATCCCCCGATGCGACGCCTGGTCCTCCTGCTCCTGCTCCTGCCGCTGGCCGCCTGCTCGACCGGGCCGGCCGGCGGGAAGACGGCCGCGCCGGCCACCATTCCGGCGCCGGGCGCCTCGGCCACCGTGCCGCCGCCCAGCTCCACGGCCCCGGCGGACACGTCCGGTGACGCCAAGCTGTCGCAGGACACCAAGGCCATCTGCGCCCAGGCCGACAAGCTCACCACCAGCTTCGGCGCCACGTTCAGCCAGGACCTCAAGGCGCTGATCGACTCGGCCCAGAATGCGAAGCAGAAGGCCGAGGTCGAGCAGAAGACCAAGCGGGACGTGCAGAACTTCTCGTTCGCGCTCACCGACCTCTCCAGGCTCGCCGCCGACTCCGACCTCAAAAAGGCGCTGGCCGGGATGGGCAAGGAGGTCACCGCGCTCAAGGGTGACGTGCGTCAGCTCGATGCCGGCCAGCTGGGCGAGCTGAGCGGTAAGCTGGACAAGGCCTGCGGCCGGTCGTGACACCCCGGTTTGGGAGTGGGCACGCCGATGAAGTACGCTAATCAACGGCGCTTTTCCAAGCGCCATCTTCCTGTGCGGCCCTGACGGGCGCCGGGATGAGCACCATCCGCCAAGCAGCGCAAACCTGGGCTGCGCAAGTGTCAGGGAGTCCGCGTCCGATGTACGCGATCGTCAAGACCGGCGGCAAGCAGTACAAGGTTGCCGAGGGCGACGTGATCGAGGTCGAGAAGCTCGCGGGTGTTCCCGGCGACTCGCTGACGCTCGCTCCGCTCCTCCTCGTCGACGGTGACGATCTGGTGACCGATGCGGCCAAGCTTGCCAAGGTGACGGTGTCCGGCGAGATCGCCGAGCACACCAAGGGTCCGAAGATCCGGATCCACAAGTTCAAGAACAAGACCGGCTACCACAAGCGCCAGGGTCACCGTCAGCCGCTGACCCGCGTCAAGGTGACCGGCATCTCCACCGGGAAGTAGGGGCAGCAGCCATGGCTCACAAAAAGGGTGCGTCCAGCTCGCGCAACGGCCGTGACTCCGCCGCCCAGCGGCTCGGTGTCAAGCGCTTCGGCGGCCAGCTGGTGAACGCCGGCGAGATCATCGTCCGGCAGCGCGGCACCAAGTTCCACCCGGGCGACCTGGTCGGCCGCGGTGGCGACGACACACTGTTCGCGCTGGCGCAGGGCAACGTGCAGTTCGGCATCAAGCGCGGCCGCAAGACGGTCAGCATCGTGCCGGTGGCACAGTAACCATCTCTCTCGGCGGGCCGCGGACCTGAAAGGGTCCCGCGGCCCGTTGTGTTTTCAGCAGGAGTGACAAAGTGACCACGTTCGTCGACCGGGTCGTGCTGCACCTTCAAGCGGGTGACGGCGGCCACGGCTGCGTGTCCGTCAAGCGGGAGAAGTTCAAGCCGCTGGGCGGGCCGGACGGCGGCGACGGCGGCCACGGCGGCGGCGTCACGCTGCAGGTCGACCCGCAGCTGCACACGCTGCTCGACTTCCACTTCCGGCCGCACATCAAGGCGTCCAACGGCGGCGGGGGAGCCGGCGCCAACCGGGACGGTGCGAAGGGCGCCGACCTGGTCCTCAAGGTGCCGGACGGCACTGTCGTGCTGACCACCGAGGGTGAGGTGCTGGCCGACCTGATCGGGGCCGACGCCTCGTTCGAGGTGGCCCGGGGCGGGCGCGGCGGGCGCGGCAACGCCTCGCTGGCCAACACCCGGCGCAAGGTGCCGGGCTTCGCCGAGCTGGGCGAGCCGGGCGACCGCTTCGACGTGGTGCTCGAGTTGAAGAGCGTGGCCGACGTCGGGCTGGTCGGCTTCCCGTCGGCCGGCAAGTCGTCGCTGATCTCGGTGATCTCGGCGGCCAAGCCCAAGATCGCCGACTACCCGTTCACCACGCTGGTGCCCAACCTGGGCGTGGTGCAGGCGGGCGAGCAGACCTTCACCGTCGCCGACGTGCCCGGCCTGATCCCGGGCGCGGCCACCGGCAAGGGGCTGGGCATGCAGTTCCTGCGGCACATCGAGCGGACCTCGGTGCTGGTCCACGTGCTCGACGCGGCGACGCCCGAGATCGAGCGTGACCCGCTGGCCGACCTCGACGCGATCGAGGCCGAGCTGGCCGCGTACGGCGGGCTGGAGGACCGGCCCCGGATCGTGGTGCTCAACAAGATCGACGTGCCGGACGGGCGGGACCTGGCCGAGATGGTCAGGCCCGACCTGGAGGCTCGTGGCTACCCGGTGTTCATGGTCAGCGCGGTCACCCGTGAGGGCCTCAAGGAGCTGGTCTTCGCCCTGGCCAAGGCGGTCGACGAGCACCGGTTGGCGGCGCCGCCGGCCGAGCCGTCCCGGGCCGTGCTGCGGCCCCGGGCGCTGGATGAGAAGGGCTTCACGATCGAGCAGGACGCCGACGACGTGTACGTCATCCGGGGCGTCCAGGTCGAGCGCTGGATCCTGCAGACGAACTTCGACAACGAGGAGGCCATCGGCTATCTGGCCGACCGGCTGGAACGCCTCGGCGTCGAGGCCGCGCTGGCCAAGAAGGGTGCCCAGCCGGGCGACCCGGTGCGGATCGGCGCCCAGGAGTTCGACTGGCAGCCCAACGGCGGCGAGTACGTCCAGGGCCCGCGCGGCACCGACTCGCGCCTGGAGGACAAGTCCGGCCGGGCCACCGCCGCCCAGCGCCTGGCCGCCCGCAAGGCCCGCCGGGTGCGCTCCGACGACGAGCTGTTGCACATGGCCCCGGACGGCACGGTGACCACCGTGGCCAACGCGAACAGACCGGTCCTGGTGGAGGACGACGACACCGAGGAATAGATTCCCGGCCAGCTGGGCGCAACCCGCGCGAAACGGACCGAGAATAGGATTTCGTCGTGCAGATCCAGACGCGCGAGGCGCTCGACCCCGAGGTCGTCGCCCTGCTCATGGCGCGGCGGCGGGAGCTGGCCGCGTCCGGCGTCGAGGCGGCTGACGCCGAGGACGGGCACTTCCTGGTCGCGATGATCGGTGGCCACGCGGTCGCCTTCGGCGTGTGGGAGCCCCGAGGCGCCGGCGGGGCGGAGCTCACCTGTGTGTACGTCCGGCCGTCCTTCCGCGGCCGGGGCATCACCGTGGCGCTGACCGTCGCGCTCGAGGAGGAAGCCCTGGCCACGGGTCGGCAGCTGGTGGCGCGGCCGCTCGTTCAATAGACGCCGACGGCCTCCTTGGCCCGGCGTACCGTGGCCTCGGCCGTCGGAAGCACCCGCTCGCGCCCCGCGTCCAGCACCGAACGCACGTGGCCGGGGTCCTTGGCCAGCTCGGCGTGACGCGCCCGGATCGGCGCCAGCATTTCCTCGACCGCGTCGGCCACAGCGGTCTTGAGCGCGCCGTAGGACGTGAAGTCGGCCGACCCGCCGCAGGCCTCGAGGATGGTCAGCAGGTTGGTCACCCCGGGCTGGCCGACCGGATCACGACGAACCTCACCGAGCGTGTCGGTGACCGCGCGCATGATCGTCTTGCGGACCTTGGCCGGCGGGTCCAGCAGCCCGATCCGGCCCACGTCGCCGGCGGCGCTCTTGCTCATCTTGGCGGCCGGGTCGGCCAGGTTCATCACCCGTGCCACCCCGGCCGGCAGCACGCCGACCGGCACCCGGAACGTCGGGCCGTAGCGCTTGTTGAACCGCTCGGCGACCGTCCGGGCCAGCTCCAGGTGCTGGTTCTGGTCGTCGCCGACCGGCACCTCGTCGCTGTCGTGGACCAGGATGTCGGCCGCCATCAGCACCGGGTAGGTGAGCAGGCTGAGCCGCACCGGGCCGCCGCGCGCCGACTTCTCCTTGAACTGGATCATGCGGGCCGCCTCGCCGTAGCCGGTCGCGCATTCGAGCAGGTAGTGCAGCTCGTAGTGGGCCGGCACGCTGGACTGCGCGAACAGCGTGGTGCGGGACGGATCGAGGCCGGCCGCGAGCAGCAGGGTGGCGGTCTCCAGGGTCAGCTCGCGCAGCCGCGCCGGGTCGTGGTCCATGGTCATCGCGTGCAGGTCGGCCACGAACACCAGCGACTCGTTGGTCTCCTGCGCCGCGATCATCGGCAGCATCGCGCCCAGCAGATTGCCCAGGTGGAGGCGCCCGGTCGGTTGAAAGCCGGTCAGTCTTTTCATGATCAAACCCTTTCGTGAGGTACGCCGAGCGGTCCTCACGAAAGACACCGTGTGCACCAGAGCACAGAAACGGCCGCCTGCGTGAGGCGGCCGTAGCGTCGGTTTCGCGTGTCGGGTGGGCCGCCCTTGAGACTCGTTTCAAATTCGAATCCGGGGCGGCGTGGCTTGGGGCGAATTTGAAACAAGTCTTAAGGCAGCCACCAAGCAAGAGTCGACACGCGCATGACAGGAGCATCCCGGGCTGTCGCGTACCGGCATGATTGTCGGCATGCCCTTGACCCGTGCCGAGGCCACCGAGCGGGCCGCGACGATCGATGTCCAGTCGTACGAGATCGACCTGGATCTGACCGACCCGGCCGGCTCGTTCCTGTCCCGCACCGTGGTCCGGTTCGCCGCGACCGAGGGCGGCGCCACCTTCGCCGACCTGGAGCCGGCCGAGCTGATCGCGGCCACCCTGAACGGCGCCGAACTGGACCCGGCCACGCTGACCGGCAAGCGGCTGCCGCTGACCGGGCTGGCCGCCGCCAACGAGCTGGTGGTCGAGGCGCGGATGCGGTTCGCCAACGACGCCGAGGGCCTGCACCGCTACGTCGACCCGAGCGACAAGCGCACCTACCTGTACGCCAACCTGTTCCTGGACGGCGCCCGCAAGGTGTTCGCCTGCTTCGACCAGCCCGACCTGAAGGCGCCGGTGACGCTGCGGGTGACCGCCGCACCGGAGTGGGTGGTGGCCGCGAACGCCCCGATCGCCTCGGCCGCGGGCGGGCGCTGGGAGTTCGCGCCGACCGTGCCGCTGGCCACCTACTTCGTGACGCTGCTGGCCGGGCCGTACCACGAGGTGCGGGACGAGCACGCCGGCCGGCCGCTGGCCGTCTACGCGCGGCAGTCGCTGGGAAGCTACCTGGACGAGCAGGCGCCCGAGCTGTTCGAGATCACCAAGCAGTGCCTCGACCGGTACGCCGAGCTGTTCGACGTGCCGTACCCGTTCGGCCACTACCAGCAGGCGTTCGTGCCCGAGTTCAACGCCGGCGCGATGGAGAACCCGGGCCTGGTCACGTTCCGGGACGAGTTCGTCTACCAGTCGGCGGTGACCGACAGCGAGCGGCAGCTGCGGGCGGCCGTGATCGCGCACGAGATGGCCCACATGTGGTTCGGCGACCTGGTCACCATGCGCTGGTGGGACGACCTGTGGCTGAACGAGTCGTTCGCCGAGTACATGGGTTACCGGGTGACCGACGAGGCGACCCGCTTCCCCGGTGCCTGGACCAGTTTCGCGGTGGCCCGCAAGTCCTGGGGGCTGCGCGCCGACCAGTTGCCGTCCACGCATCCGGTGGCACCGTCCGAGGTGGATGACACCGAGCTGGCGCTGCTCAACTTCGACGGCATCTCGTACGCGAAGGGCGCGTGCGTGCTCAAGCAGCTGGTCGCCTTCCTCGGCGACGACGTGTTCCTGGCCGGGGTCAACGAGCACTTCGGCGCCCACCAGTTCGGCAACGCGACGCTGGCCGACCTGCTCGGCGCGCTGACCAAGGCGAGCGGCCGCGACCTGAGTGCCTGGGCCGAGGCGTGGCTGCGTACCGCCGAGGTGAACACCCTGCGCACCGAGGTCGCACTGGCCGACGACGGCACGTACGCCGAGGTGGCGATCGCGCAGACCGCGCATCCGAGCCACCCGGTGCTGCGGCCGCACCGGATCGGCCTGGGCGTCTACGACCGCGCCGCCGACGCCACGGTGAGCCGCCGCGCCCTGTTCGAGGTGGACATCCCGGCCGGCGCCGAGCGGACCGTGGTGCCCGAGCTGACCGGGGCCGCGCCGGCCGATCTGCTGCTGCTCAACGACGGTGACCTGGGGTTCGCCAAGATCCGCCTGGACGACGCCTCGTTGGCCGGTGTGCCCACCCTGCTGCCCCTGCTGGGCGACTCGCTGGCCCGCGCGGTGATCTGGGGCGCGATCATCGACGCCGCCCGCGACGCCGAACGGCCGGTGGCCGAGCTGGTCACCCTGGTGCTGTCGGCGCTGCCGATGGAGACCGAGGTGGTGATCATCGAGGACGTGCTGGCGATCACCCGCCGGCTGGTCGACCGGTACGCCATCCCAGAGACCCGCCCGGCCGCGCTGGAACTGCTGGCCCAGGCCTGCGACCGGCTGCTGACCGTGGCCGAGCCGGGCGGCTCCCGGCAGCTGGCCGCGGTCCGGGCGCTGATCGCGTCGACCGTGGACACCGCCCGGATCCGCGGCTGGCTCGACGACGACGGCGTGCCCGAGGGGTTGGCGGTCGACGCCGAGCTGCGCTGGCACATCCTCTACCGGCTGGTGAAGCTGGGCGCGGCCACCGACGCCGAGATCGAGGCCGAGTTCGCCCGGGACCGGACGGCCACCGGCGAGCGCTTCGCCGTGCGCTGCCGGGCCGCGCTGCCGTCGGCCGAGGCGAAGGCGGCGGCCTGGCGGAGCATCGTCGACCCGGCCACGTCGGCCCGGATGGCCGAGGCGGCGGCGCTCGGCTTCTGGCATCCGGAGCAGACCGCGCTGACCGAGGCGTACGTGGCCCGCTACTTCGCCGAGATGCCGGGGCTGTTCGGTGAGCGGGGCGGCTACGGGGCCGAGCTCATCGCCACCGCGCTCTACCCGTCGCTGGCCGTGGCCGAGTCCACTCGCACCCTGGCGGCCGGCCTGCTCGCCCAGCCCGGCATGAACGCCTCGCTGCGCCGCACCGTGGTCGACAGCGACGACGACATGCGGAAGGCCCTGCTGGCCCGAAGTTGACCCGAATGACCGTTTCTGCCCGTACGCTAAAAATGTGGGTAATGAGCGGGCTGAACGCCTGGAAGGTCTGGGCCGGCTTGCCGGTGGGATCGCGCACGACTTCAACAACCTGCTGGGCGTGATCCTCAACTACGCCAACTTCGTGATCGAGGAGGCGTCGGGGGGCAAGCCCGACCTGGCGGCCATCGCCGACGACGCCCGGCAGATCGTCCGGGCCGGCGAGCGCGGCACCGATCTCACCCACAAGCTGCTGGCCTTCGCCCGCCGCGAGGTCGCGCGCCCCCGGGTGGTGGACTTCAACGAGGTCGTGACCGGCCTCGAGGCGACCGTGCGGGCCGAGATCAACGACAACATCGAGCTGACCGTACGCCCGGGTCCGGACCTGCCCCCGGTGACCTGCGACCCCGGCCAGATCGAGCAGGTGCTCGCAAGCCTGGCCGCGAACGCCCGCGACGCCATGCCCGACGGCGGCACGCTTGTCATCGACACCGCCTGCCAGCGGATCAGCGCGGGGCACCCCGAGCTCGAACCCGGCGAATACGTGCGATTACGCGTCTCCGATTCCGGTGAGGGCATGCCGCCGGAGGTGGCCGAACGCGCGTTCGAGCCGTTCTACAGCACCCGGACCGGCAGCACCGGGCTCGGGCTGGCCACCGTCATCGGGCTCGCCGGTCAGGCCGGTGGCACCGCGTCGCTGACCTCCGAACCGGGCGTCGGCACCACGGTCACCGTGCTGCTGCCGATCGGCTCGGCCGAGCAGGCCGACCCGCTGGCCTCGGCGCCGCCGCCGAGCGCCGGGAACGGCGAAACGCTGCTGGTCGTCGAGGACGAGGCGGCGCTGCGCGACGTGGCCGGGCGGATCCTTTCGGGCGCCGGGTACCACGTGCTCACCGCCGACGGCGGCCGGCAGGCGCTGGAGCTGGCCGCGCTGCACGAGGGCGAGATCGACCTGCTGGTCAGCGACGTGGTGATGCCCGGGATGCTGGGCAACGAGCTGGCCGAGCGGCTGGTCGACGTGCGGCCCGGCACCCGGGTGCTGTTCATGTCCGGGTACGCCCAGCCGGTGCTCGCCGCCCAGGGCAACCTGGAGCCCGGGGTGGCACTCCTGGAGAAGCCGTTCACTGCTGGTGATCTCCTCAGTGCCGTACGCAAGCAACTCGATGGTTGATCTATATTTCTTCGATGGGCGGCAAGCGGATCGGCATCATGGGTGGCACGTTCGACCCGATCCACAACGGTCACCTGGTCGCGGCGAGCGAGGTCGCCGCACGGTTCGAACTGGACGAGGTCGTCTTCGTGCCGACCGGCGAACCGTGGCAGAAGCCGCTCGGCGTGACACCGGCCGAGGACCGCTACCTGATGACGGTGATCGCCACCGCCTCGAACCCGCAGTTCCAAGTCAGCCGGGCCGACATCGACCGCACCGGCCCGACCTACACCGTCGACACGCTTCGTGACCTGCGCGCCGACCACGGGCCGGACGCCGAGTTGTTCTTCATCACCGGTGCCGACGCCCTGGAGAAGATCCTCTCCTGGAAGGACGCGCTCGAGGTCTTCTCGCTGGCCCACTTCATCGGGGTGACCCGGCCCGGCTTCGAACTGTCCGACAAACACCTGCCGGCCGACACCGTACGCCTGGTCGAGGTACCCGCCATGGCCATCTCATCGAGTGACTGCCGGGCTCGCGTGCGCTCCGGGAAACCGGTGTGGTACCTGGTCCCGGACGGTGTTGTGCAATACATCGCCAAACGGGGCCTGTATCGGGCTAGCGGGAATGTCACACCTGTGTGAGACGCTTGACTCTCCTGGACCTGACTCATAGGGGATGCTCTTGCCCGTCACCGAACGCGCTCTGGAACTCGCCATGGCGGCCGCCCAGGCTGCCGCGGACAAAAAGGCGCAGGACATCGTCATCATCGACGTGGGCGACCAGCTCGCCATCACCGACGCCTTCGTGATCGCCTCCGCCTCCAACGAACGACAGGTGGTCGCCGTCGTCGACGCTGTCGAGGAGGCTCTGCTCAACCTCCCGGAAAAGGCGAAACCGGTCCGCCGCGAGGGCGAGCGGCAGGGTCGCTGGGTCCTCCTCGACTTCATCGACATCGTCGTTCACATCCAGCACACCGAGGAACGCGAGTTCTACGCCCTCGACAAGCTGTGGAAAGACTGCCCGTCGATGCCGTTCGTCGACCGCGACCTGGCCGACGCCGACGCCACCGGCGCGGCGTGACCAGGCTCATCGTCTGGCGCCACGGCAACACCGACTGGAACGCGACCCATCGCGTCCAGGGCCAGACCGATGTGCCCCTCAACGAGCTGGGCCATCAGCAGGCGGTCGACGCCGCCGCGCTGCTGGTCCGCTTCAAACCGGACGCCATCGTCGCCAGCGACCTGCGCCGGGCCGCCGACACGGCCGCCGCGCTGGCCGCGGTGACCGGGCTGGCGGTCAAGCACGATCAGCGCCTGCGGGAGCGGTCTTTCGGCCTGTGGGAGGGGCTGACCATGACCGAGGTCGCCGAGCGGCGGCCCGAGGAGTACGCCCGCTGGACCCGCGGTGAGGACGTCATCGGCGGCGACGTCGAGACCCTCGACGACCTGGGCAAGCGGGTCAGCGAGGCGCTGCTCGGCGCGGCCGCCCTGGCCCCGCCCGGTGGGACTGTCGTCGCGGCGACGCACGGCGCCGGGGCCCGCTCGGGCATCGGGCACCTGCTGGGCTGGCCGCGCGAGCAGCTCCGCACCTGGCGGGCGTTGCAGAACTGCCACTGGGTCGAGCTGACGCATGACGCCTCGCGGGGCTGGCAGCTGGCCGCGTACAACGTGGGTGTCTTCTCCGACCGCCCCGTCCCGCCCCCCGTCTGATCCACCCCATCCCTTCCATCCTCCCCGGGCCTCGTCGTTCCCGGGCCTCGTCGTTCCCGGGCCTCGTCGTTCCCGGGCCTCGTCGTTCCCGGGCCTCTTCCTTCCGTGCCTCGTGCTTCGTGCGGAACCGGTGCGGGTGGCCTAGCGTCTTACCTCGATGAAGATCACCGGTCCTCTCGTCCTGATCGCCGTCCTCGCGGCGCTGGCCACCGCCGGATGCGCCCGCGGCGCCTCCACCTCCCCATCCGCGACCTCGCCCTCCTCCACCTCGCCTTCCGCGGCCTCGCCCGCCTCGCCTTCCTCGCCCGGTTTGCCGGAATCCTCCGACCTGCCGCAGCCGAGCAAGGGCGGCGAGCCCGGCCAGACCGGCGCCCAGACCATCACCGGCAAGATCAGCAAGGGCGTCGAGCCCGGGTGCCTACTGCTCACCGCCGGCAGCCAGAGCCACCTGCTGGTCTTCGACGACGCCGCGCTGAAGGCCGAGGCCAAGGAGGGCGCGACAGTCGTGGTGACCGGCCGCAGCGACCCCGGCCTGATGACAACCTGCCAGCAGGGCACGCCGTTCCTGGTGACCGCCGTCCGCCCCGGCTGACCTTTACCGCTCTGACGCTGTCGGGTCGCCCGTTATCGGCTACCGTGCCCGCATGACCGTCGCGGTCGTCACCGACTCCACCGCGTACCTGCCCGCCGAGCTGAGCGGCACGTATGACCTGACCGTCGTGCCCTTGACCGTGGTGATCAACGGTGACTCGGGCCTGGAGGGCAGCGAGATCACGCCGACCGAGGTGGCCCGTGCCCTGAACGCCCGCCGCGCCGAGGTGAGCACCTCCCGGCCGGCACCGGAGCAGTTCGCCGAGGCGTACCGCAAGCTTCTCGCAGCCGGCGCCGACGGCGTGGTCTCGATCCATCTGTCGGCGCAGCTGTCCGGCACCTACGACGCGGCGTGCCTGGCCGCGGCCGAGGTGGGCGAGCAGGTCCGGGTGGTCGACAGCCAGACGACCGGCATGGGCCTGGGTTTCGTCGCGCTGGGTGCGGCCACGATCGCCCGCGAGGGTGGGACCCTTGACGAGGTACGCGCCGGAGCAATCGATCACACGGCCCGCACGAGCACCCTCTTTTACGTGGACACGCTGGAGTTCCTCCGCCGGGGCGGCCGCATCGGAGCCGCCGAGGCCCTGGTCGGCACCGCCCTCTCGGTGAAGCCGATCCTGCACGTGGTCGACGGCGCCATCGTGCTGCGCGACAAGGTCCGCACGGCCGGCCGGGCCCTGGCCAAGCTGGTCGACCTGGCCGTGGACGCCTCCGGCACCGGCGAGGTCGACATCGCCGTCCACCACCTGGGCTTGCCCGACCGGGCGGCGGCCCTGGCCGACGCGGTGTCCATGCGCATGGGGGACCGCCTCCGCGACTGCTACATCACCGAAATCGGCGCCGTCGTAGCCGCCCACGTAGGCCCCGGCGTAGCCGGCGTAGTCGTCCACCGCCGCTGACCCCCGTCGCGTGGGTCGCGGCTGTCCTTCTCTGGCCTGGGCCCCGGTGTCCTTCTTCGGCCTGGGTCGCTCTGTCCTTCCTCGGCCTGGGTCGCGGCTTCACTTTCTCTGGCTGGGGTCGCAGCTGCCCCTCTCAGGCCATTGCCGCAGTTGCTCTCCTCCGGCCATTGCCGCAGTTGCTCTTGTCTGGCCATTGCCGCAGTTGCTCTTGTCTGGCCATTGCCGCAGTTGCTCTTGTCTGGCCATTGCCGCAGTTGCTCTTGTCTGGCCGGGGTCGCGTTGCTCTTGTCTGGCCGGGGTCAGAGCTGCCAGCGGGGTGGGTCGAGGTCGGGTACCTGGGTGAGTTTGGGCAGAATGTCCGACCAAGGCCGGATGGTGCCGCCAACGTCGATCTCGTCGGCGGGCGGCAGCAGAGCTCCCGGTGTAGCGACCGCGCGGGTGCGCAAACCGTCCACAAGCGCCAGCTCAGCCGCCCCCGGCAACGTCTCGGCCTGCCGCGCGTACTCCTGAACCCGCTGGATGATCTCGGCCCGGCGGACACAGTCGTAAAGCGGCTGCCCCGGCGCCGCCGGATAGGGAACCGTCCGCCCGTCCGCACCACTCACATAGGCCATCGGCGTGATCGCCCGCGGCGACGTCAAATACATCACCTCGGCCCTCGCGAACAATTCCGGCAGATGCGAACTCCCGTCCGCCGCCACGATCAACGTCGCGTGATCCGGCGCAAAGGCCACCGGCTCCCCGCCCACCTGCCCCGACAGCTTCGCCAGCCAGCCGTCCAACAGCAGATGCGACGTCCAATAGGCGTTGTCGTCGCCCACGAACTGCACAATCACCGGCTCGCCGGCGACCCCTTGCAGAATCGCCCCCGACAGGTTCCCCCGCGCCGCCGCGAACACCTCATCCGCCGTCACGCCCCACCCGGCGAGCTGGTCGGCCCCCACGTACGTCATGGTCTCGGGCTGGTCGACCACCACGAACTCCGACAGAAACGGCAGCCGCGGCCGCCGCAGCGGCGCATCCGGCCCACTCCCCGGAATACCGCCGCGCAAATGAGCCGGCCGAAGCAGAGGCCGCAACATCGGCCGCACCTCGGCCCAGTTCCGCGGCAACTCCGGCCCGCTGAGAAAGCCCGCCACGAAGCTCTCGACCCGCGCCCGTCGACTGCCGGCCTGCTGCCTGTTGCCGGCCTGCTGCCTGTTGCCGGCCTGTTGCCGGGTGGTGGCCTGGTCCCGGGCGGCTGCCTGTTGTCGGGTGGTGGCCTGGTGCCGGGTGGTGGCCTGGTCCCGGGTGGTGGCCTGGTCCCGGGCGGCTGCCTGTTGTCGGGTGGTGGCCTGGTGCCGGGTGGTGGCCTGGTCCCGGGCGGTGGCCTGTTGTCGGGCGGTGGCCTGTTGTCGGATTGACGGGGCGCGGCGGGCGCGGGCGGCTCGAGGCAGCGACGCCAGCAGCGGCTCGAGGGGCAGGATGGTCGCCTCGTCGGCGCCCGGTCGCGTAAAGCGCACCGCGAACGCGGCCGCCTGGTAGCGCGCGTCGGTCACCCCGGCCCTCCGCAGCCGCCGGATGACCTGGCTGGCCAGCCGAGCACGGGCGATCCGCCGCAAAAGCCCCACGTCGCGGCCCCTCTCTGACAGGCCGCAGACCCTACCGCACCGCCAGGATCACCGTCGCCTCAAGATCTTCGTCGGTCACCACCTCGGGCCGCAGGCCGGACGCCCTCGCCGCGGCCGTCGCCGGCTCGATCTGGGCCTCGGTGATCTCGGACAGCAGCACCCCGCCGGGCCTGAGCCACGCCGGCGCCTCGGCGGCCACCGCCCGGAAGACGTCAAGGCCGTCGCCGCCGCCGTCCAGAGCGCTGTGTGGCTCGTGGTCACGCGCCTCGGCCGGCAGCAGAGGGATATGCGTGGTCGCGACATAGGGCACGTTGGCCAGCAGGACGTCGACCGTCAGCGGGCGGGGGAGGGCCGCGTACAGATCGCCCTGGTAAGCCTGGCCGACGCCGGTCAAGTTGTCGCGGGCGCAGGCGACGGCCACCGGGTCGACGTCGGCGGCGTACAGCATGATTCCCGGACGTTGCCGGGCGACGGCCAGGCCGAGCGCGCCCGAGCCGCAGCACAGGTCGACGACCACGGCGTGCTCGGCGGTGCGACGGATCGCCTCGCGGACCAGGAGCTCGCTGCGGACGCGCGGGACGAAGACGCCGGGGCGCATCTTTACCCGTACCCCCGCGAAGTCAGCGAAACCCACCACCTGCTCGAGCGGCTCGCCCCGCGCCCGCCGCGCGACCGTCTGTCTCAGGGCGGCGTCGTCGTCGGCGGCCTTGATCAGCATCGTTGCCTCCTCCTCCGCGAAAACACAACCTGCCGTCCGCAGTGCGGTGATCACCTCGTCCTCGGTCATGCCCACAGGTTTAGCACTTCGGCAAGGGCGGTCCGGAGTTATCCACAATCGACGTTTATCCACAGGCCTGGCCCGCCGGCCTCGACGACCGGCCTAGCTTCGCCGCGTGCCCAAACGTGACGAGAACGACGAGGTGGCCGCGGCCCGGTTCCGGTCGGTCCTGGCCACTGACACACCTGTGCGTGACCTGTTCGCGGACCGCAGCCCGGTCCGCTGGTCCGAGCTGATCCCAAGCTGGCCGGACGACGTCGACCTGCCCGACCCGCCGCCGCCCGAGAGCGTCCGGCCCCAGCCCCAGCCACGATCGCAGCCGGACCGGTCGCCCGCCGAGCTGGCCGCGGTCGCTGCGAGCAGGCAGCCCTGGCAGGCGGAGTCGATCCCTGGCACCGCGGCGTTACCTCTACGCGCCGGTGCCGCGGACTTCGGAACGTGGACGGCGCCGGATGTGTCCGTGGCCGATCTGGGTGTGCGACCCGTGCCGCAGGCGGAGGATGAGGACGAGCGAGAACCGCGGCTCAGCCCGGCCGGGGCGTTCGGTGGGCGGCTGGCGGCGTTCGACATCGGGCGACCCGGGGTGAAGGCGCTGGCCGTGGTGGCCGCCCTGGTGGTGATCATCGCCGCGTTCCTGGCCTGGCGGGCCCGGCCGCACACCGAGACCGTGGTGCCCGACGAGCCGCGGCCACCGGCCTCGGTGTTGCAGGACGAAAAGGATCCGCTGGTCGTCCCGTCGCCGAGCGGTGCGGCACCCGCACCCGTCGTCGTGGCGGTGGCGGGCAAGGTGGTCAAGCCGGGGCTGGTCACTCTGCCGGCCGGCGCTCGGGTCGCGGATGCGCTGGCGGCGGCCGGTGGCGCGAAGCGCGGTGTCGACCCGGGACCGCTCAACCTCGCCCGCAAGGTCGTTGACGGGGAGCTGATCATGGTCGGTGGACCGCAGCCGTCGGGCGGGGCGGTCGCACCCGCGGCCGGTGGCGGCAGTGCGCCCGGCGTACCGATCAATCTCAACACCGCGACCCTTGCCGACCTGGACAATCTGCCCGGTGTCGGGCCGGTGCTGGCTCAGCGGATTCTCGAGGCGCGCGACGCTCAGGGCGGCTTCAAGACGGTCGGCGACCTGCGCAAGGTGAACGGTATCGGCGCCTCGCGGTTCGAGCAGCTCAAGGACCTGGTGACGGTGTGATCCCCGACCTTCGGCTGGCCGGCTTCGCGGTGGCGACGTGGCTGACCGCGCTGGGTTGCCTGTACGCGTCGGCGCGTGTCGGATTTCTCGTGGCGGGGGCGGCGTTGGCGCTGGCGGCGATCGGTGGCGCGGTGATGCGCCGGCGGTCGAGAGGCGCGGCCTGGATCGTGATCGCGCTGCTGCTCGGTGCGGGCTGCGGTGCCGTCGCCACGGCGGCCCGGGTGCTGGCCAAGGAGTCGGTCCCGGTGCCGGAGGGGGAAACCGTACGGGCCGAGTTGATCGTGCGTGACGACCCGCGATCACTGGTGAGATCGGCCGGGCAGCCGCCCACCTACCTGGTCGGGGTGGACGTCGTGCGGCTGGGGGACGTCACCCTGCGGGCCCGTGGCGTCGTCCTGGGTAGCGACGACGGGTGGCGCGGCCTGTTGCCGGGACAGCGACTCACGACGGCCGGCCGGCTGCTGCCTCCGCGCGGCGGCGACCTGAGCGCGGCGGTGCTGTCCGTCCGCGAGCCGCCAGAGCTGCTTGGCCGGCCGTCGTGGGCCCAGCGGGCGGCCGGCGTCCTGCGCAGTGGCCTGCAACGGGCGTGCGAGCCGCTGCCCGACGACGCCGGTGGCCTGCTGCCGGGCCTGGTCGTCGGGGACACCAGCCGCCTCGATCCGGGGTTGGAGGCGGATTTCCGGACAACCGGGATGACTCACCTCAACGCGGTCAGCGGGGCGAACGTGGCCATCGTGCTGGGGGTCGTGCTCTTCGTGGCCCGGCGGTTGCGGGCCGGCCCGATCGTGGCGGCGCTGGTGTGCTCGGTGGCGCTGGTCGGCTTCGTGATCCTGGTTCGGCCGTCGCCCAGCGTCGTCCGGGCGGCGGCGATGGGCGCGATCGGCCTCGTCGGACTGGCGGCGGGACGGCCACGCGCGGCGCTCCCGGCGCTCGCGGCGGGGGTGGCGGTGCTGGTCATCGCCGACCCGGAACTCGCCGGGGATGCCGGATTCGCACTGTCGGTGCTGGCCACCGGGGGTCTGCTGCTGCTCGCCCCGAAATGGCGGGACGCCCTGCGCCGCCGCGGCTGGCCGCCCGGTGCCGCCGAGGCGCTGGCCGTTCCGGCGGCGGCCCAGGTCGCATGTGGACCGGTGGTGGCCGGGCTGTCCGGCTCGGTGAGCCTGGTCGCGATCCCGGCCAACCTGCTCGTCGTCCCGGCCATCGCGCCGGCCACGCTGCTCGGGATCGGCGCCGCCGTGCTGTCGCCGGTCTGGCCGCGCGGGGCGGAGTTCGTGGCCTGGCTCGGGCACTGGCCGGCGCGATGGCTGGTGTGGGTGGCCACCTACGGCGCGCGGGTGCCGGCCGGCGCGGTGCCGTGGCCGGGCGGTGTCCTGGGCGGGCTGCTGCTCGGCGTGATCACGGTGGCGTTGCTGGTGGCGGCGCGGCGGGCGATCGTCCGGCGGCTGGTCGCGGTGATCGCCCTGGGCGGAGTGCTCGGTGCCTTGCCGGTGCGGATCCTCGCCTCGGGCTGGCCGCCGGACGGCTGGCTGGTCGTCGCCTGCGATGTCGGCCAGGGCGATGCCGTGGTCCTGCCCGCCGGGGACGGCCGTGCCGTGGTGATCGACGCCGGGCCGGAGCCCACCGCTGTCGACGGGTGCCTGCGGCGGCTGGGCGTACACACCGTTGCTCTGTTCGTGGTCAGCCACTTCCACGTGGACCACATCGGCGGAGTGGCCGGAGTCTTCCGCGGCCGCCACGTGGAGGCGGTGATCGCCCCCGACTTCGCCGAGCCGGTCGGCGGGCGCCGGGCGGTGGCGGAGCTGCGGGCGATAAGAACCGTCCATCCGGGATGGACATATCGGGCAGGGCGGATGGTGCTCCAGGCCATCGGGCCGACCGAGATCCTGCACGGGACGTCCTCCGACGCCAACAACAACTCGCTCGTGCTGAAGGCGGTCGTCGATGGGCGAGCCGTGTTGCTGCCGGGGGACGCGGAAACCGAGGAACAGCACGAGCTGCTGAACCTCGACGTCCGGGCCGATGTGCTCAAGGTCGCCCACCACGGCAGCGCGTACCAGGAACCGGCCTTTCTCGACGCGGTCGGTCCGCGGGTGGCGCTGGTCAGTGTCGGCCGTGACAACGACTACGGTCATCCCAACGGGCCACTGCTGGAGAGGCTGCGCCGCGGTGGGGCCCGGGTCGTGCGTACCGATGAATCGGGCGATGTCGCCGCGGTCGCGACCGGCCATGATCTGTCCGTCGTCGCGAGGGGGAATTGATCATGTTCTGTTCACGCGTTGCTCTTAGCGTCCGGCGCATGAAGAAGCTCGTGGCCCTGCTCGCCGCCGTCATCCTGCTGCCGGTCACCCCGGCCCAGGCCGCGCCGGTTTCGCTGGTGGACGATCCGGTCTCGTACGTGGACCCGTTCGTCGGTACGACCCGGGGCGGGAACACGTGGCCCGGCGCCACCCGGCCGTTCGGCATGATCGCGTGGAGCCCGACCAGCACCACCGGCGACCAGACGAACACGGCGGCGGCCAACGGCTACGAGTACAACGCGACCCGGCTGCGTGGCTTCAGCCTGACCCACGTCAACGGGGCCGGCTGCCACCCGGGGGCCGCCGGTGACGTACCGATCCTGCCCTGGACCGGCGACGTCACCACCTCGCCGACCGCGGACACCACCGACGCGAAGTACGCGGCGAACTTCGCGCACGCCAACGAATCCGCGTCGCCCGGCCACTACACCGTCGGCATGGACAACGGGGTGCGCGCCGACCTGGCGGTCAGCACCCGGGCCGGCGTGGGGGAGTTCACCTTCCCGGCCGGCGCGGCGGCGAACCTGCTCTTCCGCACGTCGAACAGCCTGAACGGCAGCGAGAACGCGGAAACCGTGATCGACCCGGCGGCCCGGACGGTCACCGGCTCGGTCCTCACCGGAGGGTTCTGCGGGCGGCGCGGCAACGGCGGCGGCGCCACCAACCCGAACCGGCGGTCGTGGTACCGGCTCTACTTCAGCGCCACCTTCGACCGGGCCTTCTCCAGCACCGGCACCTGGAAGAACGCCGAGATCACCCCGGGCGGCACCAGCTCGACCGGCGGCGAGGGCTACCTGACCGGCGCCGACCGGGCCGGGCGCGGATCGGGCGGATGGGTCGGCTTCGACACCGCGGCGGGACAGACGGTGCGGATGCGGATCGGCATCTCGTACGTGAGCTTGGCCGGCGCCGTCGCCAACCGCGACGCCGAGATCCCCTCCGGGGCCGGCGTCACCCAGGTCGCGCAGGCCACCCGGGACGCGTGGTCGACCGAGCTGAAGCGCATCCGGATCGGCGGCGGCACCGAGGACCGGACCCACGCCTTCTACACCGCGCTCTACCACTCGCTGATGCAGCCGCAGACGATGGACGATGTGGACGGCCGATACTTCGGCGCCGACCTCCAGGTCCACAGCAAACCGGCCGGTCAGGGCTCGGTCTACGGCACGTTCTCGGGCTGGGACCAATACCGGGCGCAGATCCAGCTGCTCGCCGTCCTGCGACCGGACGTGGCCGGCGACATGGCCCAGTCGATGCTGGCGTTCGCCGAGCAGAACGGCGGCATCTGGGATCGCTGGCTGCACCTCGGCGCGCCCACGCACGTGATGACCGGCGACCCGGCCGCGCCCACGCTGGCCACCTACTACGCGATGGGCGTCCGCAACTTCGACACCGACGCGGCGCTGGCGTCGCTGTACCGGCAGGCCACCGTGCAGAACGCGCAGGCGCTGTCGGACGCCGGCTGCCCCGGCCAGTGCACCGGGCAGCGGCCGGCCCTCGACACGTACCTGAGGCTGCACTACGCGGCCAACGACATCTGCCACTGCTGGGGTGGTGCGGCCGAGACGCTGGAGAACTCGCTCGCCGACTTCTCGCTGGCCCAGTGGGCCAAACGGGCCAAGCGCAACGATCTCCACCGCGAGTTGCGGCCCCGCGGCGACTACTGGCGCAACACGTTCAACCCGGCGGCCGGCTACCAGGCCGCGCGCAAGGCGGACGGCAGCTGGCAGCCCGGATTCACCCCGTCGACGGACGTCGGGTTCGCGCAGGGGTCCAGCGCCACGTACACGTGGATGGTCCCGCAGGACGTGGCCGGGCTGGCCGAGGCGATGGGCGGCCGGGACGCGGCCACGACCAGGCTCGACGGGTTCTTCCACGACGAGAACGGCAACTGGGCGGTGCTCGGCGGGAACGCGTTGCGCTACGACCCGACCAACGAGCCCGGCATCCACGCGCCGTGGCTTTACAACGGGCTCGGCCGGCCGTGGAAGACGCAGGCCACGGTGCGTCAGATCGTCGACACGGCGTACGGCGTCGGGCCCGCCGGCCTGCCCGGCAACGACGACCTCGGGACCATGAGCGCGTGGTATGTCTTCGCCGCCGTCGGCCTGTTCCCGCAGGTCCCGGGGCGGGCGGAGATGCTGCTGGGCAGCCCGGTGTTCCGGCGGGCGGAGATCTACCGCAGTAGCGGCGTCCGGCTCACGATCAACGCCGACGGCACGGACACGTTTGTCCAGTCAGTGCGCTTCCGCGGCGCCGACCTCACCCGGTCGTGGCTGCCGGAGGGCTTTGTCCAGAAGGGCGGGGCGGTCACGTTCAAGCTCGGACCCAACCCCAACACCACATGGGGTACGCGCAGCGCGGACTTGCCCGTTGACTACTCGCGCTGAGCAGGGCGAGACCTCCGGCGTGACCGCTGCGGGTTGCCCCGTTGGGCCACGCCGGTGTCCCGGGGGAGCCGGTGCCGTCCCGTGGTGGGCTGTCCCCGCTGAGCCGGTGCGGCGTCCCGTTGGGGCGCTGGCGGCGTTGCGGCCGGGGCGCTGGCGGCCGTTGCGGCTGGGCTGATGTCGGTCGTTCCGGCTGGGCTTTTGCGGCTGTGTCCGGGTGACACGCCCGGATTAGCCCGTTGGAATAGGTGGGGGTCGGATGATCGGTTTCGATGTCACGCGGGCGGGTTCGTCGGGGGCGGGGAGACATTCAGCCTGATCGAGGGGATTTGCGGTTCGCGGGCCATGTTCGGGGGTCGATATGTCCGTGTTTGCGGGCGGTGATGAGCGTGATTACGCGGGGTGTGGGCGGTGGGACTGTCATACCCCCGTGCGACGATATTCGGCGTGACCGACGCACCCCCCGCCCCGTTGCTGCTCGTCCAAGGCGACGAGGAGTTGCTGGCCGCCCGCGCCGTTGAGGCTGCCGTCGCGGCGGCTCGCTCGGCTGACCCGGGTGCCGACGTCCGGGAGTACGAGGCCGGTCAGCTGGCCTCGGGCGAGGTTGCCGAGATGCTCAGCCCGTCTCTGTTCGGCGGGCGGCGGGTGCTGGTCGTCCGCAGTGGGCAGGACGCACGTAAGGATCTGGCGAGCGCGCTCCTCGCGTACGCCAAGAATCCTGATCCTGAAGTGAACCTGATTGTCACGCACCTCGGCGGTGCCAAGGGCAAGGCGTTCGCCGACGGGCTCAAGTCGGCCGGTGCCACGGTCGTGGCCGCCGCCAAGCTCAAGGGCGACCGTGAGCGCGTCGCGTTCGTGCGCGACGAGTTCCGGCGGCACGGCGGCAAATGTGACGAGGCGGCGGCGTCCGCGCTGATCCAGGCGGTCGGCACCGACCTGCGCGAGATCGCGGCGGCCTGCTCCCAGCTGCTGGCCGACACCGACGGCAAGATCACGCCGGGAGTGGTCGCGCGCTACTACCGGGGGCGGGCCGAGGCGAGCGGCTTCACGGTGGCCGACGCGGCGATGGTCGGCGACGTGGCCGGGGCGCTGGAAGCGTTGCGTTGGGCGCTGCACGTCGGTGTCGACCCGGTGCCGATCGCGGATGCCATCGCCGACGGCGTGCGGACCGTCGCCCGGGTGGCCTCGGCGGGGCGCGGTAACCCATACCAGATGGCCAGCTCGCTCGGCATGCCCGCGTGGAAGATCCAGCGCGCCCAGGAGCGGGCCCGCGGCTGGAGCCCCGAGGGCCTGGTTGACGCGATGCAGGCGGCGGCCGACTGCAACGCCGCCGTCAAGGGTGGCGCCGAGGACCGCGGATGGGCCCTCGAGCAGGCCGTCTTCGCCGTGGCCGCGGCACGCCGGGGGTCGGCCCGATGAGCCGCACGATCCGGTCGCGGCGGGCCGCCCCCTCACAAGATCTTCCGCTGTACGCACGGCTGCTCCGCCTGCGTCATCTGGCGCCGAGCGGGTTCCTGTGCTTCGTGTTCCTCGAGGGCACGGTGGCGCTGGGCATCCTGCTCGCCCTGGCCGAACTGGTCAGCTGGTGGGGAGTGCTGATCCTGCCGGTCACGGTGGCCGCCATGGTCAAGCTGAACGACGTGATCGCCGGAGTTCTCAGCCGGCCGGCTTCGGCCGCTGCGGGCGGTGGTGCTTCGAAACGGGGACGTTCGCTGGTGCGGCCGGCGGTGGCGACCTCGGGGTCCGCTTCGGGTCGGCCGGGTTCCGGTCCAGGCCGCTCGGACGCCTCTCTGGGGCCGGCGGATGCTGTTCTGGGGCGGACGGGTGATGCTGCGGGCGGTTCTGAGTTCGGTGCGGGCCGGGCTGAGTTGGCCTCCGGGCTGTCGCAGTCCGCCTCCGGGCTTTCCGAGTCTGCTGACTTCGACCTGGGGCGGCCCGAGTTCGGGATGGACGATCTTTCGCTCGGGCGGGCGCGGACGGTTGATCTGAGCAATCCCGATGGGGCGCGGGCGGTTGGTCAGCCTGTGTTTCACGCGGAACCGGGCGGGGGCGCCTCCGGTGGTCGCCGCCGCTATCGTGCGGGGGAAATGCCTGGTCAGCGGTTGGGTTCAAGCTCGGGTGGGCGCGGCGGAGGCTGGAGCCTGTGGAAGCCGCCCGGTGAGCGACACGACTCCGAGCAGTCGCCGGATGAGCACCGCGGCTTCCAGGATCTGCCAGCCGAGTCCCGGGATTTCGGGGACCTGCTGGGTGAGCGTCACGACGGCCAGGATCTGCCGGGTGCGTCTCCGGACTTTGAAGACCTGCCGAGTGAGCGTCACGGCCCTCCGGATCTGCCGGGTGGGTCTCGCGATTTTGGGGACCTGCCGGATGAGGGTCGCGGCTCGAAGGAGTTGCCGGGTCACGCCGTCGAGGAGTCGCCGGGTCACGCCGTCGAGGGCCTGCCGGGTCGCGCCTTTGAGGAGCTGCCGGGTGGGCGTCGCGCCTTCGATGATCTGGAGCCTTGCGGATTTGGGGACCTGCCCGGGGAACGGCGGGGGTCGGGGGAGATCCGCCGCGAGCGGGAGCGCGACGGTCTGGGCGACGTGCCCGGCGGCGGCTCGCCGATCGTGACCGCCCCGGAGCCGCTGTCGCCGAACGGCGGCGCCGCCCAGGTCTGGGCCGACGACCCCGAAACCATCCGCCAGCGTGCCCGGCAGTCCGCCGCCCGCCGCTACGAGTAACGCCCACACTTCGCCTGCGTCCACGCGCGCCGCGTCCGTCCTGCGCCGTCGTCAGCCTCGCGCGGCGTCCGTACGGCCTCGGCCGCGCCGTTGCGCTGCGAGGGGTCGTGAGCGTCGTGCCGTCCTCGCGACGTTGGCCTCGCGGAGTGTCCTCGCCCTGCTAGGACCCGCGTCGCGAGCACCCGGCGTCGGTGATCGCGCGCTGGGGCATGCATGCGGCTGGGGCATGCATGCGGCTGGGGCATGCATGCGGCTGGGGTATGCATGCGGCTGGGGTATGCACGCGGCTGGGGTATGCACGCGGCTGGGGTATGCACGCGGCTGGGGTATGCACGCGGCTGGGCATCCGCGAGGCTGGGCATCCGCGCGACTTCTGAAGAACTGCTTATCGGCTGCTCAAAGTTGGCTTTCGGCGCTCACGAAGGCGACCCGCAGCGGCCTAGCGTCGCGTTGCCCGCGCCTGTTGGAACGCGAGTTGTTTCCGAAGTCCTTACTCGCCCCTAGGGCCGGTCACTGTAATTCCGGCGGTGACCGGCCCGCGACTCGCACAACCCGGACGCGGGCGAGCGTGCGCCGCTGCCAAGTGTCCTGGGAAAGGCGAGCGTGCACCGCCGCGGGACCCCGGAGAGGGCGAGCGGGCACCGCCACGGGTGAGTCATGCGACCGGAGAGGGCGAGCGTGCACCGCCACGGGTGAGTCGTGCGACCGGAGAGGGCGAGCGTGCACCGCCACGGGTGAGTCGTGCGACCGGAGAGGGCGAGCGTGCACCGCCACGGGTGACTCATGAGACCCGGAACGCCGGCGAACGCGCACCGCCGGAGGGTGGCTCAGGTGACCTGGACAAGGCGAACCGGACCCGGACACGGCGAACGGGCACCGCCGCGAGACCTCTCGGGAGAGGCCCGGCGATGCCCGAAGGTGCCGATGCGCCGGCGTCGGCCGCCAGGAGAACGGCGGCCGGGCGGGATCAGGCCGACAGCGTCGAGACGCGCTTGGCGATGGCCGACTTGCGGTTCGCCGCCTGGTTCTTGTGGATGACGCCCTTGCTCACGGCCTTGTCGAGCTGGCGCGAAGCGTCACGCAGCAGGGTCTGAGCCGTCGTGGAGTCGCCCGCTTCGCTCGCCTCGTGGAGCTTGCGGATGACCGTCTTCAGCGACGACTTGACCGACTTGTTGCGCAGCCGAGCCTTCTCGTTCTGCCGGTTGCGCTTGATCTGGGACTTGATGTTCGCCACGCGACAGCCTTGTCCTGACTAGGTTCGGAGGAATCCGAGCGGATGATGTCTTCCGTCGTAGACACGCCAGCAGTCAGCGGCGCGTCACCACAACGCGAGAACCTACGTTACCAGCCCATCCTTCGCCCCACCAAAACGGGTGGACCAGCCCCGGCGCTCGGCCAGCCAGGTCAGGGCCTGGACGCCGCTGTACGCGTGGTGCTGCCGGGCCGTCGCGGCGGCCGTACCGGTGGAGCCCGCCGCCCTGGTCAGCCAGTAGCCGCTCATCGCGGCCAGCGTCCCGTCGACGCCGCCGGGCGGGGGCTTCCACGAGGCGATCAAGGTGTCCGCGTCGAGGCCGCTGGCCCAGGCGCTGACCAGCAGGGTCACCGTGTCGAACCAGGGGGCGCCCAGGCACGGCCAGGTCCAGTCGCACAGCCACGCGTCGCCGGTCGGGTCGATCATGACGTTGTCGACGCGCAGGTCGCCGTGTGTGACCCCGGTGCCCGCGACCAGGGGCGGGAGGCGTTGCTCGAGGCCGGCCAGCTCGTCGAGGTGTGACAGTGCCCACGGCGGGAGCGCGGGAATGGGCGCGCGGCCGGCGGCGACGGGGGTCCACCAGGAGAGTTCGTCGCGGACCAGGTCGGTCAGGCGGGGCAGGTCGCGCAGCGGGGCGGGTGGGTGGCTGAGCGCGTCGGCCGCAGTACGCCACGCCGTCAGCGTCGCCGCGAGCGAGGCCGGCGACCAGGGCAGCGCCGGGATGTGACCGTCGATCGCGTCCAGGCACAGCACGTAGTGGCCGGCCACCTCGAGGGTCCAGCGCGGTCGTGCGGCTCGCACCCCGCTCGGCAGCGCGGCAGTGATGTGCGCCTCACGGGCGTACGCGTGACTGGTGTTGCCGAAGGGTGCGGCCTTGACGAACACGCGCTCGCCCGGCCCCGACGTCAGCAGCCCGGCGAAAGCCGTCGTGAAACCGCTGGTCGCGCTGGTCGCCGAAGCGACCGGCGCGCCCAGCCGGTGGGTGATCGCGTCGCGCACGGCGGTGGGCAGATCTTCCCAATTCGGGCGTACGGCTGTCGCCGAGTACGGGATCTCGGGCAACGACACCGGGCGCATGCCGACCATCCTGCCGTCCCGCCACCCGGGCCTGTGGCGGCCAGGCCGGCGGACGCGCCGGGATCCGGGAAGGTGAAGAGCGGCCGGGCGCGAAGACGAGGGCAGCCGGGCGTGTGACGAGGCCGCCGTGGGGCCGCGCGGCTGGAGCGAACTTGTCGTACCCCGATGGCACGATTCTCGGCATGAGAACCGACGACTTCTGGGCGGTCATCGACCGGGCGACCGCCGATCGGCCGGGCTCGCCCGCGGTGGTGGCCGAGCGCGCCGTCGACGAGCTGAGCCGGCGTGAGCCCGACGAGATCGCGGCGTGGGGCCGCCACCTCGACAAGGTCATGGCCGCCTCCGGCACCGAGGATCTGTGGGCGGCGGCCTATCTGATCAATGGCGGCGCCTCCGAGGAGGGTTTCGACTCTTTTCGCGGCTGGCTGATCGCGCACGGGCGAGACGTGGTGGCGCGGTCCGTGCGCGAGCCGGATTCGCTGGCCGAGCTGCCGGCGGTGCGGTCGGCGGCGGCGAGCGGGGCGGTCTTCGAGGCCGAGGAGGTGCTGTCCATCGCCCGGTCGGCCTACCAGCGGGCGACCGGCGACGAGCTGCCCTCCTCCGATGTCGCGGCGGGCCGGCCCGACCCGGCCGACCTGTGGGATTTCGACAACGAGGACGAGATGGGCAAGCGACTCCCGCGGCTGTCCGCACTGTTCCTGGAGCCGCCGGAGTAGGCCCCGGCGCAGGCGATTCGGGCGGCCAGGGCGCGGGCCAACGTAAGCGATTCGGGCGGCGAGAGCACGGGCCGGGTGAGCGATTGGAGCGGCCGGAGCGGGGGCTGGCGTGAGCGATTCGCGCGGCCGGAGCGGGGGCTGGGGCGGGCGACTCCAGCCGCCGGAGTAAAAGCACGCGGCGCGGCGTGGGACGATGGGAGAGGCCAGACCCCAAGCGAGCTACGAGAACGGACGAACGTTGCCCGACCCCGTCGTGAACATCATCGGGGCGACCGACCCTGGTCGCATCCGCAACTTCTGCATCATCGCGCACATCGACCACGGCAAGTCCACGCTGGCCGACCGCATGCTGCAGATCACCGGGGTGGTCGACCCGCGGCAGATGCGCGCCCAATACCTCGACCGCATGGACATCGAGCGTGAGCGTGGCATCACGATCAAGTCCCAGGCCGTACGCATGCCGTGGGTCGTCCGTGCGGGCGGCAACAAGGGCGACACGGCCGTCCTCAACATGATCGACACCCCGGGGCACGTCGACTTCACCTACGAGGTGTCCCGCAGCCTGGCCGCCTGTGAGGGCGCGGTGCTGCTGGTCGACGCGGCTCAGGGCATCGAGGCGCAGACCCTCGCGAACCTGTACCTCGCGATGGAGAACGACCTGCGCATCATCCCGGTGCTCAACAAGATCGACCTGCCGGCGGCGCAGCCCGAGAAGTACGCCGAGGAGCTGGCCAAGCTGATCGGCTGCGAGCCCGACGACGTGCTGCGCGTCTCCGGCAAGACCGGCGTCGGCGTGGAGCACCTGCTCGACGAGATCGTCCGCCAGTTCGTGCCGCCGGTCGGTGACAAGGACGCGCCGGCCCGGGCGATGATCTTCGACTCGGTCTACGACGTGTACCGCGGCGTGGTCACCTACGTCCGGGTGATCGACGGCCGCATCGAGTCGCGCGACAAGATCAAGATGATGTCCACCGGTGCCGTGCATGAGCTGTTGGAGATCGGCGTCGTCTCGCCCGAGATGGAAAAGGCCGGGGCGCTCGGCGTCGGCGAGGTGGGCTACCTGATCACCGGCGTGAAGGACGTGCGCCAGTCCCGGGTCGGCGACACCGTGACCGGCAACGCGCGGCCGGCCAAGGAGGCGCTGGGCGGCTACAAGGACCCGCGCCCGATGGTCTACTCCGGTCTCTACCCGATCGACGGCTCCGACTACCCGGCCCTGCGTGACGCCCTCGACAAGCTGAAACTCAACGACGCCGCGCTCACCTACGAGCCCGAGACGTCCACGGCGCTCGGCTTCGGGTTCCGGTGCGGCTTCCTCGGCCTGCTCCACCTCGAGATCATCGGCGAGCGGCTGGAACGCGAGTTCAACCTCGACCTGATCTCCACCGCGCCCAACGTGGTCTACCAGGTGGTCACCGAGGACCTGGAGGAGACGACGGTCACCAACCCGAGCGAGTTCCCCGAGGGCAAGATCGCCGAGATCCACGAGCCGGTGGTGCGCGCCACCATCCTGGTGCCCAACGACTACGTCGGCGCGGTCATGGAGCTGTGCCAGAGCCGCCGCGGCCAGCTGCTGGGCATGGAATACCTCTCGACCGAGCGGGTCGAGCTGCGCTACACCCTGCCGCTGGCCGAGATCATTTTCGACTTCTTCGACCAGCTCAAGAGCAAGACCAAGGGGTACGCGTCGCTCGACTACGAGCCGTCCGGCGAGCAGGTCGCCGACCTGGTCAAGGTCGACATTCTGCTGCACGGCGAGCCGGTCGACGCGTTCAGCGCGATCGTGCACAAGGACAAGGCGTACGGGTACGGCACGACCATCGCCGCCAAGCTGCAGAAACTGATCCCGCGGCAGCAGTTCGAGGTGCCGATCCAGGCGGCCATCGGCAGCCGGATCATCGCCCGCGAGACGATCCGCGCCATCCGCAAGGACGTGCTGGCCAAGTGCTACGGCGGTGACATCAGCCGGAAGCGCAAGCTGCTCGAGAAGCAGAAGGAAGGCAAGAAGCGGATGAAGATGGTGGGCCGCGTCGAGGTCCCTCAGGAGGCGTTCATCGCGGCGCTGTCCACGTCGGACTCCGGTGACGCAAAAGGGGCGAACAAGAAATAAAATCCCTCCAAATCCCCTCGTACGAGACAACTTCTTGATCGAGCGGTTTGGGTTTTCGTACGGTCGGGAACTCCTCGGGTCGACGGACGCAACGCATAGCTCCACCCCCTGAGGAGGGACCCCCAATGACTGTCACCGGTATCGTCGTCGCCCTAATCGTCGGCCTCGTGATCGGCGCGCTGGGCCGCCTGGTCGTGCCCGGCAAGCAGCACATCCCGATCTGGCTGACCATGCTGATCGGTGTCGTCGCCGCGCTGCTGGGCACCGTGCTGGCCCGCGCGTTCGGCGTCAACACCGACTCGGGCGGCGTCATCAACTGGGCCGAGCTGGCCTTCCAGGTCGTCCTCGCGGCGATCGGTGTGGCCCTGGTCGCCGGCATCGGCGGTCGTCGCCGTCGCCTGACCCGCTGATCTCGGGCGTCCCCGGACGCCTTTGGAACCACACTGCCACAAACGAGAGCGCCGGACCCCTTCCCCCGGGTCCGGCGCTCTCGGCTTTCCCCAGCCGCGTCGGCTCGTGCTCACCGGGGACGGAGGCGCCGCGTGCGGTCGTGGTGGTTGTGGTGCGCGGGCGGCTGGGCGGGGCGGCTGGCGTCGTAGCATGGCCGGCATGTCGCAGGTGGATTTGTCCGAGCTGGTCCGGCAGCGGATTCGGGGGTTGCGGCAGGCGCGCGGCTGGAGTCTCGACGCGCTCGCGGCGCGGTGTCATCTCAGCCCGTCGACGCTGAGCCGGATCGAGACCGGCCACCGGCGGATCGACCTCGACCAGCTTGTCGCCCTCGCGCAGGCGCTGGGCAGCACCATCGACCAGCTCGTCGAGCCGGTCGACGACGCCGACGTGATCATCCGGCCGATGGAGCGCCAGGAGCCCGGCCTGACCACCTGGGTGCTGTCCCGGGACGCGGCCCAGCACGGCGGACGGTTCGTGGCCAAGATGCGGATCACGCCGGAACGACGCTCGGGGCCGGGTCATCTGACCGTGCATCCGGGGCGGGAGTGGTTCACCGTGCTCGACGGGACGGCCGTGCTCTACCTGGGTGAGCGCCAGATGACCGTCCGGCGGGGTGAGGCGGCCGAGTTCTCCACGATGATCCCGCACTCGATCGGCGCGCCGGCCGGGCCGGTGGAGATTCTGACCATGTTCGACCAGGACGGCGAGCGAGCGCACGCCGACTGACTTCTTGCGACTTTCGCAAGAGCGCGTGCCGATGTCGCAAGGGCGTCGATAGCTTTCGGGCATGAGCACACCTCCCCTCGACCCGCGCCGGCTACGCGCCATCCTGATCGCGGTCTGCGTCGCCCTGATGGCGGTCATCGCCTCGGTCTCCGGGCTGAACGTCGCCCAGCAGGAGATCGCCCTGGCCTTCGACGCCTCCCAGGGCACCGTCCTGTGGATCATCAACAGCTACACGATCACCCTGGCCGCGCTGCTCCTCCCGCTCGGCGCCGTCGGTGACCGCTGGGGCCGCAGGCCGGTCCTGCTGGCCGGTCTGATCGTCTTCGGCCTGGCCGGCGTGGCGGCCGGCCTGGCCACCTCGTCCCCGGTGATGATCGCCGCCCGTCTGCTGAGCGGGGTCGGCGCCGCGATGATCATGCCGGTCACCCTGGCCGTGATCACCTCGACCTTCCCGGGCGAGCAGCGGTCCCGGGCGATCGGCGTGTGGACCGGTGTCGCCGCGGGTGGCGGGCTCCTCGGCATGTACCTGTCGGCGCTGCTGGTCGACGTGGCCAGCTGGCGGTGGCTGTTCGTACTCCCGGTGGCCCTCGTGCTCGTGGCGACGGTCCTCACCCTGCGCTCGGTGCCCAACTCCCGCGAGGAGTCACCGCACCGCTTCGACCTGGGCGGGTCGCTGACCTCGGTGGTCGCCGCGGTCGGGCTGACCTTCGCCCTGCACGAGGGCCCGGACCGGGGCTGGACCTCGGCGCCGGCGCTGGGCGCGCTGATCGCCGGCCTTCTGGGCGCGGCCGGTTTCGTGGCGTGGGAACTACACCGGCGGGCGCCACTGCTGGATGTACGCCTCTTCGGTGAGCGCGGACTGGCCGGCGGGTCGGTATCGCTGCTGACCGTGTTCGGCGTACAGGCCGGAATCTTTGTCGTGCTCTTCCCGTACTTCCAGGCCGTGCTCGGTTGGTCGGGCCTGCGCTCCACGCTGGCCATGCTGCCGATGGCCCTGCTGATGATGGCCGCGTCCGGCGTCGCGCCGCGGCTGGCCGCCCGGGCCGGCGCCCGCGCGACGATGGCGGCCGGGATCGCGCTCGGCGGCGTGGGGCTGGCCCTGATGGCGGTGCTGGTGTCGGTCGACGGCGGCTATCTGTCGGTGCTGCCCGGCATGGTCGCGATGGGCTTCGGCATGGGCCTGTCGATGACGCCGTCGACTGAGGCGATCACCTCGGCGCTGCCCCGCGAACGGCAGGGCGTGGCGTCCGCCCTCAACGACGTGACAAGGGAGCTCGGCACCGCGCTGGGGGTAGCGCTGCTCGGTGCGATCGTGTCGGCCGGCTATCGGGACGCGATCGGCTCCCGGCTCGGGGCCGTGCCGCCGGAGGTCGCCGATTCCGCGCGGGAGGGGATCGCCACCGCCCTGGCCGCCGCCGACGGGTCGCCGGCGCTGGTCCGGGCGGCGCAGGAGGCCTTCGTCGAGGGCTGGCAGCACGCGATGTGGGCCGGGGTCGCGGTGATGGGCCTGCTGCTGGCGTTCGTGGTCGCCCGCGGGCCGGGGAAGCTGGTAGCGCCGGGCGATATTTCGGGCTCGGATGCCGCGCGGGGCTACCACTGGGAGGACGAACGCACCGGGAGGCGCGGCAGGGGCGTGGTGGAGGAAGCGGGCGGTAACAGGGGCGCGGGACATGAGGGCGAGGGCGGAGCGGCCGAGGTGCGCGTCGGCGGATAGGGCGAAGATCAAAGCCGGATGTCGTAGCGGAGTGGGTGGTGCCGACCGTCGCTCCCGCCGAGGTCGCTTCGCTCCACGTGCGTAAATGGTTGCGCTCGAACACCCCCCGGCGGGGGCCAGAGCGGCGCGAGGGTCAGTAGCGGAACTTGTGCTGGGCGCTGCGGCGGTTGACCCAGGCCGGCAGTTCGTCGACGTGGTCGATGTGCGGAAGGCGTTCGTCGGGTTCGTGGCCGGTCGGCACGTGGCGCATGGTCACCACGTAGCCCTGGACCAGGCGGTCGTCGCGCAGGTCGCGGTAGGTGGCCTCGACCAGGACCTGGCGTTCGTCGGGGCGCCGCAGCGAACAGAACAGCACGCCGTCGCCGTCGTCCTGCAGGGCCTGACGGACCTGGGTGCGGTCGTCGGGGTGGACCAGCTCGGTCAGGGTGGCCAGCGGCGGCAGCTCGTCCACGCCGATCAGGTCGCGGAGCGCGGGGCTCGCGTACCGGATCCGCTGGTCCTCGTCGATCACCAGCATCAGCTCGGCCGTGTTGCGGACCACCGCCCGCAGGTAGAGGTCGCTGTCGCGGCGGCCGACCGCCTCGACCAGGGTGATCCGGTCGAGGGCGAGCGCGGCCTGGCCGGCCAGCACCTCGAGCGCGTCCTGGGTCGCGGTCAGGTCCTCGCGGTGACCGGCCACGACCAGCGCGCCGCCGCTGGGCCGGGCCACCGCGAGCGGTTCCAGCCACAGCGGACAGACCAGCGTGGCGTCGTCGTTGTCGGAGTCTTGCACCCACCACGAGCGGCCGCGGGGATCGGTGCCGGCCGGTGGCACCGCCTCCATGGTGAGCTGGCGGTCGTCCATGGCGAAGACGACCTTGTGCAGCGCCGCGGCCGGCATCAGACCGTCGATGGCCGCGCGGACCGCCCGGTCCACCTCGTCCGGGCCGGCCGCCGCCACCAGCGCCGCGCTGGCCTCGCGCAGGGTGCGTTCGCGCAGCAGGGCCCGGCTGTTCTGGGCGACCGAGTCGGCCAGCCGGGTGATCGTCAGGGTCAGGGTGATCGCCCCGGCGATGGCGATCAGGAGGCCGTCGGTGACGTCGCCGCTCAGCGCCTCGATCATCAGCACCGCGGGTGGCGTGGCCACCGAGATGCCGAGCAGCGCGGCCCAGTGGCCGCGCCACGGTGACGGCCGGGTCGGCATCGGCACGGTCAGCCGGCTCATCGACGGGTGCAGCGCGGACGCGCCCCAGGCCAGGTACAGGACGCGGTAGCCGGACTCGGTCCACCAGTTCTCGGCCAGGCCCCAGGCGATGTCCGAGCCGAGCATGCCGACTGCCCCGACCAGCAGCAGGATCGCCGCGACGTTGCGGCCGGTGGCCATCAGCAGGCGCACCGACACGACGATGAGAAGCAAGTCACCGATGACATCGGCGGCCGAGATCTGTCCGATCTGGCCGGTGCCGCCGATCACGAACACCCAGACGACCAGCAGGGCGGCGCACGAGAAGGCCAGCAGGTCGATCAGCCGGGCCCGGTCGACCAGGATCGCGCCGCCGCGGGTGAACTGGAGCAGTCCACACGCGACCAGCGCGAACATGCCGTAGTAGCAGACCTCCGCGAGCTGGCCGTGGTCGAGGGCGAGGGCGGCGTCGCCGATGGCGAGCAGGAGGACGGACCCGGCCAGCAGGAACCACGGGCCGATCCGGGCGGGTCGGTGGCGGCAGACCCCGATGGCGATGGCGGCGGCACTGCCGGCTCCCAGGATGATCCATTCAAGGGCGCTCAGCACGAATAACTAGTACCAGCGTGGTCGCTATCTGTCCATCGCGCCGTATACGCAGCGCGATTAGCGGCAATATCGGTCGACATTACCGAGAGCAATGCGAATATTTTGCCACGGCGGCGCTCAACAATGTCGATGCCGCCGGTCAGCTGAACACTTCGGCGACGACACGGGTGTCACCGACCCGGCGGTCGCCGGTTACCGGCTGCCACTTTCCCGTTGGCGCATGCCACTCGAGGTTAGCGAAACGTACCCGTTCGAGACCGGTGTCGCGGGCGTGCGCCACCAGCCAGTGCGCGTACCGCCAGCCGGCGTCGGTGTTCGAGATCTTCAGCGTCAGGCCGGTCGCCTGGGTCACCGGCTTGCCCAGGCCCCGCCCCCAGTCGGCGCGCAACCCGGCGGTGACCTTCTTGACCGCGGTCTGGCCGCGCATCGCCGGCTGGCCGGTCAGGGTGCAGGCGACCGCGCCGGTGGCCTTGCCGGTCAGGGCCTTGGCCAGCACCTCGGCCTTCGGCGCCCACTTCTGGTACGCCTCCGGGTAGGCCGATTTCTGCACCCGCTGGGCGGCGTCCGTGATCCGCATCTTTTCCCAGCCCTTGACTCGTTTGAGCGCGGCGTAGAACTTCTTCGACGAGTAACGCGGGTCGAGCAGCTGGTCCGGTTTGCCCCAGCCCTGGCTGGGGCGCTGCTGGAACAGGCCGAGGGAGTCGCGGTCGCCGTGCTCGAGGTTCTCCAGCTTGGATTCCTGCAGGGCCGTGGCCAGGGCCACGGCGATGGCCCGCTCGGGCATCTTGCGGCTGACCCCGACCGCGGAGATGGTCGCGGCGTTGGCCATCTGTACGAAGTCGAGGCTGACCTGGTCGCCCGCGCTGACCACGCAGGCCGGCCCGATCTTGGGCAGGCTGATCGAGTTGATCGACCCGGACATGGAGTTGACCAGGGCGATCACTCCGGCCACGACGGCGATGCCAAGCACCAGCAACACCGCGACCGGCTTCTTCAACCCTCACCCCTCTCGCTGACGGACGCCAAGCGTAGTCAACGACCGCACTCGCCTTCGGTCACTGGGGGATCCAGCCCGCCGGGCGCTTCTCCCGGTATGCCGCCACGCCCTCACGGCCCTCCTCGGACTTGAAGTATCCGGCCGACCGGGCGGCCAGGTCGGCCAGATCGGCGCGGATGGACCCGGCCGGCGTACGCCGGAGAATCTGCTTGGTGCCGGCCAGCGCGAGTGGGCCACCGCGGACCAGCGAATCGCAGTACCGGGCCACCGCCGCGTCCAGTTCCCCGGCCGGCACCGCCGCGGTGACCAGGCCGATCTCGGCCGCGCGGGCGCCGTCGAAGACATCGCCGGTGAGGTAGAGCTCGGCGGCGGCGCGCGGGGCCAGCCGGGGCAGCACGGTGGCGCTGATCACCGCCGGGATCACCCCGAGCCGCACCTCGGTGAAGGCGAACGTGGCTTCCGGCGTACACACCGCGATGTCGGCCGCCGCGATCAGGCCGAGCCCGCCGGCTCGAGCGGGACCACCGACCCGCGCGACGACCGGCTTGGGGAACTCCCAGATGGCCGCGAGCAGGTCGGACATCGTCTCGGCGGGCAGCCGGCCGGTGCCGGAGGTGACCTGCTGCGTCTCCTTGAGGTCGGCGCCGGCGCAGAAGACGGAGCCGGTGTGGGTGAGGACGACGGCGCGGACCGAGGCGTCGGTGAGCGCGGTCGCCAGCGCGTCGAGCAGCTCGGTCATCAGGGCGGTGGACAGCGCGTTGCGGTTGGCCGGGCTGTCCAGGGTCAGGGTGGTGATCCCGGCGGCCGTCGAGGTGTGGACCAGCTCCATGCGCCGACCCTATCGGCGGGGAGTGCACACTTGACGGATGCCAGGTCCGCTGCCCGAGGGTGAGCCCGTTCCGGTCGACGGTTCATTGCCCGACCACGCCGCCGCCCGCGCCGGACAAAACGGATTCGGGGTCTATGTCCACGTGCCGTTCTGCGCCAGCCGCTGCGGCTACTGCGACTTCAACACCTACACCGCCGACGAGGCCGGCCAGGAGGGCTACCTCGACGCGGTGCTGGCCGAGCTCCGGCTGGCCGGCAAGGTGATCAGCCCGGAGCGGGTCGACACGGTCTTCGTCGGCGGCGGCACGCCCACCCTGCTCGACCCGGGCGACCTGGCCCGGGTGCTGGACGCGATCGACGCCACCTGGGGTCTGGCGCCCGGTGCGGAGGTGACCACCGAGGCCAACCCCGAGTCGGTCACGCCCGAGTCGCTGCGGGCGCTGCGCCGGGCCGGTTTCACCCGGATCTCGCTGGGCATGCAGTCGGCCGCGCCGCATGTGCTGGCCGTCCTCGACCGCCGGCACACCGCCGGGCGCGCGCCGCGGGCCGCCACCGAGGCCCGGGAGGCCGGGTTCGAGCACGTCAACCTGGATCTGATCTATGGGACGCCGGGGGAGACCGCGGCCGATTTCGACGGCTCGCTCGACGCGGTGGTCCAGGCCGGTGTCGATCATGTGAGCGCGTACGCCCTGATCGTCGAGGACGGCACCCGCCTGGCCGCCCGGATGCGCCGCGGCGACCTGCCCTACCCCGACGACGACGTCGCCGCCGACCGCTACCTGGCCGCCGACCAGCGGCTCAGCGCGGCCGGTCTGGAGTGGTACGAGGTGTCCAACTGGGCGGCCGGCGAGGCGGCCCGTTGCGCGCACAACATGCTCTACTGGACCGGCGGCGACTGGTGGGGCGTCGGGCCGGGCGCGCACAGCCACGTCGGCGGGGTGCGGTGGTGGAACGTCAAACACCCTTCCGGGTACGCCCGGAAGCTCGCCGACGGCGAATCTCCCGGGTTCGGCCGGGAGCTCCTCACCGCCGCCGACCAGCGCATGGAGGACATCATGCTGCGGGTGCGGCTGCGCGACGGCATGCCCTTGGACGGGCTCGACGCCGCTCGCTTCCTGGCGGACGGCCTCCTCGACGCCGCGGCCTACGGCGCCGGCCGGCTGGTGCTCACCCTGCGCGGGCGGCTGCTGGCCGACGCCGTAATCCGGGACCTCGTTACTTGACCATCCGGAACGTCGCCGGGTAGTGGTAAAGCTGGCCCTCGTTCGCCTTCATGCCCGCGATGATCGAGAACACGATGATGACCACCCAGGTGATCATCGGCAGGAAGAACAGGACGCCCACCGTGCAGGCGGCCAGGATCGACGCGATGAGCGTGGCGATGCCCCAGGTGATCTGGAAGTTCAGGGCCTCGACCGAGTGCGCGCGTACGGTCGGCGACTCGTTGCCCTTGGCCAGCATCGCCACCAGCGGCGCGATGAAGCCGACGATGATGCCGCCGAAGTGCGCGATCAGCGCCCAGGTCTTCTCGTCGTTGTTGGCATAGCCGACCGGGGCGGGACCGGCGCCGGGCGCGCCGTAGCCGGGGGCGCCGTAACCGGGCTGGCCGTAGGTGCCGCCGGGCTGCTGGTAGCCGCCGGGCTGGGCGTACGGGTCCGGCGGCGGGGCGCCGTAGCCACCGGCACCGGAGGACGGCGGCGGACCGTAGCCACCGGCGCCCGACGACGGGGGAGGACCGTAGCCACCGGCGCCCGACGACGGTGGCGGGGCGTAGCCACCGGCACCGGAGGTGGGCGGCGGAGAACCGTACGTGGGTGGCTGCGGAGAGCCGTACGTGGGTGGCTGCGGAGAGCCGTACGTGGGCGGTTGCGGGGAGCCGTACGCGGGCGGCGGCGGGGCCGATCCGGACGTCGGATCGTTACCCGAATATGGGTTCAACGGCGCCGTCGGGTCGGACGGGTTCCCGTCGCCTGGCGGCCGAGGTGGTTCAGTCATGGCTGACACGGTAGGACCGCAGCTCAACGGAGTCGAGACCAACCGCCGGGGACTCGATCATCGCGCCGCGGCGGACGGCGACGTAGACTGGCACTCGCCGATCAGGAGTGCCAGTTCGTCGTTGCCGGCCGATGCAGAGCGGGGGAGGGGTCAGATGAGTCTCGATGACCGCAAACTCGAAGTGCTCCGCGCGATCGTCGAGGACTACGTCGCCACCCAGGAGCCGGTCGGGTCCAAGGCCTTGGTCGAGCGGCACCAGCTGGGCGTTTCCTCGGCCACGGTGCGCAACGACATGGCGGTGCTGGAGGAAGAGGGCTACATCCGGCAGCCGCACACCAGTGCCGGCCGGGTGCCCACCGACGCCGGTTACCGCCTCTTCGTCGATCGGCTCTCCCGGGTCAAGGCGCTGAGCCCGGCCGAGCGCCGGGCCATCGAGCGGTTCCTGGCCAACCCGGTCGACCTCGACGATGTCGTGCACCGGACAGTGCGGTTGCTGGCTCAGCTCACCCGGCAGGTGGCGGTGGTGCAATATCCGAGTCTGGCGCGCTCCTCCGTACGCCATCTGGAACTTGTTCCCATCTCCACCACCCGCATCATGCTGGTGATGATCGCCGACACCGGCCGGGTCGAGCAGCGGCTGGTCGAAATGCCCGGCCCGGTCGCCGCCGACGACGTCACCGAGCTGCGGCGCAACGTCAACGAAAAACTGGCCGGTCAGCGGCTCGCCGACACCCCGCCGCTGGTGCAGGCGCTGGTCGACGACTGCGCCCCGGACCGCCGCGGCACCATGGCCTGCCTGGCCACCGTGCTGCTCGAGACACTGGTCGAGCGCTCCGAGGAACGTCTGATGCTGGCCGGTACGGCCAACCTGACGCGCGGCGGCGTGCTTGACTTCCAGGGTTCCCTCCGGCCCGTGCTGGAGGCGCTCGAGGAGGAGGTCATCCTGCTCAAGCTGATCGGGGAGGTCGAGCCGAGCACCACCCGGGTGCGCATCGGCGACGAGAACGAGATCGACAACCTGCGGTCGACCTCGGTGGTGAGCGCCGGGTACGGCCCGGGCGGCACCATCATCGGCGGGCTCGGTGTGCTCGGGCCCACCCGCATGGACTACCCCGGCAACATCGCCACCGTACGTGCGGTGGCAAGGTACCTTGGCGACCTGCTGGCCCAGAACTGATGGATCTGCGCGAACATTGAGGACTTCAAAGCCCGTGGCGAAGGACTACTACGGAATTCTCGGCATCGGCCGGGATGCCACCGATGACGAGATCAAGCGCGCCTACCGCAAGCTGGCTCGCCAGTACCACCCGGATGTGAATCCCGATCCGGAGGCGCACGAGAAGTTCAAGGACATCAACGCCGCGTACGAGGTCCTCTCCGACGACCAGAAGCGGCAGATGGTGGACCTCGGCGGCGACCCCTTGGCGCCCGGCGGCGGTGGCGCCGGTCCGGGTGGCCCCGGGGCCGGGCCGTTCGTCGGCTTCCAGGACATCATGGACGCGTTCTTCGGCACCGCCGCCGGTGGCGCGTCCCGGGGTCCCCGGCCACGGACCCGCCCCGGCGCCGACGCGATCCTCCGGCTCGAGCTCGAGCTGCAGGAGACCGCGTTCGGTGTCGAGGCGCCGATCACCGTCGACACCGCTGTCCTGTGCTCCCAGTGTTCCGGCGCCGGCACCGCGCCCGGCACCCACCTGGCCACGTGTGAGACGTGCGCCGGCCGGGGCGAGGTGCAGAGCGTGCAGCGCACCTTCCTCGGGCAGGTCGTGTCGTCCCGCCCCTGCCAGGTGTGCCAGGGCCACGGCACGGTCATCCCGTCGCCCTGCCCGACCTGCGCCGGCGACGGCCGCATCCGCACCCGCCGCAGCCTGACCGTCAAGATCCCGGCCGGGGTCGAGGACGGCATGCGGATCCGCCTGGCCCAGCAGGGCGAGGTCGGCCCCGGCGGCGGCACGGCCGGCGACCTGTACGTGGAGATCCACGAGCGCCCGCACGACGTCTACAGCCGCAAGGGCGACGACCTGCACTGCCGGGTCACGCTGCCGATGACGGCGGCCGCCCTGGGCACCCGGCTGACCATCAAGACCCTCGACAGCGAGGAGTCGATCGAGGTCAAGCAGGGCACCCAGCCGGCCAGCACGCTGCGGATCCGCGGCAAGGGCGTGCCCCACCTGCGCGGCCAGGGCCGTGGCGACCTCTTCGTGCACCTGGACGTGAAGACGCCGACCAAGCTGACCGCCGACCAGGAACGCATGCTGCGCGACTTCGCCAAGACCCGGGGTGAGGATGTGGCCGAGCTGAGCAAGCAGGGCGGCTTCTTCTCCCGGATGCGGGACGCCTTCAACGGCCACTGATGTCGGCTCCGCTGTTCCTCGTCGACGAGCTGCCGGCCGGGGAGACCTGCACGCTGGCCGGGGCCGAGGGGCATCACGCGGCCGACGTCCAGCGGGTCCGGCCGGGTTCGCCGGTGGTCCTGGCCGACGGGCGCGGTGGCACCGTCTCGGCCACCGTCGCCTCGGTGGCCAAGGGGAGCGTGGTCCTCATCCTCGGCGCCCGCTCGACGGTGCCCGCACCGGACCCGTCGCTGACCGTGGTCCAGGGCCTCCCCAAGGGCGATCGTGGTGAGCTGGCCGTGCAGGCCATGACCGAGGTCGGCGTGGACGAGATCATCCCGTGGTCGGCGACCCGCTGCGTCACCCAGTGGCGCGGCGACCGAGGCCTGAAGTCGCGGGCCAAATGGGTGTCGACGGCCCGCGAGGCGGCCAAGCAGTCACGCCGGCCGTGGCTGCCGATGGTCGCCGGCGCACCCGACCTGAGCACCAGGCAGGTGGGTGGCCGGCTGGCCGGCGCGGCGGCGGCGTTCGTGCTGCACGAGGACGCCGACGTGCCGCTGACCGGGGTTCCGCTGCCCG
Source organism: Actinoplanes sp. NPDC049265 (assembly GCF_043197135.1). Classification (NCBI taxonomy): domain Bacteria; kingdom Bacillati; phylum Actinomycetota; class Actinomycetes; order Micromonosporales; family Micromonosporaceae; genus Actinoplanes; species Actinoplanes sp. NPDC049265. The sequence goes on along the minus strand of NZ_JBICSP010000020.1, from coordinate 82,226 downwards.
CTACGGGCGAGATCGCGCTGGTGGTCGGGCCGGAAGGCGGGATCACGGAGGACGAGATCGAGGCATTCGTGGCGGTGGGGGCGCGGCCGGTCAAGCTCGGTGACGCGGTCCTGCGTACGAGCACGGCGGGTGTCGCGGCGCTGGCCGTGCTGTCGGCCCGCCTCAACCGCTGGTAGGCATCCCGGCGCCTCGACCGCTGGTCGACATCCGGGCGCGGGCGCCTCGACCGCTGGTAGACATCCGGCCGCGGGCGCCTCAGCCGCTGGTAGACATCCCGGCGCGGGCCGCCTCGCCGCGGGGCGACAGGCGGTAGCCGACCGGGAGGCTCTCGGTCAGGCCCAGCTCCTTCAGGCGGCGGACGTCGCGCTTGAAGGTCAGCATGTCGGGATAGCCCAGGCCGCCCCACAGGTCACCGGCCCGGACGGCCGGGCGTTCCGCGATCATGGCCAGCACGGCACGGGTCCACGGGCCGCGGGGACTCGTCGCGTCCATCCGATCCAGCCTCGCCGTCAGCGCGGCGAGATCATCCGGGGACAACTCGGCCGAGGAGCGTAGGGCGACCCGCGGGTCGGCGCCGGCGTAGACCACCTCGACGCGGTAGACGTCGCCGGGCTTGTCGGGCAGGTCGGCGGTGGCCGCGGCGGCGCTCGGGTAGCCGGCCGCGCGGGCGTCGGCGGCGGTGATGCGCCTGATCGGGGCCACGGCGCGTACCTCGATCACGCCGGCCATCGTGCGCAGGCGGGTGCCCACCCGGACCCGGGCCCGCTCCCACTTCCGGAACACCACCGATACCCGGCCGTCGCGGATCCGGTCGAGGGCATCCGGCCTGAACAGCATTACCCCAGCGTGCATGGGAAGGGTCGGACGATCAAGGATCTGAAACAATCGGGCCGTGGATGAGTTGATCAGTGAGCTGACCCTCGAGGAAAAGGTTTCGTTGCTCGGCGGGCAGGACTTCTGGTCACTGCCGGAGATCCCGCGGATCGGGCTGCGGTCGCTGGTGATGTCCGACGGGCCGGTCGGCGTACGCGGCACCGGCTGGGCCCCCGAGGACCCGTCGGTGGCCCTGCCCAGCCCGACCGCGCTGGCCGCGACCTGGGACCGGGAGCTGATCGAGCGGGCCGGGCAGGTGCTCGGCCAGGAGTCCCGCCGCAAGGGTGTGCACGTGCTGCTCGCCCCGACCGTCAACCTGCACCGCACCCCGCTGGGCGGCCGGCACTTCGAGTGCTTCTCGGAAGACCCGCTGCTCACCGGCGAGATCGCGGCCGCCTTCGTGGCCGGCGTGCAGGCGCACGGCGTCGGCACCACGGTCAAGCACCTGGTCGGCAACGACTTCGAGACCGAACGGATGACCGTGGACGTGCGGATCCCCGAGCGGGCGCTGCGCGAGGTGTACCTGCCGCCGTTCGAGCGGGTGGTGCGAGCCGGCGGCTGGGGTGTGATGTCGGCCTACAACGGCGTCAACGGCTCGCCGATGTCGTCGCACCGGGAGCTTCAGCAGCGCGTACTCAAGGACGAATGGGGTTTCGACGGGATCGTCGTGTCGGACTGGCGCGCGGCCCGGGACACGGTCGGTGCCGCGCTCGGCGGCCTCGACATCGCGATGCCGGCGATGCAGAACCCGTGGGGCGCGGCGCTGGTCCAGGCGGTGCGCGACGGCCTCGTCCCGGAGGCCGAGATCGATGACAAGGTACGCCGGGTGCTGCTGCTCGCCACCCGCGTCGGTGCCCTCGGCGCCACCCCGGAACCGCGGCCGGAACTGGACGGGCCGGCCGTCGCCCACGAGGTCGCGGCCCGGTCCTACGTGCTCGTCCGGAACGAGAACTTCACGCTGCCGCTGGAGCCGGCCGCGCTGACCCGGGTGGCGGTCATCGGCGCGCTGGCGATGGACGCACGGGTGCTGGGCGGCGGCAGCGCCACCGTCACCCCGCAGCACGTGATCTCGCCGCTGGAGGGGATCGGGCGGGCACTGTCCGGGGTGGACGTGGCCTACGCGCCGGGCGCCGACCCCCGGCCCTTCCTGTCGCCGGCCCGCGGTCCGGAGTGGACCGGGCTGGGCGTCGACCTGTCCGGCCGGCACTCGTTCGAAGTGGCCGAGGCGGCGCTGCGCTGGATCGGCGACCTGCCCGGAGGGCTGCGGCCCGAGGAGATCGACCGGATCACGATCAGTGGCACGCTCACGCCCGGAGTGGACGGCGAGCACACGTTCGCGGTCTCCGGGTTCGGCACGTTCGTGCTCGCCGTGGGTGAGACCGAGCTGTATCGCGGTTCACTGCACCCGACCGGCACGGAACGTGGTGAGCTGCTGCTGTCGCCGCGGGAGTTCCGGGCCACTGTGACGTTGCCGGCCGGCGTACCGGTCGAAGTGACACTGACCCAGACGATCGCCGCCGGTCTGGCCCACACCGTGAACACCACCCTGGGCCACCGCCCGCCCGGGCCCGGCGACGCCGAGATGATCACCGAGGCGGCGGCCCTGGCGGCCGAGTCCGACGTCGCGATCGTCGTCGTCGGCACCACCGAGCAGACCGAGTCGGAAGGCTTCGACCGGACCACGCTGGCCCTGCCCGGCACCCAGGACGAGCTGGTCCGGCGGGTGGCGGCGGCCAACCCGCGCACGGTCGTGGTGGTCAACGCGGGCGCGCCGGTGCTGCTGCCGTGGGCCGACGAGGTGGCGGCGGTCGTGCTGACCTGGTTCCCCGGGCAGGAGGCCGGGGCGGCGTTGGCCGACGTGCTGCTCGGCGTCCTCGAACCGGGCGGTCGCCTGCCCACGACCTGGCCGCGCCGGGCCGAGGACTGCCCGGTCCTGGAGATCACGCCGCGCGACGGGGCGGTGTCCTACGACGAGGGCGTGTTCATCGGGTACCGCGCGTGGCTGCGATCGGGTGCGGTTCCGCACTTCGCGTTCGGACACGGGCTCGGGTACACCACGTGGAGTTACGACGAGCTGCGGGTCGCGGACGGGATGGCCGAGATCACGGTGACCAACACCGGTGCTCGGGAGGGGCGCGAGATCATTCAGGTGTACGTACGCCCGACAGCCCCGGACGACACACGCCCGGCGACGTGGCTGGCCGGTTTCGCCACCGTGACCGCCCACCCCGGCGAGCGCGTGACGGTGCGCGTCGAGTTGCCCGCCCGCACCTTCCAGACCTGGACGGACGACGGCTGGCAGACGGTGCCGGGCGACTACGAGATCGTCGCCGCGCACGCCCTCGACGACCCCCGCCTGACCAGCCTGACCCGCCCATAGAGCAACCCCAGTGGTAGCCCTGGGCGGTGTGGGGGACTCGGATGCCGCCCGGGCCCACCACTGGGGTTAGGTGCGGAGGTAGCTGGCGCCGTTCATGTCCAGGATGGCCCCGGAGGCCCACACGGCGTCGGGAGAGGCCAGCCAGTGCACCGCGGCCGCGACCTCGTCGGGCTGGGCCACCCGGTTGAACGGGCTCTGCGCGCGGATCGCCGGGCCCCGCTCGCCGTTGAGGTAGCCGGCGGCCATGTCGGTCTCGATGAAACCCGGCGCGACAGTGGCCACCGCGATGTTCAGCGGGGCCAGGGCCACGGCCAAGGACTGGCCCATCGCGTTCAGGGCCGCCTTCGAAGCGCCGTAGGCGGGCTGCTCGGGCTCGCCGCGGAAGGCGCCGCGCGACGACACGTTGACGATCCGGCCGCCCCCGGCCCGCAAATGCCGCACGGCGGCCCAGCAGGCGTTGGCGGCGCCGAAGAGGTTCACGTCGAACGTGCGCCGCCACGACTCCAGCCACTGGTCGTAGCCGGCCTCCAGCAGCGGCACGGCTCGCTCCGACCCGTAGACGCCGGCGTTGTTGACCAGCACGTCGAGCCCACCCAGCCGGTCGGCGGCGTCGTCCACCATCGCCCGCACCGCCGCCGGATCGGCCAGGTCGGCCCGCACCACCACGTGCCCCGCGCCCGGCAACGAGGCCGCCACTTCCCCGGCCGCCGCCGCCGAATCCCGATGATGCACCGCCACCCGGTCCCCACCGGCCGCGAACCGCCACGCGATCGCCCGCCCCAGCCCGCGCGACGACCCGGTCACCAAAACCGCACGTGAAGTCATCCCTTGACCTTAAAAGAGTGACCATTTACGCACGTGGAGCGGAGCGACCTCGGCGGGAGCGGCGGTTTGTACCACCCACCCAGGTGCGACATCTTGCTCTTGATCTTCGTAAAAGAGAATTAGGATCAACCGGTGGACAACTGCCCTCGCGTGATCCCGGCCGAGCAGCGCTACGAGCGCGAAGCACGCAAAGTCCAGGCCGGCGGGCGGATCCCGGCGCTCTCGGTCGCCCTGCACCGCGCCGACCGCGACCTCTGGACCTGCACCGTCGGCGAGTCCGGCGACCCGGCCCGGGCCCTCGACGAGCAGTCCCGGTTCCGGATCGGCTCGGTCACCAAGACCTTCACCGCCGCCCTGGTCATGCAGGCCCGCGACGACGGCCTGCTCGACCTCGACGACCCCGTCGGCAAGCACATCGACCTGCCGGCGCACGGCGACGCCACCATCCGGCGGATGCTCTCGCACACCTCCGGCTTCCAGCGCGAACCGCACGGCGACGTCTGGGACATGCTCGAGATGCCGTCGGCCGCCAAGATGCTGGCCGAGCTCGAACGGGCCGAACGGGTGCTGCCCAACGCGCGCCGCTACCACTACTCCAACCTGGCGCTCGGGGTGCTGGGGCAGGTCGTCGCCCGGATGCGCGGCGGAACCTGGTTCGAGGTGCTCAGCGAACGGGTGCTGACACCGCTCGGGCTGACCTCGACCAGCTACCAGCCGACCGGCGACGCGGTGGTCGGCTGGCTGGTCGACACCTACTCCGACGCCGCCCGGCCGGAACCGGCCACCGACATGGCCGGCGCCGCGCCCGCCGCCCAGCTCTGGAGCACGGCCGCCGACATGGCCCGGTGGGCTGCTTTCCTGGCCAGCCCCGAGATCGTCGACCCGGACGGCAAGGTGCTGCCCGCGGCCACCGTCGACGAGATGCGCTGGCCGCTCACCACCATCGACGAGGATCTGTGGTCGGCCGGCTTCGGGCTCGGGCTGATCCTCGAACCGGCCGGCAAACGGACCATGCACGTCGGGCACGACGGCGCGATGCCCGGCTTCCTGGCCGCCGTCTACGGCCGCCGCGGCGGTGACGGCAACCCCGGTGCGCTCGGCTGCGCGGTGCTCGCGTCGTCCGGCACCGCCATGGAGATCGCCGAGCTGCCGCACAACCTGCTGCGCCTGGCCACCGAGCTCGACCCGGCCGAGATCAAGCCGTGGCGGATCGGCGCGGCCGCCCCCGAGCACTACCGGCCGGTGCTGGGCCGCTGGTGGGGTGAGGGATTCCCGTACGAGTTCGCCTGGCACGACGGCACCCTGCAGGCGCGGGCCGCGGACGCACCGGCCGACCGCCCGCCGGCCGTGTTCCGGCCCCTCCCGGACGACCCCGACGTGCTCCGGACGGTCTCCGGCCGGGAGGTCGGCGAGCTGCTCCGGATCACTCGAGATGAACACGGTGTCATCGCCCAGATGCACTGGGCGACCTACCGTTTCACCCGCCGGCAAGAGGCCTTCGACGGGCTGCCACCCGGGGACTAATGGTGTCGGCGGTGCGGGCGCGGAACGGATACGATGGGGCGGTCCTTACGGCGCAAGAGGAGAAAGCAGGTGGCGTAGGTCCTCGGGGCCGCCCCTATGACCAGCACCGACCACACTTCGAGCGCGTCCGGCGCAGCTCGGGTGCAGACCAAGATCTCGGTCGCCGACCCGAAGATCATGGTGAACCTGCTGGGCGCCAAGGATGAGATCCTGCGCCTGATCGAGCGCACACTCGCCAGTGACGTCCATGTCCGCGGCAACGAGATCACGGTGACCGGCGCCCCGGCCGACAACGCGACCGCCGAGCGACTCTTCTCGGAGCTCATCGAGCTGATCGAGAAGGGCGAGACGCTGACCGTCGACGCGGTCCGGCGCACCGTCGCCATGCTGGAGCAAAACACGGCGGAGCGACCGGCCGAGGTGCTCACGCTCAACATCCTCTCCCGGCGCGGGCGCACCATCCGCCCCAAGACGCTGGGCCAGAAACGCTACGTGGACGCCATCGACGAGAACACGATCGTCTTCGGCATCGGCCCCGCCGGCACCGGCAAGACCTATCTGGCCATGGCCAAGGCCGTGCAGGCGCTGCAGGCCAAGGCGGTCAACCGGATCATCCTGACCCGGCCGGCGGTCGAGGCGGGCGAGCGGCTGGGCTTCCTGCCCGGCACGCTGAACGAGAAGATCGACCCTTACCTGCGGCCGCTCTACGACGCCCTGCACGACATGCTCGACCCCGAGTCCATCCCGCGCCTGATGCAGGCGGGCACGATCGAGGTCGCGCCCCTGGCCTACATGCGTGGCCGGGCGCAGCCGCTGAACGCGCGGGTTCTGACTCCGGACGGCTGGCGGGCGATCGGCGATCTGGCCGTCGGTGACCTGGTCACCGGCTCCGATGGCCGGCCCACGCCGGTGCTGGGGGTCTACCGGCAGGGCCGCAAGCCGATCTACCGGGTCACCGCTCAGGACGGCGCGTCGACAATCGCCTGTGGCGAGCATCTCTGGACCGTGCGTACGCCGGACGACCGCGGTCACGGTCGCCCGGCGCGAACGGTGGAGACCCAGGAGATGATCGGCAACCTGCGGCGTGGCCACGTGCATCGGTACGAGCTGCCGCTGGTCGAGCCGGTCGAATTCGTGCCGCGGGAAACCCCGATCGATCCGTACGCGATGGGCCTGCTCCTCGGTGACGGCTGCCTGACCACGGCGACCACACCGTCGTTCACCACGGCCGACCCGGAGCTCGCCGAGGCTCTCGACGCCGTCCTGCCGGGCATCACGGTCAGCCGTACGAACGAGGTCGACTACGTGCTGCGCCGCGAGGGCGGTGGTGGGCGTGGCGGTGTGATCACCGCCAACCCGATCACCGCGATCCTGCGTGAGCTCGAGCTGGCCGGGACGCGATCGAACACCAAGTTCGTGCCCGAGGTCTACCAGTTCAACAGTGCTGCCTCGCGCCTCGCCCTCCTGCAAGGTCTGTTCGACAGCGACGGCGGAGTGGTCACCCAGCGCGGCCGCACCTGCCGGGTGCAGTACACCACCGCCTCGGAGCGGTTGCGCGACGACGTCCTCTTCCTGGTGCGGTCGCTGGGCGGAGTCGCGTACGTGAGCCGCCGCGCCGCGCTGGGCCGTAAACCCGGTCTGGCTCGCGGCCGCGAGGTGCGTCACCGGCACGACGCGTTCGTGATGGATATTCGGCTGCCGGCCGGGCTCGAGCCCTTCCGGCTGGAGCGCAAGAAGGCCCTCTACAACGCCACCGGTGGTGGCCGGCCGATGCGGTTCATCCACGACATCGAGCCAGTGGGCGAGGCGGAGACGGTCTGCATCTCGGTCGGGGCTCAGGACTCGCTCTACGTCACCGACGATTTGATCGTCACCCACAACACCCTCAACGACGCGTTCATCATTCTGGACGAGGCTCAGAACACGACGCCCGAGCAGATGAAGATGTTCCTGACCCGGCTCGGGTTCGGGGCCAAGATCGTTGTCACGGGTGATGTGACGCAGGTCGACCTGCCCGGTGGGACGACGAGTGGGCTGCGGGTCGTCCGTAATATTCTGCGCGACGTCGAGGATGTGCACTTCGCCGAGCTGTCCAGCTCCGATGTGGTGCGTCACCGGCTGGTCGCCGAGATCGTGGACGCCTACCAGCGGTACGACGAAGAGCAGGAAGAGCAGGCCGCACAGTCAGTTCGCGCCGTCCCGGGCCGCGCCGCCGGTGGCGGTGGCCGCGCGGGACGCCGACGCTAGCAAGGGATGAGAAGCACCACTATGTCCATCGAGATCGCCAACGAGTCGGGAGTCGAGGTCGACACCGACGCGATCCTCGCGGTGGCCCGGCACGCCCTGGACGAGATGGGGGTCAACCCGCTCGCCGAGCTGTCGATCCTGCTCGTCGACATCGACTACATGACCGAGCTCAACCACCGCTGGATGGGCAACGACGGCCCGACCGACGTGCTCGCCTTCCCGATGGACGAGGGCAGCGTCGACCACGGGCCGGGTGAGGCCGGCGCCGGCGAGCCGGCGCTGCTCGGCGACATCGTGCTGGCGCCCGAGGTGGCGGCCAAACAGGCCGCCGCCGCGGGGCACTCGGCCGCCGACGAACTGCACCTGCTCACCGTGCACGGGGTCCTGCACCTGCTCGGGTACGACCACGCCGAGCCGGAGGAGGAACGCGAGATGTTCGCGTTGCAGGCCAGGCTGTTGCAGTCCTGGCGTTCCGGACGGCAGGCCGGCTGACCCCGATGGACGGCGGCGGACTACCCGATCTGCAACTGCTGATCTACGCGGTGGTTCTGGTGTTCCTGGCCGGGCTCGCCTCGATGACCGACGCGGCGCTGGCGACCGTGTCGCCGGCCCGGGCGTCCGAGATGGCCCGGGAGGGTCAGCGCGGCGCGGCGGCACTGGCCGCGGTGGCCGGCGACGTCGTGCGGCATCTCAACCTGCTGCTCCTGCTGCGCCTGGTCTGCGAGCTGACCGCGACCACGCTGGTGGCGCTGGTCGCGGTGGACACGTACGGCGCCGGCTGGCGGGCGGCCCTGGTCACCGCGGGCGCGATGACGGTGGTCTCGTTCGTCGTGGTCGGTGTCGCGCCGCGGACGCTGGGGCGGCAGCACGCGTACGCGGTCGGCCGGGCCGCGGCGCCGCTGGTGCGCTGGATCGGCCGGGTGCTCAACCCGCTCGCCTCGCTGCTGATCCTGATCGGTAACGCGGTGACCCCCGGTAAGGGGTTCCCCGAGGGGCCGTTCGGCAGCCAGGTCGAGTTGCGTGAGCTGGTCGACCTGGCCGAGCAGCGTGGCGTGGTCGAGCACGGCGAACGCGAGATGATCCACTCGGTGTTCGCGCTGGGCGACACGATCGCCCGCGAGGTGATGGTGCCGCGGACCGAGATGGTGTGGATCGAGAGCCCGAAATCGTTGCAGCAGGCGCTGTTCCTGTTCCTGCGCTCGGGTTTCTCGCGGATTCCGGTGATCGGCGAGAGCGTCGACGACGTGCTCGGGGTGCTCTACCTCAAGGATGTGGTGCGGCGGACGCAGAACGGTGACCCGGCGGCGCCGGCGACCGCGGTGGCCGAGCTGATGCGCTCGGCCACGTTCGTGCCGGAGTCCAAGGCGGTCGACGATCTGCTCTCCGAGATGCAGGCGGCGCGCACCCACCTGGTGATCGTGGTCGATGAGTACGGCGGCACGGCCGGGCTGGTCACCATCGAGGACATCCTCGAGGAGATCGTCGGCGAGATCACCGATGAGTACGATGTCGAGCGTCCGCCGGTCGAGACACTGGAGGACGGTTCGGTGCGGGTGACCGCGCGGCTGCCGATCGAGGACCTCGGTGAGATCTTCGGGGTCGAGCTGCCGGCCGACGACGTCGAGACGGTCGGCGGGCTGCTGGCGCAGGCGCTGGGCCGGGTGCCGATTCCGGGCGCCGAGGTGGACGTTAACGGTCTGCACCTGACGGCCGAGGGCACCACCGGCCGGCGCAACCGGATCGACTCGGTGCTGGTTAACCGGGCGGTCGCGGAGGCCGACGAAGAGACTGAGGAAAGAGCACACGCTGATGCCTGAGATCGTTGAACTGACCGCTGAGGACCAGAAGCTGGTCACGCTGGCGCGCGGCTCCCGCGCCCGGGTGGGCGCTCTGGAGGGTGCGGCGGTGCGCGACCAGGACGGCCGCACGTACGCGGCGGCCACGGTGACGCTGCCGAGCCTGGTGGTGACCGCGTTGCAGCTGGCGGTGGCGTCGGCGGTGGCCGCGGGGGCGACGAAGCTGGAGGCGGCGGCGGTGGTGACCGAGGCCGAGGCGCTGGAAGGGTCGGGGCGGGCGGCGGTGCGTGACCTGTCGGCCGACGCGCCGATCCACGTGGCCGCGCCGGACGGTTCGCTGCTGGGCACGGTCACGGCGTGACCGACTCTCGGGGCGACAAATCGGATATGTCGGCAAACGGCGGCGCGGCGGAGAGCGGTGCGACGGGCGGCGCGACGAAAGGCGGCGCGGCCAGGGCCGCCGGGCGAGGCGAGAAGGAAAGCAGTGGGGGCGGGCGGAAGGGCAGCGTGCGGAAGCCGCGGCACCGCAAGGCGAGCAGCACCGAGGACCGCGGTAAGGCTGTCGAGCGTACCCATCGAAGTAAGCAGCACCAGCACAAAGCGGTGGCGCGGCAGGAGGCCGTGGACGACGTCTATCGCGCGGGTTTCGCCTGTTTCGTCGGGCGGCCCAACGCCGGCAAGTCGACCCTGACCAACGCGATCGTCGGGCAGAAGATCGCGATCACGTCGAACAAGCCGCAGACCACCCGGCATGTGATCCGCGGCATTCTGCACCGGACCGACGCGCAGCTCGTGCTGGTCGACACGCCGGGCCTGCACCGGCCCCGCACGCTGCTCGGGGAGCGCCTGAATGACCTGGTCAAGGAGGTCTGGAGCGAGGTCGACGTGATCGGCGTCTGCTTCCCGGCGGACGAGCCGATCGGGCGCGGCGACCGGTTCATCTCGGCCGAGGTCGCCGAGCTGAAGGCCATCGTGATCGCCGTGGTGACCAAGGTCGACCTGGTCGATCCGGCGACCCTGGGCGCGCATCTGCTCGCGGTCAGCGAGTTGTACGATTTCGCGGAGATCGTGCCGGTGAGCGCGGTGTCCGGGCATCAGGTCGAGACGCTGGTCGATGTCATCGTGCGGCATCTGCCCGAGTCGCCGCAGCTGTACCCGGACGACATGCTGACCGACGAGCCCGAGCAGGTGCTGATCGCCGAGCTGATCCGTGAGGCGGCGCTCGAGGGTGTGCGCGACGAGTTGCCGCACTCGATCGCCGTGCTGGTCGAGGAGATGCAGGACGAGGGCAACCTGATTAGGATATTTGCTGACGTCTATGTCGAGCGCGATTCGCAGAAGTCGATCGTGATCGGCACGCGTGGGTCGCGGCTGAAAGAAGTGGGTACTCAGGCCCGTGCGCAGATCGAAGCCCTGCTCGGGCGACGTGTTTATCTTGATCTACACGTCCGCGTGGCCAAGGAGTGGCAACGTGACCCGAAACAGCTGCGTAAGCTCGGTTTTTAATTAGGGAATTTATATATCGGGATTGTGGGTTTTCTCACGCGGGTTGGTAGCCGCCGATGAGTTTGGGTAGAGGTTAATGCCGTGCGCAACCGCTACCTCGACCTGCTCCGAGCCGCGGCTGTCGTCCGGGTGGTCGTGTACCACGTGACCGGATTGCCGGCTCTGACCGTCCTGTTCCCGGCCATGCCGATCATGTTCGCGCTGGGTGGCTCCATGATGGCCGCCTCGCTCGACCGCACCGGCCCGTTCGCCGTCGAGAAGCGGCTGCGCCGGCTGCTCCCGTCGCTCTGGGTTCTGTCCGCCATCGCCGTACCGGCCATGATGATCGACGGCCTGGTCTGGGACTGGAAGCTGCTGATGTGGTTCTTCCCGCTGGAGGACCCGCCGGCCGGTGGCCCGTGGCTCGAGGCGCTGAGCGCGATGTGGTACCTGCGCGACTTCCTGTGGTTCGTGCTGCTCTCGCCGATCCTGCTGCCCCTGTTCCGCAAGTTCCCGCTGGCCACGGTGGTGACGCCGTACGCCGCCCTGATCGTCACCCAGCTCCTCGGCGTGACCGTGCACCCGCCGATCCTGCGTGACCTGATGCTCTACGGCGGCGCGTGGGTGATCGGTTTCGCCCACCACGACGGCAAGCTCAAAGACCGCCGGCTGCTGTGGGTGGCCGGGGCGGCCGCCCTGGTCGCGGCCGTGTGGGTGGTCGGCCATCCCGGACCGCGCGGGTACGACCTGAACGACATCCCGCTCGGCAACGCCCTCTGGTCGCTGGCGCTGATGCTGGTCCTGCTGCGTATCTCGCCCAAGGTGCCGGAGTGGCGGCCGGTGACCGTCCTGAACGCGCGGGCGCTGACGATCTACCTGTGGCACGTGCCGATCATCGTGGCCATGACGCACGCCGGTGAGACGGCCGGCTGGGCGGTGCGAGGCTGGTGGGGTGACGCCTGGCGAATGGCCGTGGTGCTGGCGCTGCTGGGGCTGGTGACGCTGGCCGTGGGCTGGGTCGAGGACCTGGCCGGGGGGCGGCGCGCGACCCTGGTGCCGGGGCGGCCGGCACCGAGCCCGAGCCCGTCGCAGGAGCTGCTCTCCCGGATCCAGCGCCTGCCCGCCCGCCTCGGCAACCGGACCCCGGTCAGCGCCTCCGCGCCGGCCTCGGCGGCAGCCGACTGATCAGCCCCGCGGCATCGATGGCGGCGGTCGGCTGATCAGCCCCGCGGCACCTGTGGCGGCGGCCGGGTGATCAGCGCTGTCGCACCAGCAACGGCTGTGTGACCTGGGCGAACCGGCCGCCCGGGTCGCTCAGGTCGCCGGTGCACAGCCCGATGCCGTCGGCTGTCACGTCCGTGCGGCAGGCCAGGCGCACCCAGTCGCCGACCGGCTCGCGCAGGAACGTGGTGGCCATGCCGGGCGGGATGCTCAGCCACTCCTTCAGGTCGAAGTTGGTGGACAGGCCGTTGGCCGCGTCGGCCACGATCAGCGTACGGGCCACGCCGGTGAGAGCCTCGCCGGCGACCAGCGGGTGGTTCACCCGGGTCCACACGTCGGCGTGCCCCTCGGCGGACAGCAGCGGGCCGCTCAGGCCGTGCCAGTCGGTGGCCCGGCCGTACCCGAAGAAGTCCATCCCGCTGTCGCTCCCGGCCGGGACCGGCGGCTGCGGCTCGCCCGGCGTCACCACCGACGGCTCGGGGCCGGGCGCGATGTGCCAGCCGCGGGCCACCACCGCGACCTTGCCGTCGACCACCATGCGCGCCTCGCGCAGCGCGGTCAGCCGCCCCGGCTTGATCGTCGTGACCTCGACCGACAGCGGGCGGCGGGGGATCGGGGCCAGGAAGTCGACACTCAGCCGGGTCAGCCGCTGATCATCGGGGGCCATCGCCCGCGCGAGCAGGGCCGCCGGTGGGCCACCGTGCTGCATGCGGGTGTCCCACGGGCTCTCGGTGAGATCGGTCGGTTCGTAGCGGTCGTCGCCGAGCGGAAGGTAGAACGCGGTCATGCACCGATCATGACGTCCGGCCGGGGGCGGGCGCCTTCGGGGCGTCGGGTGCGGCCGGGACCGCCGGCGAGTCGACGCCCGACCCGGGCCGCGAGGTGAGGGTCACGTCGCCGCTGTCCGCGGTGAGGGTGAGCTTGAACTTCGAGCTCCGATCGTTGACCAGGCCCGGCCCCTCGGTCGCCTCGTCGCCGGAGTTGGCCTGGGTTTCGATGGCATAGCTGCCGGCCGGCACCCGGACCATCACGTTGCCGCTGTCGGCCACCGCGGTCACCGACATGGCCTGGACCGCCTCCACGTCCACGTCGCCCGAGTCGGCGCGCAGGTCGATCGGGCCGCCCGAGACCCGGATGGCGCGTACGTCGCCGGAGTCGGCCGACGCGGTGACCTTGCCGGTGGCGTTGTTGACGGCGACGTCGCCCGAGTCGGCCTTGGCGACGACGTCACCCTGCACGTCGTTCACCGCCAGGTTGCCCGAGTCGACAGCCACGTCGACCCCGGCCACCCCGGTCAGCACGACGTCGCCGGAGCCCAGCGAGCCGCGCACCTTGACGCCTTCCGGTGCGGTGATGTCGTACGACACCCGGCAGTTCGGGCCGCAGTCGGTGTTGATCGACAGCTTCGAGCCGTCCAGCCGGTAGGAGGCGCCCGGGTCCGAATTGCGGTGCACGATCCGGTTGATCGTGGTCTCGGTCAGGGACGGCTGGGTGCGGATCAGCACGTCACCGCCGTCACCCGAGACCACGATGTCGGTGATCTTGGCCTTTTCCACGTCGCTGAAGGTCAGCTTGGCGCCGACCCCGCCGCAGCCGGTGAGAGCGGTTGCGGTTACGGCCGCGATCAGGGTGGCGGCTCCGGCGCGGCGAAAACCGGGGCGGCGGAGATGGCTCGACGTCATGTCAACGACGCTATGAGGCCCCGGACGGGGGCACCATCAGTTTCATCACTGAGCCGACCCTGATGTGGCCTCAGGGTTGTCGTACCGGCCGGGCACAATGTTCTGCGTGCCCGCCGGATACCGACGCCATCTCTACCGCGACGACGCGGTGGTCCTGCGTGTGCAAAAACTGGGCGAGAGCGACCGGATCATCACGCTGCTGACCCGCCGGCACGGGCGGTTGCGGGCGGTGGCCCGGGGGGTACGCCGCACCACGTCGCGGTTCGGCGCCCGGCTCGAGCCGTTCGGGCACATCGACCTGCAGCTGGCCGGGTCACCCGAGGGCGTCGGCAGCACGCTGCACTCGGTGAGTCAGGTCGAGGCGGTCGCGCTGTACGGCAAACAGTTCCTCGGCGACTACCCGCGCTACACCGCCGCCAGCGCGATCGCCGAGACGGCCGAGCGGCTCACCCCGATCGAGCGCGAGCCGTCCCTGCGCTTGTTCCAGCTCACCCTGGGGGCGCTCAAGGCCCTGGCCGCCCGCGAACACGCCGGGCCGCTGGTGCTCGACGCCTACCTCCTCCGGGCGATGGCCACCGCCGGCTGGGCGCCCGCGCTGACCGAGTGCGCGGTGTGCGGCCAGCCCGGGCCGCACGGCGCCTTCTCCGTCCCGGCCGGCGGCTCGGTCTGCCCCGACTGCCGGCCGCCCGGCGCCGCGCATCCCGCCCCCACCACCATCGGCCTGATGGCCGCCCTGACCGCCGGCGACTGGCAGGTCGCCGACGCCACCGAGCCACCGGTCCGCCGCGAGTGCAGCGGGCTGGTGGCGGCCCACCTGCAATGGCACATGGAGCGAGCGCTGCGCTCGCTGCCGCTGGTCGATCGACGGGAGAGTCCGTGAGCCCACGTCCGCCCACCCCGCACCCCTCCGGTGCGAAACCGCCGGCCCTGCCGCGCGAGGCGCTGCCCAAGCACATCGCCATCGTGATGGACGGCAACGGCCGCTGGGCCAAGGAACGCGGGCTGTCCCGCACCAAGGGGCACGAGCAGGGCGAACACTCGCTCTTCGACGCCGTCGAGGGCGCGATCGAGCTGGGCGTTCCCTACATTTCGGCGTACGCCTTCTCGACCGAGAACTGGAAGCGGTCGCCCGACGAGGTCCGCTTCCTGATGGGCTTCAACCGCGACGTCATCCGCCGGCGCCGCGCCCAGCTGGTCGAGCTGGGCGTGCGGGTGGTCTGGTCGGGCCGCCGCGGCCGGCTGTGGAAAAGCGTGATCGACGAGCTGCAGGCGGCCGAGGACGCGTCCCGCAAGAATTCGACGCTGACCCTGCAGTTCTGCGTCAACTACGGCGGCCAGGCCGAGATCGCCGACGCGACCGCCGCGATCGCCCGCGACGTGGCGGCCGGCCGGCTCAAGCCTGACAAGATCAACGAGCGGACGATCGCGAAATACCTCTACCACCCCGAGGTGCCCGACGTCGATCTCTTCCTGCGGCCGTCGGGGGAGCAGCGCACGTCGAACTTCCTGCTCTGGCAGTCCGCGTACGCCGAGATGGTCTTCCTCGACACCCTCTGGCCCGACTTCGACCGCCGCCACCTGTGGTATGCGTGCGAGCTCTTCGCCAGCCGCGACCGCCGCTTCGGCGGCGCGATCCCCAACCCGGTGGCACCCCCCACCTGACCGTCCGGGGTGGTAGCCCCGGGCGGTATCCGTGGCCGGGACGGCGCTCTGGGCCACCACTGTGGAGAGCGGTGGTAGGCGTGTATCCGTGGCCGGGACGGGCTGGGCTACCACCGCGGAGAGCAGTGGTGGGCCTGGGCGGTGTTTGCGGCTCGGATGGCGCTCTGGGCTACCACTGTGGGTGGGGACTGGGGGCAGTCACGTCTCCGCGTGGGGGTTTATGGGCGGGACCGATTACGCAGGTGGAGCGAAGCGACCTCGGCGGGAGCTGCGGTCTGTACCACCCACCCCGCTACGACCTCCGGCTCTTGATCTTGATCTTCGAGAGGTCGCCGCACGTCATTGCCCGAACGGTCCCCTTCCGATCCAGTCGCGGAGGGCGCCCGAGGTCTCGTCGACCGTACGGCCGGTCGTATCGATGATCGGGACCGGCCAGGCGGCCTCGTAATAGTCCCAGCGGTCCCAGGCCATCCGGGGCCAGGCGCCGCTGGTCAGCACCTCGGGATGGTGCCGGGGATCGGCGGCGTGCCCACGATGCCAGCGTCCCCAGTGGACGAACGCCGCGCGCTGGGCCGGGGACCACTTGCCCGGGTCGCGGCGGTCGAGGCGGTGCAGGCGTTCGGCGTCGGAGACGTCGAGGACACAGGCGGCCAGGCCGTCGAGGAGCGGCGCGGACGGGGCGGCCAGCACCTCGCCGATCGGCGACTGGCCGAGCAGCAGCACGTCGACGCCCTCGGCCTGGTAGGACAGCACCCGCCGCAACCAGGATTCCAGGCTGCGCTGCCGCCACACCAGGTCAGCGCCGGGAGGTACGCCGATCTCGTCGAAATCGTGCACGACGAGACCCCGAATCGCGGCGCATCCGCGCGCCGCGGTCGTCTTCCCTGAGCAGCTGGACCCGGCGATCGACCAGAGCACAGCGTTCTCACCTCCATAGGTTGTTACCTGATGTTGAGGGCCGCTGACCGCCCGTGCTGGGATCATTACCAGATGCTCACTGTTCTCGATGTGCTGCGGAGCGAATCGGACACACTGATCCGCGCG
Organism: Actinoplanes sp. NPDC049265; assembly: GCF_043197135.1. Lineage (NCBI taxonomy): Bacteria > Bacillati > Actinomycetota > Actinomycetes > Micromonosporales > Micromonosporaceae > Actinoplanes > Actinoplanes sp. NPDC049265. Next base: position 65,487 of record NZ_JBICSP010000020.1, on the reverse strand, counting down.
CTCGGCGATCTGCCGGCGGTCGCGTGGGAGCGGCCCACCCGCTGCACGCCGTGGCTGATCCGGGATCTCACCGGCCATCTGGTCGTCACCATGTCCCGGCTGCCGGGCATGGTCGCCGGGCCGGCGCCGGCCCGGGCCGAGGTGACCGCGGCCGGCTACTACCGCCCGGACGGCCGCTTCGACGCCGGCACCGACGCCGACCGCGTCGAGTCGGCGCGCCGCCACGCCGCCGGAGCGTCGCCCGCCGATCTGATCGCCACGCTGGCCGAGAGCTGCCACGCGGCGATCGTCGCAGCCGCCGGCCAGTCGCCCGGCCGGGTGGTGCTTACCCGGCACGGTGACCCGATGCTGCTGACCGAGTTCCTGACCACCCGGGTGGTCGAGCTCGGCCTGCACGGCCTGGACATCGCCGACGCGGCCGGCCGTCCACCGTGGATCACCGCCGCCGCGACCGACCACCTGCTGCGCCTGCTGTTCCCGGACACCCCGCCCAAGCTGGCCCTGCTCCGGCTGGCCACCGGCCGCGGCGCCGAACCGCGCCTGGCGTTCCGGCCCTGAAGCCCATCAATCCCCCGAGTGACATACAAACCTTCGCGTTCGCGATAGCGTGCCGGATGTGTCCGATCCATACGCATCTCTGCCCGACGACCATGACGAACCGGACCACTGGGTGCTGGACCTCCCCGACGACCAGATCGACATCGCCTGCGACTTCTATCGCGACGAGACCGGCAGCGGCCGGCCGCTCCGGCTGCGCCCGTTCGGTGTCTTCGACGAGGTGTCCGGCCTGCGCACGCTCAACTGAGGCGCGGCGCAATAGCATTGGCGGATGTTGGTTGCGTTTTCTGTGACGCCGCTCGGCGTGGGGGAATCGGTCGGGGACGCGGTGGCCGAGGCGGTGCGGGTGGTGCGGGAGTCGGGGCTGCCCAACCGTACCGACGCCATGTTCACCACTATCGAGGGCGAATGGGACGAGGTCATGGCCGTCGTCAAACGGGCCGTGGATGTGGTGGCCGAGGCGGCGCCCCGGGTCAGCGTGGTGCTCAAGGCCGACATCCGGCCAGGTGTGACCGGCGCGCTGGAGTCCAAGGTCGCGCACATCGAGCGCAAGCTGGCGGAGTAGCCCCGTGCGCACCCTGGTCATGTGGGACATCGACCGCACCCTGCTACACACCCGAGGGGTCACCAAGGAGGCCTGGCGGGCCACGTTCACCGAGCTCACCGGGCTGGAGTGGCGGGCCGCCCCGAACTTCGCCGGCCGTACCGACCTGGACGTCTGCGCCGAGGTGTTCCGCGAGCACGGTGTGACCGACTGCACGCCCGAGCTGTTCCTCGAGCACTACGTGCGCGCGATGGAACGCGACCGGCACCTGGTCATCGAGCGAGGTGCGTTGATGCCGGGCGTACGCGAGGTCCTGGACCGGCTGGCCGCCGACCCGGCCGTGGTGCAGACGCTGGTCACCGGCAACGTGGCGCCGGTGGCCCGGCTCAAGGTGGAGGCGTTCGGGCTGCATCACGTCTTCGACGAGGAGATCGGCGGGTACGGGGGAGATCACGCCGTCCGGGCCACCCTGGTCCGGCGCAGCCTGGAACGGGCCCACGCCAAGTACGCCGAACCGTTCCGCCCGGTCGTCGTCGGCGACACGGTCAACGACGTGGCGGCCGCGCTGGCCAACGATGTGACGGTGGTCGGCGTGGCCACCGGCACCACGACCGCGGCCGAGCTGGCCGAGGCGGGCGCCCACGCCGTACTGGCCGATTTGTCGGAAGTGGATCGGGCGGTCCGCGCCATCGTGCCCTGACCCGGGATAATCCGTCCCATGTCGCCGCTCGCCGCACCCGCCACCGATGACCTGGCGGAGATCGCCGAACTCGTAGTGACCTGGTCGGGGGTGGTTCTGGGCGGCTTCGCGCTGCTCATGGCCATCCTGACGGTGCTGTTCGTGGGGGCCGGCTTCTTCGGCATCCGGGAGCTGCGGTCGATCCGCCGCACCGGCGCCGACGCCCGCCGGGAGCTCGAGCAGCAGAAGACGATCGCCCAGGACGTGACGTCCAACACCAACCGCGCGATCAAAGCCGCCACCGACCTCTCCGAGGAGGCGACGTCCCTTCTGGAGCGCGCCCGGACCGCGGTCGATATGACCGAGACCCAGACCGAGCAGGTACGCCAGCTCAGCGCCCGCCTCCAGACCCAGATCCACGACCTCGACCAGCGCATGAACACCATGGTCGAGGTGTCCTACCTGTTCAACCAGGGCGAGGAGGCCTACCACGAGGGTCAGTACGACAAGGCCGTCGAGTTCCTGCGGCGGGCCCTGCAGCTGCAGCCCAAGAACGCCCGGGTCCGCTACCGGCTGGGCCGCGCCCTGACCAACCTGGGCCGCGACGACGAGGCGCTGACCGAGCTGACCACGGCCATGGCCGACGGCCACGACCCGGCCCACGGCGAACGCGGCCTGGCCTGGCTGTTCCGCCACTCCGACCCGGCCCGGGCCGACGAGCACGCCGAGCAGGCCGTCTCGGTGGCGCCCAGGAACGCGGCCAACTGGAACGTGATCGGTCTGCTGCGCCGCGACCAGGAGGACCTCGAGGGCGCGCGGAAGGCTCATCAGAAGGCGCACGACCTGGAGCCGAACACCATCACGACCTCGTTCTACCTGGCCCTGCTGGCGGCCCGGGCCGGTCAGCTGACCCGGGCCCGGCAGTGGTCGGAGGAGGCGGTGACCATGCTGGACGTCGAGCGCCGGGCCCGCACGGTCAACATCTGGGCGTCGGTGATCCGGTGGAGCGACCTGATCCTGCACGACCAACTCGACGAGGCCGACCGTTACGCCGCCGAGCTGGCCGAGAACAGCCCGTCCCGGCGGCGCGCCCACGAGGTCGGCGGGCACATGCGGTTCTTGCTGCGGAGCCTCGACCACGCCGACCTCGAGGAGCGATATCTGCACGCCCTGGAGAGAAAATGGGGACGGCGCCGTTAGAGCGACCTCTCGAAGATCAAGATCAAGAGCCGGAGGTCGTAGCGGGGTGGGTGGTACAGACCGCAGCTCCCGCCGAGGTCGCTTCGCTCCACCTGCGTAATCGGTCCCGCCCATAAACCCCCACGCGGAGACGTGACTGCCCCCAGTCCCCACCCACAGTGGTAGCCCAGAGCGCCATCCGAGCCGCAGATACCGCCCGGGCCTACACTGCCTGACGACGGCCGCGGCGTCGGCGGAGGGGGCGGAGGGCGAGTCCATCTTCCAGGAGGGGCTGGACGCGCCGGACAACAAGGTGCTGCCCGGCCGGTCCGTCACCTGGTGGATGGGGTACGGCGTGAAGAGCCAGAAGGATCTCCAGCTCGAGGTGGCCGTCGGGTTCCTCGACTACGGCACGGTCATCTTCACCGGCTAGAGAATTCTTCCCCAGCAGACACTGCCCGCGCCCGCCCGCCGGCCTCAGGTCAGTGATGACCCTGGGCGGTGGTCGGGCCTCGGACGCCGCCAGGGTCTACCGCTGCTCTCCACAGTGGTAGGCCCAGGCGGTGCCCGGGCACCGCCTGGGCCTACCACTGGCGCGTAGCTCAGGGTGGTGGCCGATATCGCTGGTGGCGTTGAGATGCGGGGAGGTCAGTGGGCGGCGCAGCAAGGGGTTGGGTTGCGGGTTTCGAAGGGGACCACGTGGCCGTCGGTGGCCGGCATGACGGTCAGGGTCAGAGAGCCGTTGCGCCAGGTGGGGCGTACGAAATCGTCGGTGTCGAGGATGAGGGACGGGTCGGCGGGGCCGCCGGCCAGGATCTCGACGTGGTCGATCGCGGACAACGCCAGGACCTCGGCCACCGGGAGGGAACCGGTCAGGGCGTCCACCCCGGGGTAGCGCACCGCCCGCGCGCCCTCCCGGGGTGCGAATACCACCTCTACGTGCGGTCGCGGTAGGTACACCAGCAGGGTGCACGCGGTCGCCGGCACCGGGTCGCTGGTCGCGATCCAGTGCTCGGCGGCGGCCACGTCGGCGAAAGAGGCCGGCGCGGCGGGGGAGGACGTCACCTGGGCAGGACCCAGATGGGGTTGGTGTAGAACCACAGGTCGCCCCACGGGTCGGCGTTTCCTACGGCGTCGAGGGCGGGGCCGTGCGGGTCGATCGCGGCCCCCATCAGGCCGGGCTGGGTGCGGTTGCCGTCGGTTCCGCGTACCCGGAGGTAGAAAGGCTTGTCGAGGCGGCCGAGGTTGTAACGCAGTGAGAGCTTGCCGGTGCGGGCCGAGACCTCGAAGGACTTCACCACCTTGGTGTCGGGCGCGGTGAACTTGTCCTTGTCGGTGACCGGACCGGTGACCGTGCCGACGATGACGTCGACCCGCTTGAGCAGCGGCACGAACTGGCGCCAGTTGGGCACGTCCTGCAGGTCGATGTCGAGGGCCAGTTCGGTGGCCACGCCCCGCTTCACGCGCAGGACGCCACCCAGGGGAGCGCCCGCGCCGGGCGCGCCGGCCACCCGTACCCGCATGTCCAAGGCCTTGATCAGACGGCCGTGGTCGACCCAGACCCGGCCGTCCCGCAGACCGCTCATGACCGCCTTGTAGCTGCGGGCGTGCGCGCCGACGTTGGTGCGGCCGTAGAAGCCGGGCCAGAAGTCACCGGCCGAAACGTTGACGGTGCCGGTGTAGACCGGGTCGTTGTACCTGCCGTTGGCCTCGAAGTCGCTGCCGGGGCCTCGGTCCGACTGGTCCAGGTAGTTGACGTGGCTGTCCGAGTTGACGGTCACCCACCAGGCCCGGCCCTCGGCCAGCAGGCTGTCCCAGAGGCCGCCGACGGTGGCGGTCATCCAGTCGAAGCCGCCCCAGGTGCGGTAGCTTTCCGGCGGGTAGCCGGGGAACGACGCCGCCGTCGGGTTGTTGTCGTAGTAGCCGCGGGCGCCGCCGCGGCCGTTGGGGGCGGGGATGCCGGCGGCCTGATGCCCGGGCGCGCCCTCCATGCCGATGGCGACCGTGGGGTCGGCGTCGCGCCAGTTGCGGATCTCGTGCGGCGAGTCGATGCCGCGGCGGGCCGGGTGGTTGGCCAGGAACAGCGCGCCTTCGACCTTGCGGGCGCGGACCTGCTCGCCGAGGAACTGGATGCCGGCGATCGCGGCCGCCTCGTTCTGCTCGTTGGTGTTCGAGGCGGGCAGCTGGGAGCCGTCGTACGCCTGCTCGAACCGCTTGAGCACGTCGACCTCGTTGCGCCCGGGGTGCACGAACACCGTGGCGTGCTCGGCGCCGGGGATGTTCCACTCCAGACCCTGGAAGGTGAGGAGTTCGGGGAGCGACGCGCGGGTGTGCAGGATGTCCGGGTTGACCTTCTCCACGCCGATCTTGGCGTGCGCGTTGCTGCCGTGGTCGGTGATGACCAGCCAGTCGAGGCCGTAGGCGTGGCCGTGCTTGGCCTGGTCGATGACCCGGTACTGGGCGTCCGAGCTGTACTGGGTGTGGATGTGGTGGTCACCGGCCAGCCAGGTGAGCCCCTGCGAGGAGGACGGCGACGCGGGCGAGGCGGCGGCGGGCGTCGAGGGGGACGCCAGGACCGAGGCGGCCGCGCCGGCGCCGAGCAGGCCGGCGCCACGCAGGAAACCGCGCCGGGAGACGTCCGCGGGCGAGAGCTCCGCGTCGGGGATGTTCAAATCAAGAGCCGGGGGTACGTCCGCAGCTCCGCCGACGTGGTCATGATGATGGTGGTGGTGGCCGTGACCCATGGGTTGAGCTCCCAAATGATCAAGAAGGTTGACCGGTTGAGCGTCGCGGCAGCATCTCAACACCACGTGTACCCAAGCTGACGCCCGAGCGAACACGTGCCCTGATGCATCCGTGTGCTCAGAACGCTTTGAGCACATGGGCGTATCGGTTGCATCGGTGTGCTCAGAACGCTTTGAGCACACCGACGCATCGCTGGCGCGATCGTCATCCGATGATCGGCCTGAACAGTCCGGACACGACACTGGCGGCGAGCGCCGCCGACGACAGCAGCGCCGCCGCGGCGATCAGGGCCCAGTCGGCCCGGCGGAAGATCTGCCGGCGGGCGTACGTGCGTGTGGTCCCGGAGTCGAATCCGCGCGCATCCATCGCGGTGGCCAGCCGCCCGCCCCGCCGCAACGCCCCGACCAGCAGCGCGAACGCCGTCGACGCGAACAGCCGCAGCCGGGCCACCGGGTTGCGCCCGGCGTCCAGTCCCCGCGCCCGGCGGGCCAGGGTGAGCGCCTGCCATTCCTGCCCGAGCAGCGGCAGGAGGCGGAACGCGGCCAGCGCCCCGATCGCGAACCGGGCTGGCGCCTTGGCGTTCTGCACCAGCGCGTCGGCCAGGTCGGTGGGATCGGTGGTGACGAACACGATCACCCCGGGCAGCGCCACCGCGAACACCCGCAGGACCAGGCCGAGCGCCCCGAGCAGCACGCCGCTGGTGATCTCGACGGGGCCGGCCGCGAAGAGCGGGGTGCCGCTGCGGTCGGCGGCGAACAGCACCATGGTGACCAGGATCCCGCCCGCGCTGAGCAGCAGCGGCCACGCCCGCCGGAACAGTTCGCCGGCCGAGACGCCGAACAGCGGCAGGACGGCGAGTTCGACGGCCACGCCGATGGCGGGCGTGAGCGGGTCCAGTGTGGACACCAGGGGAAGGGCGAAGAGCAGCGCGGCCGCCAGTTTGGCGACCGGGTTGCGGCGGGCCAGCACCGGGGTCATGCGAGGACGAACGTTCGATCCGCCGATGAGGAAACGAAGTCGGCGTCGTGGGTGACGGCGACGATGCCGTGCCCTTCGTCCCGGAGCGAGGCGAACAGGGCGACCAGCTCGATCCAGGTGCGGCGGTCCTGGCCGAAGGTCGGTTCGTCGAGGACGAGCAGGCGCGGGGCGCGGGCCAGGGCGGTGGCCACGCTGAGTCGCCGGGCCTCGCCGCCCGAGAGCGTGTACGGGTTGGCGTCGGCGAGGTGGGCGAGCCGGAGCCGGGCGAGGAGTTCGTCGGCCCGGGGACCGGCCAGCTCGTCGCGGACCCGGGATGTCACGAACTGATGTTCCGGGTTCTGGAAGACCGATCCGATCCGAGCGGCGAGGTCACCGGCACGCCATTTCGCGGGTGAGCCTCCGGGCGCCGCCCAGACGGTGCCCGACGTCGGCCGGAGCAGGCCGCCCAGCAGCAGGGCCAGGGTCGACTTGCCGGCGCCGTTGGGCCCGGTCACGGCCAGGATCGACGCCTCGTGGGCTTCGAGCGAGACCGGGGCCAGACGATCGGTGTACGAGGCGTGCTTCGCGCGTACCAGAGGGGCTCCGGGCGGAAAAACGGCCTCGTGCCGGGGCAGCGACCGGCCCGGCACCCACACCCCCTCCTCGGCGAGGGCGTCGCCGAGCTGGTCGAAAACGGCCTCGGGCGGGCCGTCGGCGCGCACCCCGCCGCCCGGCTCGAGCACGACGACGCGGTCGATCAGCGGCAGCGACTCCGCGACCCGGTGCTCGACCAGGATCATCGTGGTGTCGCGGCCGACCGCCCGGGTCAGCGCCTCGCGGATCAGCGCCGCACCGGCCGGGTCGAGGTTGGCGGTGGGCTCGTCTAGGAGCAGCAGCCCGGGCCGCAGGGCGAGGACACCGGCCAGGGCAAGCCGTTGCGCTTCGCCGCCGGAGAGCGCCGAGGTGGGCCGGCTGAGGGGGTACGGGAACCCGACGCGATCCAGCGCGTCACTGACCCGCGCCCAGATGTCGGTGCCGGGCACCCCGCGGTTCTCCAGCCCGAAGGCCACGTCGTCGCCGCTGCGGGCCATCACCAGCTGGGTCTGCGGATCCTGGAACAGCAGCCCGACGTGCTCGCGGGCCTTGCGCGGTTCCAGTCCGTCGATCTCGACCGCGCCCGCCGCCTCGCCCGAGTCCTCCGGCAGCAGCCCGGCCAGCGCGGCCAGCAGTGTGCTCTTGCCCGCACCGGACGGCCCGAGCAGCAGCACCCGCTGGCCGTGGGCGATCGTCAGGTCGACCTCACGCACCGCCCACGCGCGCCGGCCGGCATGCCGCCAGCCGAACCCGCGGAGGACGACCTCAGACAAGCGCGCGTTCCCGCCCGGCGCCGAAGCGGTCCAGCACGCCGGTCGGTGCCAGGGCCTTGACCAGCGCCCAGCTGCCCAGCCCGGCCACGACGGTGCTGCTGACGACGGTCAGCAGGGCGTACGGGATGCGGTAGTCGACCAGGTCGTAGCCGCCGTTCCAGACGAAGAAGTCGAACACGGCCGCGCCGACGCCGGTGAGCAGCCCGGCCAGCAGCGCCGCGGGCAGCCGCCAGGAGCGGTAGAGCAGGATCGCGAAGGCCAGCTCGGCTCCCAGCCCCTGGACCAGGCCCTGGGGGATGATCACGGCACCCCACTGGGCGCCGAGCAGGGCCGAGATGGTCGCGGCGACGGCCTCGGTGAACAGGGCCGCGCCGGGCTTGCGGATGATCAGGCCGGCCAGCACGGCGGGGATCAGCCAGACGCCGTAGAGCAGCGTCTGCGCGGGCGGGAAGAACGCGAAGGCGCCGCCGGTGGCGCCCCACAGGATGTTCCAGGCCCAGAAGATGACGCCGAACGCGACGGCGATGACGGCCGCGATGACGATGTCGATGGTCCGCCAACGACTCATGGAATCCTCCAACTCCCTGCGCCGGCATTACCCGGATCAGGTTCGAGGGTCTGCGGGCTTGACCCCGCACTCTCAGCGCTGCGCGCTCCCCTGTCGGATGACATCTCTTCACGACCTACCTTGATTGCGGCCGGCCGGCGCGGATGCAGGCGGTCTGGGCCGTCGTGAAGAGATGTCACTTGCTGTGTTTCGATGAAGCTAACACCGTACGGCTGTACCGGGAAGGGAGCCCCCTCACATGCGGGTCGAGGCACGTGGACTGACGTTTGACGTGGTCGTCGAAGGACCGGAGGACGGCACCCCGGTGCTGCTGTTGCACGGCTTCCCGCAGGACCATCGGGAGTTCGAGCCGATGCTGCCCCGCCTGCACGCCGCCGGCCTCCGGACGTACCGCTACGACCAGCGCGGATACGCTCCCGGCGCCCGTCCCGCCGAGGTGTCCGCCTATCGGCTGGACGAGCCGGTGGCCGACGCGGTGGCGATCCTGGACGCTCTCGGCATCGAGAAGGCGCACGTGATCGGCCATGACTGGGGTGCTCAGGTCGGCTGGCTGCTGGCCTCCCTTCATCAAGATCGCGTGTCGACCCTGACCGCGGTGTCGGTACCGCACCCGCGGGCCCTCGCGCTGGCGTTGCGGGTCCGGGCGTCGCAGCGGGCGCGGTTCGCGTACATGGGTGTCTTCCGTTCCCGGATCGCCGAGCGCCTGCTGCTGGCCCGCGACGGCCTGGTGTTGCGGCAGATGATGGCCGCGATCGGGGAACGGGCCCGGCTGTACGCCGACGCCATGCGCGAACCGGGCCGGCTGACCGGCGGCCTGAACTGGTACCGCGCCCTGGATCGGCAGGTGCTGGCCGGTGTCGGCACGATCCAGGTGCCCACCACGTACGTGTGGGCCGACAAGGACCCGGTGGTCGGGCTGACCGCCGCGCTGCGGACCGCCGACTGGGTCGACGCCGACTACCGGCTGGTCGCGTTCAAGGGGGTCACCCACTGGGTGCCCGAGGAGGCGCCGGACGCGCTGGCCGACGCCGCGCTGGCCCGGATGGGCGTTTGATCACGGCTTGACCTGGGAAAGCGGCTGCCCATGGCCGAGGAGAAGAAGAGCATCCCGGACGAGTCGGAGAAGAAGCGCTGGGACCGCAACTTCGGTGACCTCCTGCAGGAGCTGCGGGTCGCGCAGACCGGCGTCCAGATCCTCTTCGCCTTCCTGCTCACCCTCCCCTTCAGCAGCGGCTTTCCCAAGACCACGGCGTTCCAGAAGGACACGTACGTGGTCGCGCTGATCGCCGCCGCGTTCGCCACCGCGATGATCATCTCGCCGGTGGCGTTCCACCGGGCGCTGTTCCGCCAGGGCCGCAAGCCGGAACTGGTCCGCTTCGCGCACCGGATGGCGACCGGCGGCCTCGCGTTCATGCTGATCTCGATGGTGAGCAGCGTGCTCCTGATCACCGACTACCTGCTCAGCATCGGGCCCGCCGCGATCATCACCGCTGTCACCGCGGCCTGGTTCCTGGTCTTCTGGTGGATGCTGCCGGTGGTCCGCCGCAACTGGGGCGAGGACGAGGACAAGGACGGCTTCATCGACGACGTCCCGAAGGACTCAAGCCAAGTCGACTGAGCTCCAGCTCGGCCAGCGCGTCGACCGCCGCGGCGTCGCCGTTGCGCCACGACTGGGCGATGTCCGGGCCCAGCCGGGTCAGCTTGTTGAGCGGCTGCGAGGCCAGCGCGCGCAGGGCCAGCAGGTCCTTGCCGGCGGGCTGACTGCGTACCCGCGCGGCGATCCCGGCCCGCCGCATCCAGCGCACCCGCAGCGGCAACCAGAGGAACAACACCAACGCGAGGGGTACGGCGACCAGCAGCAGCGACAGCACCAGCGCCAGGTTCTGGACGATCTGCTGCTGCTCGCGCCCCGCGTCGGCCAGCGTCCGGGCCGCCTCGGCCGCTTTGGTGAACGGCGCGGTCAGCTCGTCGCCGACCAGCGGCACCCGGCCCACCTTGCCGCCCGCGTCGGCCAGGTTGTCGGCGATGCCGGTGCCGGCACCCTCCAGTTTCTGTCCGGGTACGCCCAGTTTGAGCACCAGGTCGTGGACCCACAGCCCGGCTCGGATCCAGGCGTACACCCAGATCACCACCGCGAGGTCGGTGAGCAGTTGTCGGATGGCGTGCGGCAGCCGGTCGGCGTAGAGCTTCACGCCGCCTATTTTGGTTCGGCGCAGCCGTTCGCGCAGGTTCCGAAGATCTCGAGGGTGTGCGACACGTCCGCGAACCCGTGCTGAGCGGCCACTTTGTCGGCCCAGGACTCGACCGCCGGACCCTCGACCTCGACCGTCCGGCCGCACGACCGGCAGACCAGATGGTGGTGGTGACCCTGGCTGCACCGGCGGTAGAGGTGCTCGCCGCCGGGCGGGCGCATCACGTCGATCTCGCCCGCGTCGGCCAGCCCCTGCAGGGTGCGGTAGACGGTGGTCAGCCCGACGCGTTCGCCCCGGTCCCGCAGCATGGCGTGCAGGTCCTGAGCACTGTGGAAACCCTCCACCTCGGCCAGCACGGAACTGACCGCGCTGCGCTGCCGGGTGTTGCGTACCACCTCATTCACGAACGGGCCTCCCTGGCATGGCTGACGGCGTCGGCGACGATGTGGGCGATGTGCTCGTCCACCAGCGAGTATGCGATCTCGCGCCCCCGTCGCGCACCACGCACCACCCCGGCGCCGCGGAGCACCCGCAGATGTTGCGACACCAGCGGCTGCGGGGCACCGAGCTTTTCCACCAGCTCGTGCACGCAACGCTCGCCAACACCCAACTCTGCCACAATCGCCACCCGGATCGGCGCCGAGAGCGCGCGCAGCAGCTCGCCCGCGCCCTCGTAGGACTCGTACCCGGTGGTCGTCAGCTCAGCCATGCAGCACCACGTCCGGTGGCTCTTTCTCTTCGGTGCGGTGGCTGCGCGTGCGTTGCCTGAGCGCGCCGGCCACGGTCAGGGCCAGGAACAGGGCCAGCGCCACGATCACGATGGTCGCCCCCGGAGCGGTGTCGATCTCGACCGACACCAGCACGCCCGAGGCCGCGGCGACCACACCGCCCACCATCGCCACCGCCATCGTCGTCCGGAACCCGCGGGTCACCTGCTGCGCGGCCGCCACCGGCACCACCATCAAGGCCGAGATCAGGAGCAGGCCGACGGTACGCATGGCGATCGTCACGGTCACGGCCGTGGTCACGGCCAGGAGCAGATTGAGCGTACGCACGGGAAGGCCGGAAACCCGCGCGTACTCCTCGTCGTCGCAGACCGCGAACAGCACCGGCCGCAGCAGCAGCATGGCGGCGAGCACGGCCACGCCGAGCACCGCGATCACCACCAGGTCGGTGCCGGACGTGGTGGTCAGCGAGCCGAACAGGTATTGCACCAGGTTGGCGTTGCCGGCGTCGTCGGAGAGCCCGACCAGCACCACGCCGCCGGCGATGCCGCCGTAGAACAGCAGGGCCAGGGCCAGGTCGCCGGAGGTGCGTCCGCGTTCCCGGACCAGTTCCACGCCGACCGCGCCGACCGCCGAGACGATCACCGCGGTGAGCACGGGCGAGTTGTCGGTCAGCAGGCCCACGCCGACGCCGGTCAGCGCCACGTGCCCGATGCCGTCGCCGATCAGCGACAGCCGCCGCTGCACCAGGTAGATGCCGAGCGACGGCGCGGTGACCCCGATGATCAGGGCCCCGGCCAGCGCCCGGAGCATGAAGTCGTAGTGGAGCAGGTCCATCAGTTGCGTACTCGATCCGTCGGGGCCACACAGATGCCGGCGCGCTCCGCCTCGGCGTGCGGGTGGACGTGGTCGTGCCCCGGCTCGGCGTGGTGCCCGGCCGGGTCCGGCGCCGGGCCGTCGTGCGCGATCCGTCCCTCGTGGACGACCACGGCCCGGTCGATCAGCGGCCGGAGCGGGCCCAGCTCGTGCGCGACCAGCAGCACCGTCCCGCCGCGCTCCCGGAACCGGCCCAGCGTGGCCGCGAACGCCTCCTGGCTGGCCGCGTCGACCCCGGCCGTCGGCTCGTCCATGATCAGCAGGTCCGGTTCGCCGGCCAGGGCCCGGGCGATCAGGGTGCGCTGCTGCTGGCCGCCGGAGAGCGTCGACACCGGGTCGCCGGCCCGGTCGGTCAGTCCGACGTCGGCCAGCGCCGCGCGGACCGCGGCCCGGTCGGCCGCACCGGGGAAGCGCAGCACACCCCGGCGGGCCAGGCGACCGGCCGCGACCACCTCGCCGACCGTGGCCGGGACGCTGCTGCCGGCGCCGACCCGCTGCGGCACGTAGCCGACCCGGGCCCACTGGCGGAACCGGCGGCGCGGGGTGCCGAACAGCGCGATCTCGCCCCGGGACAGCGGCACCAGGCCGAGCACGGCGCGGACCAGCGTCGACTTGCCCGACCCGTTGGCGCCGAGGATCGCCACGACCTCTTTCTGAGCGACGTTGAGACTGACATCTCGCAGAACCTCGCGAGCGCCGTAGCCCACGGCGGCGTGATCCACCCGCACCGCATCTGTCATCTTGAGCACCCTAGAGCCTGAGTGAGCGCGGCGAGATTCGCCCGCATCATCGAGAAGTAGTCGGCGTTCGGATCGGTCCGGCCCTCGATCGGGTCGAGCACCGCGGTCCGCGCCCCGACCTCCTGGGCGATCGTCTCGGCGACCTTGGGGCTGACCAGGGTCTCGAAGAAGATCGTGGTGGCGCCGGTGGCCCGGGCCTCGCGGGCCACCCCGGCCAGCCGCTGCGGCGAGGCCTCGGCCTCGGGCGAGATCCCGGTGATGCCGACCTCGTGCAGGTCGTAGCGGGCGGCCAGGTAGGCGAAGGCGGTGTGGCTGGTGACGATCTCGCGGCGCTGGCAGGTCTTCAGCCCGGCCGCGTAGTCCCGGTTCAGCTGATCCAATTCGGCGTGTACGGCCTGAGCGCGTGCGCGGTGGTCGGCGGCGTGGGCGGGGTCGACCTGGGCCAGGCGCTCGCCGACCCGGTCGGTGATGGTGGCGAACCGTACCGGGTCGAGCCAGATGTGCGGGTCCTTGCCGCCCTTGAGGTGTTCGTGGTCGCCGGTCGCCGTCAACAGCTCCACCGTGCCACCGACGTCCAGGCTCTTGTCGTGGGCCTCCTGGGCGACGGCCTGGTCGACCGCCGGCTGGAAGCCCTCGAGGTAGACGACCAGCTCGGCGTCGCTGATGCTGCCGACCTGGCGCGGGTTGAGCTCGACGTCGTGCGGCTCGGCGCCCGGCTTGGTCAGGTCGGTGATCTGGAACTGGCCGCCGCCGACGCGCTCGGTCAGGAACTGCAGGGGATAGAACGCGGTGACCACCTGGGGCCGGTCGTCGCCGCTGCCGCTCGCGCCGGTGCCGCAGCCGGCCGCGAGCAGCAGCAGTAGGGCGGCGATCGCGAGGCGCGTTCTCATACCAGCCACTGTCGCCGACAATGACAATGATTGTCAAAAGCGCATGGGTCAGACGCTTTTGGCGACCACCGTCGCGAACAGCAGAACGAGCAGTACGACCCGGACGACGCGGGTGGCCGGCTTCTGCACCGGCCAGGTCGCGAACGTGAGGCCGGCCAGGCCGGCACCCAGCACGAACAGCACCGCCCCGCCGATGATCCCGGGCAGGAACAGGCCGGCCAGCAGCAGCGCCAGCGCGGCGACGAAAGCCTTGGTCGGGCTGACCCGGGACAGGCGGCGAAGCAGGTTGTCGGACGGTGTCAACGGGGGGCTCCTGATCTGACGTGCGTACGCTCGACGCCATGCTCGTGCTCAACCAGTTCGTGGTCCCCGACGGCGCCGAGGACGGCTTCGCCGCACGGGGCCACGCCGCCCTCGCCGCGCTCGCCGCCAGCCCCGGATATCTCTCCGGGCGCCTCACCCGTGCGCTGGACGATCCCGCGCACTGGGCCCTCGTCACCGAGTGGGAGTCCGTCGGAGCCTACCGGCGCGCCCTCGGACGCTTCGACGTCAAGGTGCACGCGACGCCCTTCCTCTCCGAGTCCCGCGACGAGCCCTCCGCCTTCGAGACGCTGGCCGAGGCCGCGCCCGGTGCCGAGGTGACAGTGGTCGCCAGCGACCGGGCCGCCGAACCGTGGCGCTGACTACTACGCTGGATTCATGACCCAGGTTCCGCCGGCCTATCCGGGCGCCCCTCCGGGCAGCGCCCCGCCGGCCTATCCGGGCGCTCCACCCGGCAGCGCCCCGCCGGCCTATCCGGGTGGTCCTCCCAGCAGCGCGCCGCCGGCACCGGCCCCCGCGCCGGTCACGTCGGCGCCCCCTCCGCCGCCCGGTCCTGGAGTCGTCCCCGCCTTCCCGGCCCCGCCGACCGAGGGCCGTCGCCGGCGCATCGGCCTGGGCCTCGGGCTCGGCGCCGGCATCCTGGTGCTCGCCTGCGGCGGCGGGGTGGCCATCCTGGCCGGGCTCGGCGTGGTCATGACCAACGCGCTCAACGAGCAGGCCAAAGTCGTCATCGGCAACTACCTCGACGACGTCAAGGCCAAGCGATACTCCGAGGCGTACGACTCACTCTGCGCCCGCACCAAAGCCACGGTCACCAAGAGTGAATTCACCAGCGACGCCCAGACCGCCCAGCCGCTGCAGTCCTGGCGGGTCGGCGACCTCGACCTGGCCAGCGTCGACCTGGCCGTGCCGGTCGAGGTGACCTACGCCGGCGGTGGCAGCGGGCGCCTCGAGGCCCACCTTGGCCAGAACCGCGAGACAGGCCAGTTCGAGGTCTGCTCGGTCGAGGAGTAATCTCCGGAGCTGTCCGTTTCCGGTAATCCGACGTCCCCGCCGACAATCCAGCCGGCGTAGGAGGAACATGCCCGCCGACCGTATCGACGCCGTCGTCAGCCTGGCCAAGCGCCGGGGCTTCGTCTTCCCCTCCAGCGAGATCTACGGAGGCACCCGTTCGGCGTGGGACTACGGTCCGCTCGGCGTGGAGCTGAAAGAGAACGTCCGCCGGCAGTGGTGGAAGGCGATGGTCCAGGAGCGCGACGACATCGTCGGCCTCGACTCCGCCGTCATCCTCGCCCGCGACGTGTGGGCCGCCTCCGGTCACCTCGACGCCTTCGTCGACCCGCTGACCGAGTGCCAGTCCTGCCACAAGCGCTTCCGGGCCGACCATCTGGAAGAGGCGTACGAGGCCAAGCACGGCAGCCTCCCGTCGTCGCTGCAGGAACTGAACTGCCCGAACTGCGGCAACAAGGGCACCTTCACCGAGCCGAAGATGTTCAACGGCCTGATGAAGACCTACCTGGGCCCGACCGAGAGCGCCGAGGGCCTGCACTACCTGCGCCCCGAGACCGCCCAGGGCATCTTCGTCAACTACAACAACGTGGCCACCGCCGCCCGCAAGAAGCCGCCGTTCGGCATCGCCCAGGTCGGCAAGAGCTTCCGCAACGAGATCACGCCGGGCAACTTCATCTTCCGTACGCGCGAATTCGAGCAGATGGAGATGGAGTTCTTCGTCGAGCCCGGCAGCGACGAGAAATGGCACGAATACTGGCTCGAGCAGCGCTGGAACTGGTACCTCGGGCTCGGCCTGACCGAGTCCAACCTGCGCCGATTCGAGCACCCGCAGGAAAAGCTCTCGCACTACTCGAAGCGCACGGTCGACATCGAGTACCGCTTCCAGTTCGGCGGCACCGAGTTCGCCGAACTCGAAGGCATCGCCAACCGCACCGACTTCGACCTCACCACGCACAGCAAGCACTCCGGCGTCGACCTGAGCTACTTCGACCAGGAAAAGCAGGAGCGCTGGGTACCGTACGTGATCGAGCCCGCGGCCGGCCTCACCCGCGCGGTGCTGGCCTTCCTGCTCGAGGCCTACGACGAGGACGAGGCGCCGAACACCAAGGGCGGCGTGGACAAGCGCACGGTGATGCGCTTCGACCCGCGCCTGGCGCCGGTCAAGGTGGCGGTGCTGCCGTTGTCGCGCAACCCGGAACTGTCGCCCAAGGCCAAGGAACTGTCGGCCCTGCTGCGCAAGCGCTGGGTCGTCGAGTTCGACGACTCGCAGGCCATCGGGCGCCGCTACCGGCGGCAGGACGAGATCGGTACGCCGTTCTGTGTGACAGTCGACTTCGACACGCTGCAGGATGATGCGGTTACTGTGCGCGATCGGGACACCATGAAGCAGGAGCGGGTTTCGCTCGATCACATCGAGGATTATTTGATCAAGCGGTTGCCTGGCTGTTAGTGGTTGGGCTTTGGTGGCTGCGTTTTTGGTGGCTGCGTTTTTGGTGGTTGGGCTTTTGGTGGTTGGGCTTTTGGTGGTTGGGTCTTTGGTGGTTGGGTCTTTGGTGGTTGGGCTGGTTGCATACGGCTGCTGAGTTTGCTGGTCGTCGCTTCGCTCCTCCGGCATTTCGCCCTAAGGGCGGCCGGCGACTTGGCCACGAAAAGCACTTCGGCTGTGCCTCGTACTTTTCGCGGCCAAGTCGCCGGCGGGGCGAAATGCGACTTTGGTTGCGGTTGCGCCGGCGTGGGTGGGTGGGGAGCTTGTCGCGCGCTCGCGCTTGGTTTGCGTACTGAGTGGCGAGGGTGACGCGAAGATGGCGGCGGGTTAGGAAGATGGCGGCGGGTTAGGTGGCGGTTCCACCCGCGGGCGTCCCACGGCCGTGCCGGTCGCGAGGTGCTCTACTGGCGCACCGCGCAGGCGTCCCACCCGCAGGCGTCCCACCCACGGGCGCGGCTACTCAGGCGGCGCGGGGGCTTGGGGTGTGCGGGGGAATTGAGGGTGAGGCTTGCGGGGGGCGAACGCGTTCGTTACGATCGTGTTCGTGAGTCCTCGACGGGAGCCGGTCAGCCGGCGGGAACGGCCGGCCAAGCCGGCGCTCAGTCGCGACGGGGTGGTCGGGCTGGCCTTTCGGATCATGCGGGAAGAAGGGCTGGAGCGGGTCACCATGCGGCGGCTCGCGAGTGAGCTCGACACCGGGCCGGCGTCGCTTTACGTGTATGTGCGGAATACCGCTGAGCTGCACGGCGCGCTGCTTGACGAGTTGCTGGCCGAGCTCTTCGTGGAGTCGGAGACGCTGGGGGCGCCGGCGGATTGGCGGGACCGGCTCATCGACCTGTTGAGCCGGTTCGCCGAATTGCTGTTCGGCTATCCGAGTCTGGCCCGATCGTTGCTCGTGCTGATGCCGCACGGGCCGCGCTACCTGCGGCTGGTCGACACCGTGCTCGGGCTGCTGCTCGAAGGCGGGGCGTCGCCGCGGGCGGCCGCCTGGGGGGTCGATGTGCTGGTCGCGCACGCGGTGGCCACGGCGGCCGAGCACGGGACCAGGGACGAGTCGGTGACGGGGGCGGACGAGTTCGACACACTGGCCACCGTGGCCGCGTCGGCTTCGGCGTCGGATTATCCGCACCTCGACCGGGTGCGGGACGAGTTGTTCTCCGGCACCGGCGGGGAACGGATGCGGTGGTCCTTCGAGGTTCTACTGCGCGGCATCGAGTCGGCTCCATAGCTAGAAGTGGTAGCCCTGGGCGGCGTTCGGGGCCCGGATACCGCCCAGGGCCACCGCTGGTTGGGTTTGGCCATTGGTGGGGTCCGGGGGCGGGTAACGCCCCGGGTTACCGCTGGATGTGTTGGCCGTTGGTGGGGTCTGGGGGCGGTAACGCCAGGGAATCACTGGCTTTTGGTTGGCCGTTTCGAACGTGTTCGTTACGAACGTATTCGTCAGGAGGTAGTCATGGAGAAGGTCACGATTGTGGGGGCGGGGCTGAGTGGGCTCGCGCTCGCGCGGGTGCTTCAGCGGCACGGGATCGCCGCCGAGATCTATGAGGCGGACGCCTCGGCGGCGGCCCGGACGCAGGGCGGCATGCTCGACATTCACGAGGAGAACGGGCAGGTCGGGCTGCGCGCGGCGGGGCTGATGGCCGAGTTCGAAGCGATCATCCACCGGGGCGGTCAGGCCGTCCGGGTCCTCGACCGGGACAACACGCTGCTGTTCAGCGAAAGCGACGACGAGACCGGCGGGCGGCCCGAGGTGGACCGGGGCGAGCTGCGGCGGATCCTGCTCGAATCGCTGCCCGACGGCACCATCCGGTGGGGCATGAAGGTCACGGGGGTGCGGGCGCTCGGCGGCGGGAAGCACGAGGTCTCGTTCGCGGATGGCACTCGCACCACGTCTGAGCTGCTGGTCGGCGCGGACGGCGCCTGGTCGCGGGTGCGGCCGCTGGTTTCCGGTGCTTCCCCCGCGTACACCGGCATCTCGTTCGTGGAGATCGACCACCACGAAGCCGACACCCGGCACCCGGGCCCGGCCCGCGTCGTGGGCGGGGGAATGCTCTTCGCCGTCGACCGGGGGCAAGGCTTTCTCGCTCACCGCGAGCCCGACGGCAGCCTGCACATCTACGCCGCGCTGACCAAGCCGGCGGGATGGATCGAAGACATCGACTTCACCGACCCGGCCGGCGCCAAGAAGCTGCTGATCGACGAGTTCGCCGGCTGGGCGCCGGAACTGCTCGCGCTGATCGCCGAGGGGGACGGCCCGCTGACCCCGCGGACCATCCACGCGCTGCCGATCGGGCACCGGTGGGATCCCGTGCCCGGCGTCACATTGTTGGGGGACGCGGCCCATCTGATGTCGCCGTTCGCGGGGGAGGGGGCCAACCTGGCGCTGCTCGACGGGGCGCGTCTGGGCGAGGCGATCGTCGCGCACCCGGATGACGTGGCGGCAGCGCTGGCCGCGTACGAGGAAGAAATGTTCTCGCGCAGCGAGCAGTCGGCCCGGGAGGCGGCGATGGGGCTGGACGCGGTCCTCGGCCCGTCCGCGCCGCACGGGCTGGTCGCGTTCTTCGCCTCCGGGGAGGGCGCGTGACCGCGATCGCGGTGATCCTGGCCAGCACCCGGCCCGGCCGCAGGGGCGAGGCGGTCGCGCGCTGGGTGCTCGACCAGGCCACGACCCGCGACGACGCGACCTTCGAGCTGGTCGACCTGGCCGAGCACCACCTGCCGGCGGTCGACGAGCCGTTCCCGCCCGCGCTCGGCCGCTACACGCTCGACCACACCCGGGCGTGGGCCGCCACGGTGGCGCGCTTCGACGGCTACGTCTTCGTCACGCCCGAGTACAACCACGCGATGCCCGGGACTTTGAAAAACGCCCTGGACCGGGTGTACGCCGAATGGAACTCGAAGTCGGCCGGTGTGGTCTCGTACGGTGTCGAGGGCGGCATCCGCGCGGCCGAGCAGCTCCGCCTGGTGCTGGGGGCGCTGCGGGTGGCCGACGTGGGGCCGCAGGTCGCCTTCAACGTCTTCACCGACTTCGAGGGGCCCGATCTCCGCCCGTCCGACCGTCATGCCGGCGCGCTCAGTGCGGTCCTGGACGACGTTGTGACCTGGGGCTCCGCCCTGGCGCCGCTCAGGTCCCGTTCTCGGGGCTGAACTCGAAGCCGCCGGGGCGGCCGTTGCGGTCGGCGATCAGGCCGGCCAGGATCGCCACAGCGATCTCGGGTGGGGTCCTGCTGCCGATGTTGAGGCCGGCCGGGCGGTGTACGCGGGCGATCTCCCCATCCGGTACGCCCAGATCGCGCAGCAGGGCCACGTGCGGGCCCTCGTGGTGGGGGTTGCCGAGGATCCCGATCCAGCGGGTACGCGCGGCCAGCGCCTCCTTGAGCAACTGGCCGATCTCGGGCCGGTGGTGGTCGGTCAGGATCACGTCGGTGTGCTCGTCCAGGCCGGCCGCGGCCAGGTCGTGAACCAGCTGGTCACCGTGCGGGCGGGCGACCGGCGGGACCTGCGCCGGGTCGGGCTCGACCAGGATCGAGTGGAAGCCCAGCTCCACCGCCAACCGCAGCATGAACTCCGACGTCGGGGTGTGGAAAACAGCCACGAGTTTGCGAGGGACCACACTGACACCCTTCCACAGCCACGTGGCAACCTTGAACGGTGACCGAGCACTCGTTGTCCCGCCATCCTCGCGGCTGCCGCCCCGGCCGGCCGTGTCTCGTGGGGCGGCCGCGCTCATGACGCTCGAGCTGGGCACGCATGCCGTGACGCCGCCGGTGGTGCTGGCGCCGATGGCGGGCATCACCAACGTCGCCTTCCGCCGGCTCTGCCGCGAGCAGGGCGGCGGGGTGTACGTGTGCGAGATGATCACCACGCGCGCGCTGGTCGAGCGGATCCCCAAGACGCTGAAGATGATCGCGTTCGCCGAGGACGAGTCGTTCCGCAGCCTGCAGCTCTACGGCGTCGACCCCGACGTCACCGCGGCCGCCGTGCGGATGATCGCCGACGAGGGCCTGGCCGACCACATCGACCTGAACTTCGGCTGCCCCGTGCCCAAGGTCACCCGGCGCGGCGGCGGTTCCGCGCTGCCGTGGCGGCGCAAACTCTTCGGCCGGATCGTCAAGCAGGCGGTCGAGGCGGCCGCTCCCGCCGGCATCCCGCTCACGATCAAAATGCGCAAGGGCATCGACGACAACCATCTGACGTACGTGGAAGCCGGCCTGATCGCCCAGGACGCCGGGGTGGCCGCCGTCGCCCTGCACGCCCGCACCGCCGAGCAGCGCTATTCCGGCAAGGCCGACTGGGAGGCGATCGCCACCCTGAAGCAGGCGCTTGATGTCCCGGTCCTCGGCAACGGCGACATCTGGGAGGCGAGCGACGCCCTCCGCATGGTCGAGCAGACCGGCTGTGACGGGGTGGTCGTCGGCCGTGGTTGCCTGGGCCGTCCGTGGTTGTTCGCCGACCTCGAGGCCGCCTTTACCGCGTCGGCCCCGGCTGCTCTTCCCGCTGCGTCGGGTGAGGCCGGTCTGGGGCGGGCCGACTCGGCCGGTCTGGGGCGGGCCGACTCGGCCGCTTTGGGGCGGGCCGACTTGGCGGCTTCGGGCGGGGCTGCTTTCGGCCGGGCCGATTTGGCGGCTTCGGGCGGGGCTGCTTTCGGCCGGGCCGATTTGGCGGCTTCGGGCGGGGCTGCTTTCGGCCGGGCCGATTTTGCTGCTTCGTCGGGCGAGCCTTTTGGTGCCGGCGTGCGTGGTCTGGCCGCGCCTGCCCCGACGCTGCCGTCGCTGGGCGAGGTCGCGAAGATCATGGCGCGGCACGCCGCGCTCCTCGTCGAGGCGCTGGAGGACGAGAAGCACGGTTGCGCCGACTTCCGCAAGCACGTGGCCTGGTATTTGAAGGGCTTCCCGATCGGCGGCGACCTGCGCCGCAGCCTGGCCATGATCTCGTCGCTGGCCGAGCTCGACGACCTGCTGGGCCGGCTCGACCCGTCCGAGCCGTTCCCGCGCGAGTCCCTCGGCCAGCCCCGCGGCCGGGTGAACGCGCCGGGCAAGGTGTCGCTGCCCTACGGCTGGCTGGACAGCCGCGACGACGACTCGGTGCCTGAGGGCGCCGAGATGGAGAACAGCGGCGGATGAGCAGGCTTCGGACCACGACGGTGGACGATCGGCGACCTACCACCGCTGGTCTGAGTGGTAGCTCTGGGCGGCACGGTGGTCCTGCGGAGTGGAGACGACGCTGAGCCCGGCACGCGAGACGGTGGCCGCGATTCTCGGCGGGTCCATCGGGTACGAGGCCGGGCTCGACCTGCTCACCGTCGGCCCGGTGACCGAGGTGGACGCCGCCCTGTGGACCACGATCGCCGACACGGTCGCGCGGCTCACCGACCACGGCTGGCAGCCGGCCGAACTGCACCGGGTGGTCGCCCGGCGCGGTGACCCGCACCAGGCCCGGCTGGTCGTCGACGCGCTCGCGGCCCGGCTGGCGTCGGTCCAGCCCACCAGCCCAAGCCCGTCGGATCAGGCGGGTGGTGCGCGTCGGTCGGATCAGGCGAGCGGTGGGCGTCGGTCGGACCAGGGGAGCGGTGGGCGTCGGTCGGACCAGGGGAGCGGTGGGCGTCGGTCGGATCAGGCTCGTGGCCGGGGTGGGCCGGAGCGGGTGGTCGATTCGCGGTGGTCGGAGCAGGCGCGTGAGCTGGGGGCCGAAGTGTGGTGGTCCGGGTCGGACGATCACCTGCGGGCGGCGGCGACGCGATGGCGGGTCGATCGGGTCGCGCTGCTCGACTCGGCGCTGGATATGTTACGTACGTTGCGGAGCCTTCCGGCGATCGAGGTGCTGATCCCACCGCCGGGGACGGTTGCGGCGCGGCCGGCCGGGGACGCCGACCCGCGGCTGCTGAACCGGGTTCGGGCGCTGCTCGCCAAGGCGGAGGCGACGGCGTTCCCGGCCGAGGCCGAGAGCTACACGGCGAAGGCCCAGGAGCTGATCGCCCGCTACAGCCTGGACGCCGCCCTCGCCGCGGCCGACGTCGCCGAGGTGGTTCCGTTCGCGCGGCGGATCGGTGTCGACCATCCCTACGAGAGTGAGAAGGCGTCGCTGCTCGACGCGGTCGCCCGGGCCAACCGCTGCCACACCGTGTGGTCGCCCGAGCTGGGCTTCAGCACGGTCTTCGGCTTCGACGCCGACCTGGCCGCCGCCGAGCTGGTCTACACATCGTTGCTGGTGCAGAGCCACCGGGCGATGATCGCGGCCGAACCCCGCACCGGCAAGGCGCGGATCAAGGCGTTCCGCCGCTCCTTCCTGATCTCCTACGCCGTCCGCATCGGCGAACGCCTGGAGTCGGTAACCGCCGCCGCGGCGGTCGAGGCCGGCACCAACGTCCTCCCGGTCCTGGCCTCCCGCGACGCCCAGGTCCGCGAAACGATGGACCGCGCCTTCCCGAAAACCGTCCGCGCCCGAGGTTTCCGCGTCGACAGCGACGAGGGCTGGCACTCCGGCCGCGAAGCCGCCGACCGCGCCAAGCTCACCTGACGGCGCGGAGGCCGGGACGGGAGGGACAAGGCGGCACGGCGCGGCGCGGCACCATACAGCACTCAACCAAAAGGAAGCGGGGAGGGCCGGTCCCCTCCCCGCCGGTCAGACGTCGAGATCGGCTTCGATCCGCTTGAGCTGGTGCCGGGCCATGGCCAGGTTGGACCGGTCCCGGCGCAGCGCCACGTAGAGGAACAGGCCCTTGCCGGAGCGGCTGGTCAGCGGCCGGATCAGGTGGTATTGCGTGTCGAGGGTGATCAGGATGTCCTCGATCTTCTCGGTCAGGTTGAGCATCTCCATCGCGCGGAGCTTGGCCCGTACGACGTCGGTGTTGCCCGCGGCCGCGACCGTCAGGTCGAGCTCCTTGCCGCCGCCCGCGGTGCCCAGGGCCATGCCGCTGGTGTGGTCCACGAGGGCGACGCCGATCGCGCCGTCGATGTCCATGATCTCTTTGAGTGCGGTGTCCATGTCGGGCATGGGAATTTCCTCCGTCTTGCTAAGGGGTCAGCCGGCGGCTTGCCGGTGCCGGATGCTGGTGGGCAGGGTGGCCATCGGGGTACGCCGGGCCAGCGGCGCCGACGGTCCGGGCTGGTGCGGGATGTCCGGCCGGGCGGGCCGGACGACGTCCAGGGTGAGCAGCGCGACCAGCCGCCGGACGCTGCGGCGGGCCTCCAGGTGGACCATCGCCAGGTTCGCGTTGCCGGTGGTCACGACCGTGAGCAGGGCGTCGGGGCCGGCGGCGTACGAGGTGATGTATCCGCCGTCGCACTGCACCACCGACTCGCGCAGCTCGCCATGGTCGACGGCGTGCGCGAAGCGGCGGGCCAGCGCCAGATGGGCGGCCGCCAGCGCGGCCAGACTGTCCGCCTCGATGCCCTGGGCGTCGTGCGCGACCACCATCCCGTCCGTGGTGGCGAGCACGCTTCCGGTCAGTTCCGGCAGCCTGTTCCGAAGATTGCCGAGCTCGTCGAGCACTGCCGGATTCACCATCCTCGGCCTCCTCTCTCGTTCGGTGGTGCGCGCGTCACCGCAGTGCCCGCAATGCGGTCCGGATGCGTTTCAGCAGGACCTCGTCGGCTCCGGCGGGCTCCGGAGGGGGTTCGCCGGCGAGGTCCTTGGGGAGCTTGGCGCCGGGTTTCCGGCGGGCCAGGCGCGGTGGGCGATAGACGGTGCCGTTGGTCACCGGATCACCCGTGTACGGGGGTTCCTCGATCGCCGTGGCGGTGCGTTGCCGGGTCACCACCGCGGGAGACAGTGGCGGGTCGTCCAGCGTTACCACCGGCCGGGTGGCCGGCGTCGCCGGTGCGCTGCCACGCGCACGTGGCAGGCGTACCCCCTCGGTCTTGTCGGTTTGAACAGGCCGTTCGATCAGGCCCAGCGCGGCCAGTCTCCGCAGCTCCTGGATGGTCGCGTAGCCGGCCCGGCCGAGCAGCTGGGCCAGATCGGCCGGCGTGCGCTGGCCGTCCGCGTGCACCAGCAGCTCCCACTGCAGGGCGGTGAGCGTGACCCGCTCCCGGGGCGCCCGCGGCACCGGGATGACCGGCGCCGCGTCGACCTTGCCGTGCGGGTAGATCTCGTCCAGCAGCCGGGCCCGCCGCCGCGCCTCCCGGTTGACCGCCGCGGCCTCGACCCGCACCACCGTGCCCAGCCAGTGCCCGGCGCCGGCCCGGAACTCGACCGGTGCGCTGGCCGGGGCGAGCGCGAAGTACGCGGCGTCGTAGATCGCCCCGAGCACGCACAACTCCAGCTCGCCCTGGGTCAGATGGCCCTGGTCGAGCAGCAGCCGGCCGACCCGCGCGCCGGCCGTACCCGCGTCCAGCGCCGCCTGCCAGGTGCGCCCGGCCAGCCGCCCGGACGCGGTCAGCAGCTCACCGACCCCGGGCGCGGCCGGCGACTCGGCGTAGACCACCGCGCCGTCGTGCAGGTAGACGGCACCCCCTGGAGAACCGCCGGGGTGGCCGTCGACCACCAGCGCTCCGGTCTGCCGCTCACCCGCGACCTGCGTGAGCAAGCGCCCGGGAGCCGCGGTCCTGGTGGGGCTCACGTCTATCCTTCCGGCCGAGGATGTACGGGTCAGGTGGCGACGAGCTCCGCCGCCAGGGTCTGCATGCGCCGCCGGGCCACCGCGAGGTTGCCGTGGATCCGGTCCAGCCACACGTACAGCACCAGGCGGCTGTCGAAGTCGGTCCGTACCAGCCGCAGCAGGTGGTACCCGCCCGCGGTGGTGATGATCAGGTCTTCCAGCAGGTCGTGCGGGACCGCCGAGACGAACAGGGATCGGCTCGTCGCGGCCTGGACCACGTCGGCCGTTCCGGCTGCCGCGGCCTCATGGTCGGAGTTGGGTGCGGCCCCGGTGGTGGCGACCGGGAACCCGGTGGTGTAGTCGACGATGCTCGCCCCGACCGCGCCGGGGATCGCCATGGCCTCCTGCAGGCAGTGCTCCACGCCGGGCACGTCTCTCCTCAGCGTTGTGTCCGTTCCTCCGATGACGGTCCGGCAGCCTCGCCGTCGCCGTCACCGTGGGCCATCCTGCGGGCACCGTGAGACGTGAAGTCGCACCCCGTGTGCGTCCTGTTCGGCCGGTTTCACGAAGCCTGGCCGACCGCGGCCCGGATCCGTTGCCGCGGCCCGGGATCCGCGGGGATGATGCCCAGCCAGTGCCGCTCGCCATCGACGAACCGCACGGTCGCGCCGTCACTGCGCAGCACCGCCCGGGTCGCCTCCCGGACGGCCGACGCCACGCGGCCGGCGAGCTCGTTCCGGCCCAGGTGCCCGTCCCGGATCAGGATCGGCCCGACCCGGCAGTCGAGGCTTCCTTCGGCGTACGCGGCCCGCCACGCCCCGGCGGCCAGCCGGCCCGACGACACCAGCCGCGCCCCGACGCCGGGGCAGGCCGGCGACTCGGCGTGCACGATCTGGCCGGCGAGGAGGAACAGCACCCCGCCGGGCGAGCCACCGACGTACAGGGCGCCGGACCGGCCGGCCCGGGCGAGCTGGTGCAGGACGCGCCGCAGGGACACGGAATCCACGTCGGCTCCTTGGGTAAACGGTGTTTCGAAGGCCGAAGGCATCGTGTTCGGCCATCGAGACTCGTCGCCGGACCGCCGGTGCGTTGTTCCGCGCGTAACCCGGCCGGTGATGGCGCGTAACATGATCGCCACCTTCGACAGGGCTGCAGGGGGATCTATGGGCGTTCGGTGGGAACAGATCGTGGTCGACTCGGAGGACCCGGCTCGGCTGGCCCGGTGGTGGGCCGAGGCGCTGGGCTATCGGATCGTGCACGAGGCGCCGGAGGAAGTGGAGATCCGGCGTACCCCCGACGAACTTCCCGGTCTGCTCTTCACTCCGGTGCCGGATGCCAAGACGGTGAAGAACCGGCTGCACATCGACCTGCGCCCGGAGGACCAGGAGTCCGAAGTGGAGCGGCTGGTCGACATGGGCGCCCGGCCGGTGGACATCGGGCAGAGCAACGTCGGCTGGGTGGTGCTGGCCGACCCCGAGGGCAACGAGTTCTGCGTGCTGTCGTCCCCCAAGAAGGACGCTCAGTAACGGAACTGGCCGATCAGGCCCTCCAGCTCACCGGCGGCCGAGCTGACCCGCTCGGCCGACGTGCGGGTGGTGTTGGCGTCCTCGGCGGTCGACTCGGACGAGCGGGTGATGTGCGCGACCGTGCCGCTGATCTCCTCCGCCGCCGCCGACACGTGACCGACGTTGCCGGTCATCAGCTCGGTGGTCGCCGACTGCTGCTCGACCGCCGCCGCGATGGTCCGCTGCCCGTCGTCGATGTGCTCGATGATCTCGGTGATGGTGGCGATGGCGGTGGCCGTACGCTCGGTCATCTCCTGAATCGCCCCGATCTTGGCGGTGATGTCGCTGGTCGCCTGCGCGGTCTCCTGGGCCAGGTCCTTCACCTCGGTGGCCACCACCGCGAAGCCCTTGCCCGCGTCACCGGCCCGGGCCGCCTCGATCGTCGCGTTCAGGGCCAGCAGGTTGGTCTGCTCGGCGATCTGGGTGATCAGCTTGACGATGTCGCCCACCTCGCCGCTGGCCGCGCTCAGCGCAGCCACCGCCGCCGCCGTCTCGGTGGCGTTCTCGGTCGCCCGGGACGTGGTCACCGCCGCGTCCGACGTCTGCCGGGCGATCTCCCGGATCGACTCGGCCAGCTCACCGGTCGCCGTGGTCATGTCGGTCACCGCCACCGACACCTGACGGGCGGCCGCGTCGGCGTTGCGGGCATGCGCCGACGTCTGCTCGGCCGACCCGTCCAGTTTCCCGGCCAGGCCGCGCAGGTCACCGCTGGCCGCGGTCAGGGCGGCCACGCTGTCCGCGGTCGCCGCGACCGTTGTACGGACCGCGCCCACCGCCTCGTTCAGCGCCTCGGCCATCTCCCCGAACTCGTCACGTTGCGTGACTTCGGCCCGGACTGTCAGGTCACGCTGCGCCATCGCCCGTAGTGCCTCCAGCATCCGGCGCATCGGCCGGCGGATCGCCCGGATGGTCAGCAACGCCGCCAGCACGTTGAGTACCACGCCGGCGGCCGTGCCACCGACCACGAACCAGGCCGCCTTGGTCGCCGACCGCCGGCCGTCCACGCCCGCCTCCCCGACCGCGGTCAGCATCGCGTCGTCGATCGCACCCAGATCCTTCTCCAGGGCCTCGAACTGGGTCAGGAAGCCGTCCAGCTGCGCCTTGTCGCCGGCCGCGATCTGCCGGGCGGTATCGCCGTAGGTGACCACGGCCGGACGGACCCGTGCGTATTCCGCGCGCAGGGACGCCGGGGCGCCGGCGGCCGCCGCGTCGAAGTTCGTCAGCATCGTGGTGGCATGCTCGTCCGCCTCGCCGGCCGCCGAATCCGTCCCGGTGTACATCGCCGTCATCACATCGGCCCGCAGACCGTCGTGCATCATGTCCGCGTTCCACTGATGGCTCATCGCGTCGCTGACCCGGGTGATCTGCCGCGCGGCCGCCGCCTGCCCGTTCGATCCCCAGGTGGCGGCCCCGGCGACC
This sequence comes from Actinoplanes sp. NPDC049265, assembly GCF_043197135.1. Taxonomy (NCBI): domain Bacteria; kingdom Bacillati; phylum Actinomycetota; class Actinomycetes; order Micromonosporales; family Micromonosporaceae; genus Actinoplanes; species Actinoplanes sp. NPDC049265. The sequence goes on along the minus strand of NZ_JBICSP010000020.1, from coordinate 37,126 downwards.
AGGAAGGCGGCGACGACACCGGCGATCGTCATCAGCAACAACCGGGCCACGATGGTCAGCTTGAGTCCCACAACTATTCAGTCGGCATGTCACGCCCGGCGCTTAGGCTGATCGCATGGATGGCGAGCGCTGGGCGCCGGAGCCGGCGAAAGACAGCGGGTACGGTCGCACCCAGTTCGAGCGTGACCGCGCTCGCGTGCTGCACTCGGCCGGGTTCCGCCGGCTCGCCACCAAGACCCAGGTGCACACGGCCGGGTCGGACGACTTTTTGCGTACCCGGCTGACCCATTCCCTCGAAGTCGCCCAGATCTCCCGCGAGATGGGCGCCCGCCTGGGCTGCGACCCCGACGTGGTCGACACCGCGGGCCTCGCGCACGACCTCGGCCATCCACCCTTCGGCCACAACGGTGAGAAGGCGCTCGACGAGGTCGCCCAGGCCTGCGGCGGCTTCGAGGGCAACGCGCAGACGCTGCGGGTGCTGACCCGGCTCGAGGCCAAGGTCCCCGGCGCCGGCCTCAACCTGACCCGGGCCTCGCTCGATGCCACCAGCAAATACCCCTGGCTACGCCAACCCGGAAACCACAAATTCGGGGTGTACGCCGATGACGTGCCGGTTTTCGAGTGGATCCGCCAGGGCGGCCCCGGTGGCGAGCGCCGTTGCCTCGAGGCCCAGGTGATGGACTGGGCCGACGACGTGGCCTACTCGGTCCACGACGTGGAGGACGGCGTACACGGCGGCTATATCACGCTGCGCCACCTGCTCGACGACGCCGACGAGCGGGCCGCCCTGGTCACCGACGTTGCCGAGGTCTACTCCTCGTCCCCGCCGGCCGAGCTGGCCGGCTCCCTCGACCTGCTGCTGGCCGACCCGGTGGTGACCGCGGCGGCCGACCATGACGGCACGTTCGGCAGCCAGATCGCCCTGAAGCGGATGACCAGCGTACTGACCGGCCGGTTCGTCGCCTCGGCGGTCGGCGCCACGATCAGCCGGCACGGCTCCGAGCGGATGCGCCGTTACGAGGCCGACCTCATCGTCCCGCGCACCGTCCGTAACCAGTGCGCCCTGCTCAAAGGCATGGCGTTGCGCTACGTGATGCGCCTCCGCGCCGCCGAGGACTGGTACGGACGCCAGCGCACCATCCTCAAGGATCTCGTGGCGGCCCTGTCCGAGCGGGCCCCCGACGGCCTCGACCCGGTCTTCGCCCCCCTCTGGAAGCAGGCCCCCGACGATCCCGCCCGCCTCCGCGTGATCATCGACCAGGTCGCGTCCCTGACCGACCACGCCGCCGTCGCCTGGCACCGCACCCTGGTCTGACCGCTCGCCGGCCGCCGTCTCGGTACGGCTTTCAGGCCGCCGTCTCAGTACGGCTTTCAGGCCGCGGTCTCGGTACGGCTTTCAGGCCGCCGTATCAGTACGGGTCTCGGGAAGCCGGCTCAGCACGGGCGAGTTCGTCCTCCACGAACGCCGGCCGGGCCAGCGTGATCGCCGGAATGGTCGCCGCGAGAGCGACAGCGAGCAGAAACAGCAGCGGCAGGGTCCACCCGCGGCTCGCGTCGTGCAGCAGCCCGACGAGCAGCGGACCGAGCGCGCCGAGCGCGTACGCGATCCCCTGGGCGAAGCCGCTCAGCGCGACAGTGCCCTCGTGGGTCCGGGTGCGATCGTTGATGAGCACGAGGCAGACCGGGAACAGGATCGACCCCGAGCCGATGAGCAGCACCCAGAGCAGGGTGAACGTCGCGGGCGCGAGCAGCAGGCCGAGGTAGCCGAGCGCGAAGCTCGCGACACCGGCGCCGATCAGCCCGCCGGCATTACCCAGCCGGGCCACGAGCAGCGGCGCGACGAGCGCGATGGGCGTGCTGACGATGCCGGTGACGGCGAGCAGCACACCGGCCTCGGTCGGCGTCGAGCCGGCGATGTCGCCGAGGATCTCGGGCAGCCACGCGAACGCCGCGTAGGTGCAGATCACGCTGGCCGAGAACACGACGGTGATCGACCGGGCCACGCGGGCCCGCCACAGCCGGGTGACCCGGGCGGGAGGCGGGGACCCGACGGCGGTGTCATCCGAGAGTCGCCGGCGGCGTTCCCGCGCGATGACGACGAGCCACGGAACGAGCGCGACCATCGAGGTCACCGACCACATGCCGAGCGAGAACCGCCAGCCCATCCGCTCGGCCACCGGAGCCGCGACCGCGGCCGGCGCGGCCGTGCTCACGCCCACGATGCCGACATAGACGGCGGTCAGCAGCGGAATCCGGTCGGGGAAGTAGCGCCGCACGATCGGCGGCAGCAGCACATTGCCGATGCCCGTGCCGGCGAGCGCGACGACACTGCCGGCGAGCAGCACCGCGAAGCCCGGTGCGAACGCGCGAACGACATGCCCGAGGGTCATGAGCAGCAGCGCGAGCACGATGCCGCCGCCGAGCCCGACGCTCCGGGCGACGCGCGGCGCGACGAACCCGGATGCCGCCAACAGGATCGGTGGCAACGTGCCGAGCAGCCCGACGCCGATGTCCGACATCGGGATGTCCGCCCGGATGTTGCCGAGGATCGGCGACATCGCCGCCACCGCCTGCCGCAGGGTGAGCGCGACGAGCACGATGCCCAGCAGCGCGGTCACGCGCCCGGCCCACAATGTAAGGACTGGGTGCCGTTGCATATCCTTACCCTAGTACGTGGCCGGGAGTCGGTGGCGGAGCCCACCGGACCCTCGTGGCGGTCGGCCGGGCCCGCGAGGCAGGATGTAGCGGTGGCCAGGGTCAAGGATGAGGACATCGCGCTGGTCCGCGACCGCACGTCGATCGCCGACATCATCAGCGAGACGGTGACGCTGAAGTCCGCGGGCGGAGGAAACCTGAAGGGCCTGTGCCCCTTCCACGACGAGAAGACCCCGTCCTTCACCGTCAGCCCCGCCCGCGGCGTCTACTTCTGCCTCGCGGGCGAGACGCGGGTGATCACGGATCAGGGCGTACGTGAGATCCGAGAGCTGGCCGGCGGCCGGCATCGCGTCATCACCACGCACGGCCGGTTCGCGGAGGCGCCGTTCCACTCGTTCGGCGAGCAGCCGCTGCTGCATCTCAAACTCTCGCGGAACGGGCAGAAGAAGACGATCCGCGCGACCGCCGAGCATCGGTGGTTCATCCGTGCGCGCACCACCAAGGGCGAGACGCGCGTCGAGCGCACCACCACCCAGCTCCGCGTCGGCGACCGCCTCGCCCACGTCTTCCCGCTGGCGCTGTGGAAGCGTGACGGTGGCCACCAGCGGAGCCTCTCACCATTCGGCGTGGCCCGGGGCATAGTCTTCGGCGACGGGACCCTGCTGGGCGAGGGCAGCGTCGCTTTCCTGTACGGCGGTAAAGACCGCGAGCTGCTCAAGTGGTTCCCGCTCAGCGACACGTACCAATCACCCGAGGGGTTGACCGTCGCGGGCATGCCGGCTTACTTCAAGACCGAGCTGCCACCTCTCACCGAGTCCCTGGCCTACCTCTACGGATGGCTGGCCGGCTATTTCGCCGCCGACGGTGACGTGGCCGCCGACGGCTGCATCTCGCTCAACTCGGCCAACCGGGAACATCTCGAGTACGTCCGTGACCTCTGCACCCGTATCGGTGTCGGCACCTATGGCATTCGCGAATACGCCCGGACGGGCTTCGCCGACGTCAAGCGTCCGAACGGGGAGATGGGCCACACCGGCCCGATCCACCGCCTGACCCTCATGAACAACGACTTGCCGGAGGAGTTCTTTCTCCTGAGCTCCCATCGCGACCGGTTCGCCAGCAACCGCAAGCGGGTTGAGCGACGCGGGTGGGTCGTCGAGGCGATCGAGGATCACGGCGAGGTCGAAGAGGTCTTCTGCCCGGTCGTCGACGGCACTCACGCCTTCGTGCTCGAGGACAACATCCTCACCGGCAACTGCCACGGCTGTGGCCAGGGCGGGGACGCGATCAAGTTTCTGATCGACGCGGAGCATCTGTCGTTCGTCGAGTCGATCGAGCGGCTGGCCGGGCGGGCCGGCATCCAGTTGCGGTACGAGGAGTCGGCGGCCGACAACCGGGGGGCGCCGCGGCCGCAGCCGGGGCAGAAGCAGCGCCTGATCGCCGCGCACGCCGCCGCCGCGCAGTTCTATCAGGAGCAGCTGACCACCCCCGGCGCGCGGATCGCCCGGGAGTTCCTGGCCCAGCGCGGCTTCGGGCGGGACGCGGCCGAGCGGTACGGCTGCGGGTTCGCCCCGGACGGCTGGGACCTGCTGACCAAGCACCTGCGGCAGAAGGGTTTCACGCAGGAGGAGCTGACCGCGGGCGGGCTGGCCAAGCCGGCCAAGTCGGGGTCGCTGATCGACCGGTTCCGGCGGCGGCTGGTCTGGCCGATCCGGGACCTGGCCGGCGACACGATCGGCTTCGGGGCGCGCAAGCTGTTCGACGACGACGACGGCCCCAAATACCTGAATACGCCCGAGTCGCCGCTCTACAAAAAGTCGCATGTGCTCTACGGCATCGACCACGCCAAGCGGGAGATCGCCAAGCAGTCGCAGGCGGTGATCGTCGAGGGCTACACCGACGTGATGGCCTGTCACGAGGCGGGCGTGCACACCGCGGTGGCCACCTGCGGCACCGCGTTCGGCACCGATCACATCGGGGTGCTGCGCCGGCTGCTGATGGACTCGGACAGCGTGGCCGGCGAGATCATCTACACCTTCGACGGCGACGCGGCCGGGCAGAAGGCCGCTCTGCGGGCGTTCGAGGAGGATCAGCGCTTCGTCGGGCGTACCTTCATCGCGGTCTCGCCGGACAACATGGACCCGTGCGAGTTGCGGCTGGCCAAGGGCGATCTGGCCGTGCGTGATCTGGTCGCGCGGCGGGAGCCGCTGGTCGACTTCGCGCTGCGGCAGATCCTGACCCGTTTCGATCTGGACACGGTCGAGGGGCGGGTCGAGGCGATGCGGCGTGCGGCACCCTTGGTTGCCAAGATCAAAGACCGGGAGAAGCGGCCGGAGTACGCGCGGAAGCTCGCCGGCGACCTCGGCATGGACCTCGACCCGGTGCTGCGGGCGGTGAACCACGCACAGCAGTCAGCCGAGCGGGCCGAGGCACCCGCGCAGCGGCAGGCGCCGGCCGTGGAGAGTCCGCAGCGCCTGGTCCAGCGGGAGGCGCTGAAGCTGGCCCTGCAATACCCGGTGCTGGCCGGGCCGATGTTCGACGCGCTGGGCACCGACACGTACGCCGATCCGGTCCTGCAGGCGATCCGGCAGGCGGTCGGCGAGGCCGGGGGCACGGCCACGGCGACCGGCGGCGCGGGCTGGATCGAGGCGGTCCGTGACCTGTGCGCCGACCTGAGCGGCAAGGCGCTGATCGGCGAGCTGTCGGTGGAGCCGCCCCGGGTGGACGGCGAGGTGGACCCGCAGTACGTGTCCACGGTGCTGGCCCGGCTGCAGGTGGGCGCGGTGGCGACCCGGATCCGGGACCTGAAGTCGAAGGTGCAGCGGATCAACCCGGTGGCCCACAAGGACGAATATCTTGCTCTGGCCGGTGAGCTGTTCTCGCTGGAGCAGCACGCGCGGGCGTTGCGGGAGCAGGCGGCGGGGGGATTGTGAGGCTTTTCGGGCGACCGCCCACGCGGGCGTTGCGGGAGCAGGCGGCGGGGGGATTGTGAGGCTTTTCGGGCGACCGCCCACGCGGGCGTTGCGGGAGCAAGCGGCGGGAGGACTGTGAAGCTTTTCGGACGACGGCCGAAACTGCCGGCGGCGTTGCGCCCGGCCCTGGAGCCGGACGAGCGGGTGCTGGCCTGGGCCGCCATCACGGACGACGCGGCGCTGGTCGCGACCAACCGGGGGCTGTGGCTGCCGGAACGCGGCCGGCTGGGTTGGCACGAGATCCACAAGGCGGCGTGGTCGGGCCGCGAGCTGCGGGTCATCCCGGCCGAGGTGGCCGAGGTCCGCGACGACTACGCGGTGCTGGTGGACGCGCCGCCGGTGACGTTCCTGCTGCTCGAGCCGGGGGAGTTGCCCGACCAGGTACGGACCAGGGTGACCCGGTCGGTGGCGTACACCACGCATCATCCGTTGTCGCCGGGCGGGGTGCGGGTGGTCGGCCGCCGGGTCAGCGGGGTGGACGGCCTGAGCTGGGCGGTGCGGTACGACTCGGGCACGCCGGTCGACGCCGAGCCGGTGATCGAGCTTACCGGCGAGCTGGTGCGCGCGGCGCAACAGGCCACCGCGCCACCGCCCTGAGCATGTCTCCGATGCACACAGGTCCCTGATGCATATTTGTGCTCAAAGCGCTTTGAGCACAAATATGCATCGCGGGTTGTCGTACCCCCTGTCTAGGGTTTGGCAGCGTGACCGATGAATCGCTGATCCACGCACGGGGGCTGGTGAAACGCTTCGGCGACTTCACCGCGGTGGCCGGCATCGATGTCGATGTGCGCCGCGGTGAGGCGTTCGGCTTCCTCGGGCCGAACGGCGCCGGCAAGAGCTCGACCATGCGGATGATCGGTTGTGTCTCCCCGCCGACCGACGGCGAGCTGCGCATCCTCGGCCGCGATCCGCGCACCGACGGCCCGGCGATCCGCGGCCGGCTGGGCGTCTGCCCGCAGCTCGACAACCTCGACACCGAGCTGACCGTGCGCGAAAACCTGACCACGTACGCCCGCTATTTCGGCGTCCCGCGCCGGGTGGCCCGCCGCCGGGCCGACGAGCTGCTCGACTTCGTGCAGCTCAGCGAGCGCGCCGACGCGAAGGTCGAGCCGCTGTCGGGCGGCATGAAACGGCGGCTGACGATCGCCCGCGCGCTGATCAACGAGCCCGAGATGGTCCTGCTCGACGAGCCCACCACCGGCCTCGACCCGCAGGCCCGGCACCTGGTCTGGGAGCGGCTGTTCCGGCTCAAGCAGCAGGGCGTGACGCTGGTGCTGACCACGCACTACATGGACGAGGCCGAGCAGCTGTGCGACCGGCTGGTGGTGATGGACGGCGGCCTGATCGTGGCCGAGGGCTCGCCGCGGGCGCTGATCGAGCGCTATTCCACCCGCGAGGTGGTCGAGCTCCGGTTCACCGCCGAGTCCCAGGAGATCTACGCCGACAAGCTGGCCGGTCTGGGCGAGCGGGTCGAGGTGCTGCCCGACCGCATCCTGCTCTACGTCCCGGACGGCGACGCCGCGGTGGCCGAGGTGCAGGCCCGCTCATTGAGCCCGGCGAGCGTGCTGGTGCGGCGCAGCAGCCTGGAGGATGTCTTCCTGCACCTGACCGGCCGGACGCTGGTGGACTGATGCGCGCCACCGGCTACGTCCTGGAATACCACCTGGTCAGCTACCGCCGCACGTGGCGGGGGAGCGCGCTCTCGTCGTTCCTGCTGCCGCTGCTCACCGTGCTCGGGTTCGGGGTCGGCGTGGGCGCTTACATCGCCGACGTCGACGGCGTGCCCTACCTCGATTGGCTGATGCCGGGCCTGATCGCGTCGACGGCCATGCAGGTCGCCTTCGGCAACGGGACCTGGCCGGTGCTCGGCGGCTTCGAGTGGCGGCGGATCTATTTCGGCCAGGCCGCCGCCCCGCTGCGGATCTCCGACATCCTGGACGGCCATCTCGCCTTCGTCGCCTTCCGGGTGCTGACCACCTGTGGCGTGTTCCTGCTGGTGGCGGCCGGCTTCGGCACGCTGCACTCGTGGTGGTCGCTGGTCGTGCTGCCGGTGGCGGTGCTGGTCGGGCTGGCCGTGGCGGCGCCGGTGTTCGCCTTCTCGGCCAGCATTCAGACCGAGAGCTACCTGTCGATCGTCATGCGGGTCGGGATGATCCCGATGTCGCTGTTCTCGGGGGTGTTCTTCCCGATCGAGCAGATGCCCGATCCGCTGGTCTGGCTGGCCTGGGTGCTGCCGCTGTGGCACGGCGTCGAGCTGTCCCGGGCGGCGACACTGGGCCTGCCGGCGGCCTGGCCGGTCGCGGCTCATCTGCTGGTGTTGTTCGTCTGGGCGGGCGGGGGCTGGGTGCTGGCGTGGCACCGGTTCCGGCGCCGGCTCGTGGTCTGAGGAGGGGGCGGGATGGTCACACTGGCGTTGCCGCGGCTGTTCGCGCCGGGCGGGTCGGCGCGGCGGTCGATGTCGATGGTCGAGCGCAACGTGTCGGCGCTGCGCGGGGCGTACTGGATCGTGGTCGCCACCGGGCTGGCCGAGCCGGTGCTCTACCTGTTGTCCATCGGCATCGGGGTGGGTTCCCTGGTCGGCGACATCGCGCTTCCGGACGGCCGCATGGTGAGCTACGCGTCGTTCGTGGCGCCGGCCATGCTCGCGTCGTCGGCGATGACCGGGGCGCTGTCCGAGACCACCTTCAACTTCTTCGGCAAGATGAAGTTCATGCGGTTGTACGACGGGATCCTGGCGACCCCGGTGCGGCCGATGGAGCTGGCGTTCGGCGAGCTGGCCTGGGCGATGACCCGGGGCAGCCTGTACGCGGCGGCGTTCTGTGTGCTGATGGTGGCGATGGGCCTGACCTCGGCCTGGTCGGCGGTGCTGTCGTTCGGAGCGGCGGTGCTGGTGGGGTTCGCGTTCGGCGGGGCCGGCATGGCCCTGTCCACGTTCATGCGCAGCTGGCAGGATTTCGACCTGATGGCGTCGGCGCAGTTCGCGCTGTTCCTCTTCTCCGGGACTTTCGTGCCGGCCGAGTCGTACCCGGCCGTGCTGCGCTGGCTGGTCGAGGCGACGCCGCTGTACCGGTCGGTTCACCTGATCCGGGGCATCAGTACCCAGACGTGGAGCTGGGTTCAGCTGCTCGACGTCGCGTACCTCCTCTTGCTGTTCCTCGCCGGCGTAGCTCTGGCCGGCCGCCGGATGGGGCGGCTGCTCCTGAAGTGATCCCGGCGCGCCGGTGCTGCCACTCGCTCTCGGGCGTCGGGTTCCGGTCGGGGAAGTCTGGCCTGAAGTGATCGCTGAACTGGGCTGATGCCCGAGATCGATGGGTTAGAGGCCGCGCCGGTGGGGCATCACCTCCCACAGAACGATTGAGGGATGCTGGGCGGAGGAACCCCCGATGAAGCTGCGCCACAAGGATGAGACGCACGAGGACAAGGAGCGCGCTGAGGCTCGTGCGGCCGCGAAACGGGACGTTGCCACCACCCGTACCGGTGATGATGTGTTCGAGCCAGGTGATCCGCCGGGGCCCGGCGACGGGCCGGACAGCCCGCGTGAGCTGCACGGCAAGGGCCTGTTGGCGGCGATCAAGCGGACGTTCAAGCAGTATTCCCAGGACAACCTGTCGGACTGGGCGGCCGCGCTGACCTACTACGGCATCCTGTCCATCTTCCCGGCGGTGATCGCCCTGATCTCGGTGCTCGGGCTGGTCAGCAGCGACGGCAAGGCGACGGTGACCAGCACGATCAAGGACGTCGTACCCAACGCCGACATCCAGAAGCTGGTCGACACCGTGCTGGGTCAGGTGAGCAACCCGAACACGGCCGGCGTCGCGGCGATCTTCGGTGTGCTGGTGGCCTTCTGGTCGGCGTCCGGCTACGTGGCCGCGTTCATGCGCGCCTCGAACGCCGTCTACGACGTGCCGGAGGGCCGGCCGATCTGGAAGACCCTGCCGATCCGGCTGGGCGTGACCGCCGCGGTCGGCATCATGCTGGTCCTGTCGGCCGTGATCGTGGTCTTCACCGGCGATCTGGCCTCGGCCGTCGGTGACCGGATCGGGCTGGGCGACCAGGCCGTGCTGGTCTGGAGCATCGTCAAGTGGCCGGTGCTGGTGATCCTGGTCAGCCTGATGTTCTCGATCCTGTACTGGGCGTCGCCGAACGCGAAGACCGGCGGTTTCCGCTGGGTCAGCCCGGGTGGCATCTTCGCGGTGCTGCTGTGGGTGGTGGCTTCGGCGGCGTTCGCGATCTATCTGGGCAACTTCGCCGACTACAACAAGACGTACGGCACGCTGGGCGGCGCGATCGCCTTCCTGGTGTGGCTGTGGATCTCGAACCAGGCGATCCTGCTGGGCGCCGAGTTGGATGCCGAACTGGAGCGTGGACGTGCGATCGCAGCCGGGCATCCGGCTGACGAGGAGCCCTTCCTGGAGCTCCGGGACGATCGGAAACTGAAGAAGGGGACCGAAAAGGGCCTCTCCTAGACGTAGCACCGTGGACAAAAGGGCGGCCGTCCCGGACCGGGGCGGCCGCCCTTGTCGTGCACGCGGTGTGTCAAGGCCACTTTCTTTCCGTGTTGGCGAAAGACTCTCGCAGGGCTCTGACGAGGGTTGTTTCAGCTGATCAACGTGTGTGCAGAAGGAACTGGGGGAGGGTCCACGGACTTTCGTTGAGGAAGACAAAAGTTGGTAGAGATCTTCTGGAAGGTATGGACTGGAGCGGCGGAAGGGGCCTAGTGTGACCGGCACGACACAGCATCGTTTCGTGGCTGTGAACCCCTGCCGGAGGTACCCGTGCACGTTGCCGACGCCCCCCACCATCGGGTGCTTCGCCTGCTGCGCGATGAAGGCCCGGTGTCCCGCGCCGAGTTGGGTGACCGGCTCGAGCTGACCCGTCCGCGCCTGCTCGCCGAAGTGGAACGTCTCGTGGCCGCGGGCCTCATCGCCGAGGCCGGGATGGCCGCGTCCCGTGGCGGCCGACGCTCCACCCTGGTCGAGCTGCACCCACGGCTTCGCTTCGCGGCGGTCGACCTGGGCGCCAGCTCGATCGACATCGAGGTCACCAACGGGCGGCTCGAGGTCGTCGCCGCCTATCGCGAGAACGCCGACATCAGGTCGGGACCGAAAGCGATACTGCATCGGGTCAACGAGCTGCTCGCCAAGGCTCGTACGGACGGTGCGTTCGAGAAGCTCGACGCGGTCGGCATCGGCGTGCCCGGCCCGGTCAGCTACCGCGACGGTGTTCCGGTGTCGCCGCCGATCATGCCCGGCTGGGACCGCTACCCGGTGCGCGAGGTGCTCGCCCGCGAGCACGGCTGCCCGGCGGTGGTCGACAACGACGTCAACATCATGGCGATCGGGGAGCGGCACGGCGGTGTCGCGCACTCGGTCGACGACTTCCTCTTCGTCAAGATCGGCACCGGTATCGGCTGCGGCATCCACCTGGCCGGTGACGTCTACCGCGGGGTGGACGGCTGCGCCGGCGACATCGGGCACATCCAGGTCGACGCGCACGGGCCGGTGTGCTCGTGCGGCAACGCGGGCTGCCTCGAGGCGCTGTTCAGCGGCTCGGCGCTGGCCCGGGACGCGGTCGCCGCGGCCCGCAGCGGCGAGTCGCCGTCGCTGGCCGAGCGGCTGACCGCCAACGGTGAGCTGGGCGCCCGGGATGTCGCCGAGGGCGCGGCCGAGGGCGACGTGACATGCATCCGGCTGATCCGCGACGGCGGACGCCGGGTCGGGTCGGTCCTGGCCACCCTGGTCAGCTTCGCCAACCCGTCGATGATCGTCATCGGGGGCGGGTTGGCGCTGCTGGGCCACATTTTACTGGCCGAGATCCGCAGCGTGGTCTATCGGCGTTCGCTGCCGCTGGCCACCGGCAACCTGCCTGTTGTTTTAAGCGAACTGGGCAGTCGAGCAGGCGTCACCGGCGCCGCCGTGCTCGCGTCGGACACCTGTTTCGAGCAGGCGTCATGACTTCTGTCCCGCAGCCCCGCGATGGTGAGGTGGAGGACCAGGTGGGCAGTGTTGCACCGGTTGTCCTGGAACTGACCGATGTGGTCAAGACATTCCCGGGTGTACGCGCGCTGGACGGCGTCCAGCTCGAAGTGCGCGCGGGCGAGGTGCACTGCCTGCTCGGGCAGAACGGCGCCGGGAAGTCGACCCTGATCAAGACCCTGGCCGGCGTGCACCGCGCCGACGAGGGCAGCATTCTGTGGCAGGGCGAGCCGTTCGCCCCGGCCAATCCGCAGGCCGCGATGAAGGCCGGCATCGCCACCATCTATCAGGAACTCGACCTGGTCGACGACCTGTCGGTGGCCGAGAACACGTTCCTGGGTCACGAGGAGCGGCGGTTCGGCTTCGTCCGCCGGGGCACGATGGCCCGGCGTACCCGCGAGATCCTGGGCCGGCTCGGGCACCCGCAGATCCCGCCTCGCCGGCTGGTCCGCAGCCTGCCCGCGGCCGGCAAGCAGATCGCCAGCATGGCCCGCGCGCTCTCGCACGACGCCAAGCTGATCGTCATGGACGAGCCCAGCGCGGTGCTCGCTCACGACGAGGTGGCGAACCTGTTCCGGATCATCCGGGAGCTCACCGCCCAGGGCATCGCGGTCATCTACATCTCGCACCGGCTCGAGGAGATCCGCGAGATCGGCGACCGGGTGACGGTGCTCAAGGACGGCCGCACCACCGCCGCGAACCTGCCCGCCCGCGACACACCGACCCGCGAGCTGGTCAACCGCATGACCGGCCGCAGCATCGAGTACGTCTTCCCGCCGCGAGTGGCCCCGGAGGACTCCGAGTTGCTGCTCGACGTGCGGGGGCTGACCCGAGAGGGCGAGTTCGCCAACGCCTCGCTGACCGTCGGCAAGGGCGAGATCGTGGGCATCGCCGGGCTGGTCGGCTCGGGCCGCTCCGAGCTGCTGGAGACCATCTTCGGCGCCCGGCCGGCCGACAGCGGCACGGTGATCATGGACGGCAAGCGGGTCACCTCGGTCGGTGGCGCCGTCAAGGCCGGCATCGGCATGGCCCCGGAGGAACGCAAGAGCCAGGCGCTGCTGCTGGACGAGCCGATCTACAAGAACATGACGTTGTCGTCGTTCGCGACGTTCGCCACCGTCGGGTTCACCGACGCCCGCGACGAGCGCAAGGCCGCCGACCGGATCGCCGACTCGCTCGAGCTGCGGCCCCGGGACACCGGCCGCGCCGTCCGCACGCTGTCCGGCGGCAACCAGCAGAAGGTCGTGGTCGGCCGCTGGCTGATCGGCCAGACCAAGCTGCTGCTGCTGGACGAACCCACCCGAGGGGTCGACGTCGGCGCCCGCGCGGAGCTCTACCAGGTCATCCACGACCTGGCCGCGAACGGGGTCGGCGTGCTGCTGGTCTCCAGCGAGGTGCCCGAGGTGCTGGGCCTGTCCGACCGGGTCCTCGTGATGCGCGAGGGCCACCTGATCCACGAGGCGCCGGCCGGCGACCTCGACGAAGCCGCTGTCCTGGACCTCGTCATGGCGGGGTCGCTGCTCGAGGGGGAGCCCGCATGACCGACACGCAGGTGGCGAAGCCGGCCCCGGCGCCGGACGCCCCGAAGAAAGCGCCACGTGAAAGCATTTTCAAAGGCGACGCCGCCGAACCGCTGAAGCGCAATCTCGGCCTGGTCGGCGTACTCGTCATCCTGGCCATCATCGGCGTCATCACCCGCCCCGACCTGTACGGCGACGCGACCTGGGTCGGCAACAACGTCTTCACGATCCTGCAGCAGGCGTCGGCCATCGGCGTCGTCACGGTGGGCATGACCTTCGTCATCATCGGCGGCGGCATCGACCTGTCGGTAGGCGCGATCGTCGCCATCGCGGGCGTCTGGTCGACCACGCTGGCCACCCAGAGCTATGGCGCGGTCGGCATGATCTTCACCGCTATCGTCGTCGGGGTCGTGGTCGGGCTGATCAACGGCGTGCTCATCTCGTACGGCCGCCTCGTGCCCTTCATCGCGACGCTGGCGATGATGGTGGCCGCCCGGGGTCTCGCCGCGCAGATCTCCGGCAAGCAGACCCAGGTGTCCTCGAACGACACGATCAACAGCATCGCCTCCACCAAGATCCTCGGGATCCCGATGCTGGTCATCATCCTGGCGCTGGTCGTCGCGGCCGGCTGGGTGCTGCTCAACCGCACCACGTTCGGCCGGCGCACGGTCGCGATCGGCGGCAACCCCGAGGCGGCCCGGCTGGCCGGCATCAACGTCAAATTCCACACCCTGCTGCTGTACGCGTTGTCCGGCCTCTGCTGCGGCATCGGCGCGCTGATGCTGACGTCCCAGGCGACCAGTGCACAGGCCGCCATGGCGAACCTCTACGAACTCGACGCGATCGCCGCGGCGATCATCGGCGGCACGCTGCTCAGTGGCGGCCGCGGCACCATCGTCGGCGCGCTGTTCGGCGTGCTGGTGTTCAGCACGATCACGAATCTCTTCGCGATCAACAACCTTCCCACCGAGGTCCAGAACATGGTCAAGGGCGGCATCATCGTCGCGGCCGTGCTGGTCCAGCAGTTCCGCTACAAATCGCTCACCCACCTCCTGGGACGCACCAAGAGCTAGATCCACTCCCCTTGAAAACAATCCGGCGACCGGTGTACGGCCGCCAGGTCACCCCTGGAGAAAACATGTCGAACTTCTCTCGTCGCCGCGTCCTCTTCGGCGGCGCCGCGGTCGGCGCCGGCGCCCTCCTCACCGCCTGCACCAGCAACTCCCCCGACAACACGGCGCAGATCAACACCGGCAACGAGGAGGCGAACCCCAACTCGGCCCCGGGCCAGAAGGTGGTCATCGGCTTCTCCGCCCCGGCCGCCGACCACGGCTGGATCGCCGCCATCACGAACAACGCCAAGGCTCAGGCCGGGGCGTACAAGGACGTGGAACTGCGCGCGGTCGAGGCCGGCGCCGACGCGGCGGCCCAGCGGGCCTCGCTGTCCACGCTGATCTCGCAGAAGCCCAACGTGATCGTGATCCTGCCGCACGACGGCAAGGAGCTGAACTCGGCCGGCCTGGAGGCGACCAAGGCCGGCATCCCGGTGATCAACCTGGACCGTGAGTTCCCCGACGCGCTGGCCTACCGCCTGCTGATCAAGGGCGACAACTACGGCATGGGCGTCGCCGCCGGCAACTACGTCGCCGCGCAGATGAAGGCCAAGGGCGTCAGCGCCCCGATCATCGGCGAGATCGCCGGCATCGACGCGCTGCCGCTGACCCAGGAGCGGTCGAAGGGCTTCAAGGACGCGCTCGCCACGGCCGGCTTCAAGGTGGCCAACCGCCGCGCGGCCGAGTTCACCGCGGACAGCGGTCAGCGTGAGGCGGCCGGCCTGCTCCAGGCGCTGCCCAAGATGGACGCCCTCTGGAACCACGACGACGACCAGGGCATCGGTGTGCTGGCCGCGATCAAGCAGGCCAACCGCAGCGAGTTCATCATGGTCGGCGGCGCCGGTTCGAAGACCGCTATCGACGCGATCACGGCCGACAACAGTGTGCTCAAGGCGACGGTCACGTACAGCCCCTCGATGGCCTCCTCGGCCATCTCCCTGGCCCGGTTGATCGGGCAGGGCAAGGGCATGTCCGACCTGGTCGAGCTCCAGGTGCCCAAGGAGATCACCCTCTCCTCGGAGACGATCACGAAGGAGAACGCGAGCAAGTACGGCAAGCTCGGGTTCTGACCAACCGCGACCAAGGGAGTTCAAAGATGGGGCAGCTGCGGGTCGGCATGGTCGGCTACGCGTTCATGGGCGCCGCGCATTCTCAGGCGTGGCGTACCGTCAACCACGCCTTCGACCTGCCGCTGTCGGCTCAGCTGTCGGTGGTGTCCGGACGGAGCGAGGCGGGCGTCGCCGAGGCGGCCGCCAAGCTCGGGTGGGCCGAACACACCACGGACTGGCGGTCGCTGATCGCTCGGGACGACATCGACCTGATCGACATCTGCACCCCCGGCGACAGCCATGCCGAGATCGCGCTGGCCGCGCTGGCCGCCGGCAAGCACGTCCTCTGTGAGAAGCCCCTGGCCAACTCGGTCGCCGAGGCGCGGGAAATGGCCGCGGCGGCCGAGCAGGCCAAGATCAATGGGGTACGCGCGATGTGCGCCTTCAACTACCGCCGGGTGCCCGCCGTGGCCCTCATGCGGCAGCTGATCGCCGCCGGCCGGATCGGCACCATCCGCCACGTCCGGGCCGTGTACCTACAGGACTGGATCGTCGACCCGCAGTTCCCCCTGGTCTGGCGCCTGCAGAAGGACAAGGCCGGCTCCGGCGCCCTGGGCGACATCGGCGCGCACATCGTCGACCTGACGCAGTTCGTCACCGGTCAGCGGATCTCTTCGGTCAGCGCGCTGACCGAGACGTTCGTCAAGGAGCGCCCGCTGCCGGCCGAGTCGTCCGGGCTGGCCGCGGCCAGCAACGGCGGCGGCACCGGCCCGGTGACGGTCGACGACGCCGCGCTGTTCCTGGCCCGGCTGGACGGGGGAGCGGTGGCCACCTACGAGGCCACCCGGTTCGCCACCGGCCGCAAGAACGGGCTCCGAGTGGAGATCAACGGCTCGCTCGGGTCGCTGGCCTTCGACTTCGAGCGGATGAACGAGCTGGAGTTCTACGACGCCCAGTTGCCCACGGCCGAGCAGGGATTCAGCGTCATCCAGGTGACCGAGCCGGACCACCCGTACATGTCGGCGTGGTGGCCGCCCGGGCACGGCATCGGGTACGAGCACTCGTTCACCCACGAGATGCGTGACCTGATCGAGGCGATCGCCACCGGCCAGGACCCCACGCCGTCGTTCACCGACGCGCTCGGTGTGCAGCTGGTGCTGGACGCGGTCGAGCGGTCGGCCGAGTCGTCGAGCTGGGTCGAGGTGGAGCCCTCGACGGTCGCCATGGCCTGAAACGAGTCAGTCAGTCTTCCTGTCGCGGGCTAGCGAGGGACGGTGCGGTTGCGCCCCGCACCGGCGAGCCCGCGGCAGGTGCAACCCCGGTGTGCTCGGGTCGGGCCGAGCACACCGGGGTTCAGGCATTCTTACGGACAGTGACGTGCCAATGCACGCGGAGATCCGCACGTGAGATCGTTTCGTGCACGTCCGTTCGTGCAGATGGTGAACGCGTAGAACGCTCTGATGTAACGCTGAGTTGACATTCAAGTGACGTGTCCGGGCAGCTCACACCCCGCGCGGGCATTGGTGAAAGCCGATGAATCGGAGCTCGGTGGATCATGTTCTCGCCGGTCAACGCGTCGCACCCCCCGTACGCCGCTGATCCGTGGGTAAGCCGAGTCTCGTATCCGGGACCGGAGAACCCCCATGGATGGAGGCGGCATGACAGCCCGGCGGACGACGGAACGTCGATCATGGCCGATCCGGTATCTGGTCCATACTGGAGCCGTCCGCACGAGCGGATGCACGTGCACTTGCACCCGTGCACTGGGAGGAGGGCTCTGATGCGTCTGCGTCACCGTTCCGGCCGCCTCGTCCACCTGAGCTCCGGCATCGACGTCCACGGGACGCGAGACCTGGCCACCGTGGTCGAACGGATCGACGCGTACGCCACGGAGGTCCGCGGCCGGATCGACGCCGGCCCCCTCACCGTGAGTCTGTGGCTGCCCCCCACCCTCGCCGCCGCCCTCGCCGTCGACGGGCGACTCCGCACCCGGCTGCGTGCCGAACTCGACGCCCGCGGGCTCGAGGTCGTCACGTTGAGCGGAATGCCCTACGCCGGGGGCGGCGGCGAGAATCCCGCCGAGGAACCGGACTGGAGCGACCCGGCCCGCCTCGAATACACCCTCGACCTGGCCCGCATCCTGGTCGACCTGCTGCCCGACGACGCCGTCCGCGGCGCGGTCACCACCATCGGCCTGGGCCGCCGGGCCGGCTGGGACGACGGCAAGAAGAAGGCCTGCGCCCGGATCCTGGGCCGGCTCTCGGGCGGACTGGCCGAGGTCGCCTGGCACACCGGCCGGGCCGTCCGGGTCGGCCTGCAGCCCGAGCCCGGCGGCGTCCTGGACGCCACCGACGAGACCGTCGAAGCGCTGGCCGGCGTCGGCCGCGACCGCATCGGCATCTGCCTCGACCTGGCCAACCTGGCCTGCACCTGGGAGGAACCGGCCGACGCGCTGGACCGGCTGGCCCAGGCCGGGCTGTCGATCATCCAGGTGCGGATCGCCGCCGCGGTCGAGGTACGCGACCCGTGGGCCGGCGCCGACGCGCTGCGCGGCTACCTGCCCGCCGGGCAGCGCTGCCCGATCACCAACGCCGAGGGCGCGTACCTGGAGACGCTGCCGGCGGCCACCGACGAGTTCCCGCCCGGGCCGTGGCGGGTACGCCGGCACGTGCCGCTGGCCGAGGCGCCGCCCACGCCACTGACCGCCACCACGGACGTCTGGCGCGCGGCACTGCGGCATCTGATGGGCGGGGCCCAGCCCGGCACCGAATACCTGGACGTGCACGCCGCCCCCCGCGACGGGACGCCGCCCGACCGGCCCGCCGGGGCGCCCGCACCGGCCGACTCGATCGCGTCGGAACTGGCGTACGCGAGCCTCGAACTCGCCAACCTCGGCCTCACGCCCCCCGCACAGGCTCGCGCAGCCTGACCCTCTCCTACTAGAGTCGAAAGCGGCTCGGTCCCGGGAGGCGCAATCCCGGCCGGTCCTGTCGCTCTTACGCACGACCTTCGTTCGGTTGCCCTCGCCGTTCTGTTCCAAGCAACGCACTTCCCGCTTTCACATTCAACCCCGAGGCGGATCCTCGCGCGGCGAATGTGGACGTGGGAACTCGACGAGGGAGATTTCCGTGGCGCGACCCATCACGCTCTTCACCGGCCAGTGGGCCGACCTGCCGTTCGACGAGGTCTGCCGGCTGGCCTCCGAGTGGGGCTACGACGGCCTCGAGATCGCCTGCTGGGGCGACCACTTCGAGGTCGACAAGGCGCTGGCCGAGGACGACTACATCGACCGCAAGAAGGCCCAGCTGGAAAAGCACGGCCTGTCCGTGTACGCGATCAGCAACCACCTGGTCGGCCAGGCCGTCTGCGACCACCCGATCGACCAGCGGCACCAGGACATCCTGCCCGCCTCGATCTGGGGCGACGGCGACCCCTCGGGCGTCCGCGAACGCGCGGCCGAACGGATGAAGGACACCGCCCGGGCCGCCGCCAAGCTCGGCGTCAAGACGGTCGTCGGCTTCACCGGCTCGTCGATCTGGCACACCGTGGCGATGTTCCCGCCCGTACCCGAATCGATGATCGAAGCCGGCTACCAGGACTTCGCCGACCGGTGGAACCCCATCCTGGACGTGTTCGACGAGGTCGGGGTGCGCTTCGCGCACGAGGTCCACCCCAGCGAGATCGCGTACGACTACTGGACGACCCGCCGCACGCTCGAGGCCATCGGCGACCGCCCCGCCTTCGGGCTCAACTGGGACCCGTCACACTTCGTCTGGCAGGACCTCGACCCGGTGAACTTCATCCTCGAATTCAAGGACCGGATCTACCACGTCGACTGCAAGGACGCCAAGGTTCGCACCGGCGACGGCCGGCGCGGGCGGATGAGCTCTCACCTGCCCTGGGCCGACCTGCGGCGGGGCTGGGACTTCGTGTCCACCGGCCACGGCGACGTCCCGTGGGAAGACTGCTTCAGAGCCCTCAACGCCATCGGGTACGACGGACCGCTCTCGATCGAGTGGGAAGACGCCGGGATGGACCGGCTGGTCGGGGCCCCCGAGGCACTGAAGTTCGTGCGGGGGCTCGCCTTCGACGCGCCCTCGGCGGCCTTCGACGCCGCCTTCTCGTCCAACTCCTGACGCTTTCGTTCAGCACGGTGCCCTGATGCATCGGTGTACTCAAAGGCTTTGAGCACACCGATGCATCGGGGCGAGGGCCTGTCAGCCCCCGCCCCGATGTCTCAGTACGTGCTGCTGGAGCTGGTGCTCGTGCTGTTCAGCTCGGTGGTGCTGTCGGCGCTGTGCAGCTTCTGACCCAGCTTCGACTGGTCCAGCTTGTCCTTGCCCTCGCTGTACAGCTTGGTGGCCTGCGCCTGGGCGACGCCCGCGGCCTCCTGCACCGTCGGGTGCTCCCACACCTTCTTGGCGTTGGCCCGGATCTCCTCGTACTTCTCTCGGCCGGCCCGGCTGCCCAGGACGAAGCCCGCCGCCAGACCGCCAAGGAACATGAGCTTTCCGCGCATGGCGGCTCCTTCCGTCGTGTCTTACGTCTGCGACCCCTGCATACCCATCGTGCCCGCCGCTCATACCTGCTGCCGGGTTTCAGACGATTGGCGCGCCGCCGCCTTACCCCGTGGACAAGTGGGGTGGGGGGTCATGTACTGTAGTCCCGGTCGCCAGGGGAGCAGTCCTCTGCGGCGACGGCCTTCCCCGATAGCTCAATTGGCAGAGCAGCCGGCTGTTAACCGGCAGGTTATAGGTTCGAGTCCTATTCGGGGAGCCTCCAGACATCGGGATCCGCCGCGGCGGGTCCCTTTTCTTATTAGGCTGGGCGGGTCGCCAGTTGCCGTGTGAGGTGTCTGTGTCCCAGCCCGTGAAGGTGGACGTCGTCATCGTCGGCGGCGGTCTGGCCGGGCTGGCCGCTGCCCGCCGCCTGGACCGCGCCGGCGTCGAATGGCTCCTGGTCGAGGCGAGCGATCGTGTCGGCGGCCGGGTCGCCACCGATGTCGTCGACGGCTGGCACCTCGACCGGGGCTTCCAGGTGCTCAACACCGCGTACCCCCGGCTCCCCGCCTTGGTCGACCTGGACGCGCTCGACCTGCACTACTTCACCTCCGGGGT
This sequence comes from Actinoplanes sp. NPDC049265, assembly GCF_043197135.1. Classification (NCBI taxonomy): domain Bacteria; kingdom Bacillati; phylum Actinomycetota; class Actinomycetes; order Micromonosporales; family Micromonosporaceae; genus Actinoplanes; species Actinoplanes sp. NPDC049265. Next base: position 16,723 of record NZ_JBICSP010000020.1, on the reverse strand, counting down.
GCTGGTCCGCAGGGCCGGTGAACTGCACCGCCTCGAGAACCCGCTGCGCGAGCCCCGCACCTCGCCGCAATCCTTGACATCTTCCGTCGGCACGGTGTCGGACCGCCTCCGCTTCGCCGCGCTGGCCTTGAAGTACGCCACCACACCGGTGCCACGGTTGCTGGCGGCGCCGGAGTGCACGACCCAGGAGGCGCTGCGACGGGCCGGTCTGTCTCACCGCATCATCGAGGAGGTCCTGCGCCCGTTCCTCTCCGGCGTCTTCGGCGACCGCTCCCTCGACACGTCCAGCCACGTGCTGGCCATGGTGCTGCGCTCGTTCGCCCGGGGCCGCATCGGCGTACCCGCGGCCGGAATGGCGGCGCTGCCGGCCGCGATCGCCGGCCCCCTCCCGTACCCCCAGCTCCTGGTGAATGCCCGCACCATCGGCGTCGGCCGCGGCCGGGTCATCACCGAGGGCGGCGAGATCAGCTGCCGGGCCGTCATCGTGGCCACCGACCCCGTCACCGCGGCCACCCTGCTGCCGCGCCTGCCCACACCGGCGATGAACGGCCTGACCACGTTCTACTTCGGCGCCGGCCACGCCCCCCTGGACGAGCCCACCCTCCTCCTGGACGGCGACCGCCGCGAGATCATCGCCAACACGGTCGTCCTGAGCAACGCGGCCCCCTCCTACGCCCCCCTGGGCAAGAGCCTGATCGCGGCCTCGGTGGTCGGCGTGTCGGCCCCCTCCGGCGCGTCGGAGCAGGTGATCCGGGTCGAGCTGTCCCGGCTGTACGGCGTACCCACCGACGATTGGGACCTGCTCAGCGTCGTCTCGCTGCCGCATGCCCTGCCGGCGGCCCCCGCCCCCCAGGGCGACCTGCGCAAGCCCGTGTCCCTCGGCGACGGCCTGTTCGTAGCCGGCGACCACCGCGATACGCCCTCCATCCAAGGCGCACTGGCCGGCGGCTGGCGCACGGCCGGGGCGGTGCTGACGGCCCTGGGCGCGGCGGCCGTGCCCGCATAGCTCAGTGGCTCGGGGTAGCTCCCGGAGGATAGGATCGCCGCCGGTACGCGGCGTCCGATTTTTCCCCGGCGCCGCGTTCCGGGGCGGTAGCTCAGCAGGTTAGAGCAGTCGACTCATAATCGATCGGTCACGGGTTCGAGTCCCGTCCGCCCCACTCTGACCAGCGACTCTGTCGCGGCCAAAGCCCGTGCCCGGGGCCAGTACAGCAGCAAAGTACAGCAACGCCCTCTTAACCGAGGGATTCGCCCAGCCGCTTGAGGGCGTCGCGGGTCTTCTTCGACGAGACCGCCGTGTAGATCTCCATCGTCACCGAGAAGCGCGCGTGCCGGAGGATCTGCATGGCGACCCTCGGGTGGACGTCCAGGTCGGCCAGGAGGCTTCCGCAGGTCCGTCGCGCGTCCCGGACGGTGATGCGGGGGACGCCGGCCTTGGCGCACCGGCGGTCCCAGTAACGGTTGAAGTTGCGCGGCTCGATTGGCGTTCCGAACCGTGTCGTGAACAGAAGCTGGATGCCGTGCCAGAGCGGTCCGGCCTCTTCCCGGTCCCGTTCGATGTCCAGATGCCGTTGCCGCAGAGCTACCGCGCAGATCGGTGGGAGGGGAAGGCCGGCATCGCTCGTCGGCGTCTTCGTCTCCCGGTGAAGCAGCTGCTTACCCACCCGCTGAATCTGTGCCTTGACCTGAATGGAGACCTCGTATTCGGTCACACAGGCGACGCAGAACGGCTCGCTGTGCTTCGAGCACGGCTTGTCCCAGCCGTCCCAGTCGATGACGTCGTCGGTAGTGCCGAGCATTTCGCCCTTGCGCAAACCGAGCACGAGCACCAGGACGTAGGCGGCATAGAACGGGTCATCGTCGGCACGGGCCGACTCCAGGAACTTCCGGGCGTCGTCGGTCTCCCATGCTTTCCGTCGACGGACCCGGACGGTCGGCAGTTTGAGATGCCGGGCGACATTGCGGGTGATCAGGTCTTCGGCTTCGGCCTGACTCAGCATTGTCCGGAGGGTCCGTCGGAGATGAGCCAGGCTGTTGCTGGAGAGCCGTTCCCCGCAGCACTGCCCAATTCCGCAGCAGCGTTGTTTCTCCTTTGGCCGGCGTGCGTCTTTCTCTTGCTCGCAACACTGACAAGTCCGTCCGACCTTGTTGATCCAGGTCTGCACTTCGCTGGTCGGCGGACTCAGTTTCTTCTTGCCGAGTCCCGGCAGGATGTAGAGCCGACAGGCGACCTCATAGGCCGCGTAGGTGCTTGGCGCGAGGTTCGGCTTCACAATCTCTTCGAGCCAATACGGCGCGAAGGTGGCGAACGTCGGCGTCCTGGTCGCGACCGGACCATTGGCCGCCTGCCGGTGGAGCTTGACCCACTTCTCGTGGACTTCGTCGCGTTCCTTGCCGTAGACGTACTTCCGGCCCCGCTTGCCATTCGGCTTGGTCACCCAGACGTAGGCGGCGTAGCCATTCTTGTAGGGGTAGATCGACCCCTCGCCGTTGTGGCGGCGGCCGGTCATCAGGCGACGTCCTGACGCTCGACCTGGGCCTGCACGTAGTCGTCTATCCACTGCGGCAGGATGCGCCGGTGCTTGCCGTCCTTCACCGACCGGATCTCTCCGGTCGCAATCTTCATCTTCACTTTCGAGAGGCCGAAGCCGAGGATCACCGCGACTTCGGCGGGGGAGTGCCACTTACGTTTGAGTTCCAGGTCTCCGAGAACCATTGATCTCTCCTTGGTGGTTGGTTGGGGAACAGTGCTGCCAGGCCCCGGGTCACCGCTGTGGAGTTTTCAAGGTTCGACTGACACGTACGTGTCAAAAGGTGGTGGCTTCGCGCATTGCCTCGCGGGCGTAGGCGGCTCGGCTGCGTGCCGCGTCGGCGGCGGCGTTGGCGAGCATCGCGTCTCCGGTGTTGCGCCATCCCGCTCCGCTGTAGGCGAGGGTGCTGATCACGACCGTCGTCTCTTCGTCGTCCTCGGCCTGGTCGTCGTGCTCGACCGTGCGCCGCCAGATGACCCGTGCGTCGCGCAGGATGCGGAAGGTGACGGAGTAGCGGCGGCTCTTGGTGAGGAAGTGGCCGCCGAAGCCGAGCATGTGCGCCCAGTGGCGAAGGCCGGCCCATTCCTTCGTGCAGCCGAGGGACCACGCGGCGTGGACCAGCCGTTCCGGATGGGTGCCCTCCGGGTCGGCGTAGAGGTCGACAAGGTCGCCGGTGATCCGGCCCGAGACGTGCCCGGTCGCTTCCGTGCTCTTGGTGGCGTACTTGGCGAGGTACGCGGCGACCATTGCATCGGTGATATCGCCGTCGCCCGACGTCTTGACGGGGCGCAGGTCGGCGTACCGGCCCTGTCCTTCGTCACCCCACGCGATCAACCAGCCGTCAGCGCGGCGCGGGTGAGCCGCAGTGGTGAAGCGGGTTCGTTCCGCGGCTTCCGCGATCGCGGCCATCAGGTCGAGGGTTTCAAGCTCGGACGGGGGAGGCACGATCGCGCCGGGGCAGTCCGGGCTGACGCCGTCGAGGCGCACGATCACGTGGTAATGCACGACGCCCCGCCGCTGCATCTCGGCGACCTTGCCGAAGTTCAGCCGGAACTCACCGGCCTGGACGCCGACCTCGCGGGCGATTCGGGTGAGAGCGCGGCGGATGGCGATGGTGGTGCGCCGCCACAGTTCGGGGGCCTGGTGGTTGAAGACGACCTGGGCGTCGTGGTCGTAGCAGTCCAGACACAGCGGCGTGCCGAGGATCTTCTCACCGTCGGCGTGGATGCGCGGGCACCGCAGGTCGATCCCATGCGGGCACAGGTCCTCATGGCGGCGCGGACGGCACGGAATCTGCTTGCCCGCCTTGCTGGCGCGGCGCATGTGCACATAGCCGAACGACGGCGCGACGAACGTGGCGAAAACAGCCGGGTGACCAGCGACCGTCGCGGGGATGCCTTTGCCGCCAACGAGTCCGGCACGGATGAGTTGGTAGGCGTCCCGGCGGTAGACCTCGGCGCAGGACGGGCAGACCGAGGCGCGCCGGTTGCCGCACGCCTTGTAGATGACGCCGTCCGGCATCGTCGCTGTGTTCATGTAACCGACCAGCTCGCCGGTCCTCGCGTCAGCGGTAAGCCGTTCCCCGACGAGGCGGATCGGCCGGGAGCACCCTGCGGCCGGCGTTACGTGGCGTAGCCAGTCGAAGTAGCCGGGGTCCTGGGCGCGGAGCCGGGCGAAGTCGTCGGCGTAGATGGGGCGGCCGGAGCGGCGCGATTCGGCGTTCTCCCCCGTGCCCGCAACCGAAATGGTTGCGGGCGCGAGAGGCAGCGTCGAGGCGGTCACGCAGTTGCCTTCACGGTGCGGCCGTTGTGCGGCCTGTCGTTCTCCAGATGGGCCAGAACGTCCGTGGCGACCTGAGTCGGGACGCGCAGGCGTACGGCCATCTGGTTGGGGTTGATGTCCTCGCCGTGCTCCTCACGGTGCGAGGCGGCGATGGTCCGGGCGTTGGACAGCAGCGGAGCAGAGAACCGCTCAGCCACGGCAACGGGCGTCACCGTCTCAACCGGTGCGGCCGGAACGGGCTTCGGTGCTGCGGGTGCGGTGGTCTTCTTGGCCGGAGTCCGAGCGGGCGTCTTCTTCGCCGGTGCAGCCTTCTTGGCGGGCGTGGCCCTGGTCTTCTTTGCGGCGGCCGGGCGGACCTTCGCCTCTGCGTTGTCTGTCGACGGTGCGGGCGAGGTGGCCGGTACAGGTGCCGTGACCGGGTTGGTGGGCCGAACTGCGGTGGCGGTGAAGACGAGCTTGGACAGGGCGAAGAAGGCCAGCGCGGGCAGCGCGGAGACCATCCAGCCGAAGACGGTCGATTCGGCGACAGCGAGTTGCGCGGTGAGCGAGACGCTGACGGCGGCGACCAACAGGACCATCGGATAGCCGACCTTCGCAGCGTGACTGCGGCGGCGACGGCGGCCAATCTCGATCAGAGACGCGGTCGGGATCAGTTCACTGATGACGGCGTTGGCCCAGCCGAACCAGTCGGCGGTGCCGGGCGGGCTGTTCTCGAGCGTCCAATCGTGGACGTGATTGAACGACGCTGCGCCGGCCATGAGGCCGACCAGCAGCACGATGAGCAGAAGGGTCCCATCCTGGAGACGGGCGACGCGGGTGGGCGCCGAAACGGCGGTGTCCGTGCCGGACACGGGCTTGGTGGTCATGACGTCTCCTTTCGGGATCAGAGGGCGGTCAGCAGAGCTGCGACAGCCGCGAGCGCGAGGGCGGCACGCAGCAGGTCGACGGCGAGCCGAACGATCTGGTACTTGCGGCGCACGGACCGCGACAGCGACCAGAGGCGGTAGGCGTTGTAGTTGGCGCCGTCCTTGTCGGCGAGACGCAGATCGGCGTTCAGGTCGGCGAAGGTCTGGGCGTTGGCCCAGCGCATGAAGCCGTGATTGCCGCCGAGGGCCGGCCGGACAGCGGTGATGAGCAGTGCGGTTGCACCGCCGATGAGCGCGAGGGCGAAGATCGCGGTAACGACGACCGCGACGGGCAGGTGGGCTTTCGCCAGGATGGCGGCGCCTGCGGCCAGGACGCTGAGCGCTCCGGCGAGCAGCATGGAGGCTTTCGTGTCGACGCGCGCCAGCTGGTTCTGCACGTCGGTCAGGGCGTCGGCGACGACGCCGGTCGGGTTGGTGTCGGGCTTGGAAGTCACAGCGGTGTCCCTTCGCCGGGTCGGGCGGGGCCGAGAGAGATGACGGCAATGACGCCGAGGCAACCGGGGCAGAAGACCGGGCCGAGGCGGAAGGCGAGCAGTCCGAAGACGAGTTCGAGCGGGCTGTCGTAGCTCGCGTGGGGAAGACGGCGAGGCCGTCGCAGTCGAGGCATGAGGGGACGCACTCAGGGCAGCGCTCGAACAGCTCGCCCATGAAGTCGTCACGACCGGCGGGCATGTGCCCGTCGATGCAGAACAGGCAGTCGAGGGTGATCATCGGCCCTCCCTCAGTAGCCGTCGCAGTGACGGCAGAGGTGGCAGGTGTATGGGCCGGGTTTGGTCCGGCTGACGTAGAACTCGCCGTCACACCACTGACAGGCAATGCGGACGTTCCCGACCGAGGCTTGACGGAAGTCTTCGGCCTGTTCCCAAGCGATCTCCGCGATCTCCGTTGCCTGGAGCAGGAGCTCGTCGGTGACCTCTTTCAGCTGGTAGAGGACGAACGCGGTGTCGAAGCAGTTGGCGGTGAGTTCTTCGTGAAGATCGAGGATCTGCTCACGCAGCCTTCGGTTGGTGGTCATCAGGACACCTCTGGGTGGCAGTCGAGGCATGCGCCGGACGAGCGCGGGATCTGGTAGTCCTTGAGCTGGCCGCAGGCCGAGCAGACGCGCTTGGCGCGGTTGGCCTTGTCGAGGGCGGCGAGCTGTGCCGCCGTGGCAGTGCGCTTCGGCAGCGCCAGGTCGATGCGGTAGAGGAAGGCGACGCGCTTGCCGCGACGCCACATCACCTGCGCCGCAACGGATTGCCCGCCGGGACGCAGGTTCCGGGCCTGGAGCTGACGCCGCGTGGCGTAGCCGTCCGGGGCGAGCTTGAACGGGAACGTCGGAATGCCGAACCGCTCGCCGGTGGGGTCGTAGAACACCATCGGGTCCTCCGGGTCATCGGCCGGCATGACGTCGGCCTGGTCTTCGCCGTGGGTGCACGGCTGGCCGAACGTGGGGAACTCGTAGCTGTCGCGGTCGACGTCTTCGGGCAGGAACGCGGCTGCACAGACGCCGCAGACGACCGGACCTTCGTCGAAAGCCGTTACAGAGAGCCGAATTTTGCGCGGGCAGGCGCATTCGGCGGAGACGCCGTTGTTGTTGTTTGTGCGCTGCTTCCCTTCGCCCGTGGGCTCCGGGTGCCGGTAGGCGCTGAGCGCATTGCCGAGCTGGCCGATGGTGTCCGCGTAGTCAGCGGCGGCAGCGTCGGTGAGCGTGCAAGGCGAGTAACCGAGCTTGTCGTCCTTGGTTGCGGACAGACCCAGCTCGGCCGCGAGAGTGGCGAACTTCTTGTTGTGCCACCGGCCTTGGCGGCTGGTGTCCTGGACGCCTCGCACATCAGCGAGGCCGTGCGTCGCCTCGTGGAGCAAGGTGACGAGCACTTCGGCAGGGGTGCGTTGCAGCCCCTCGCCAGAGACCAGAACCTCGGGCAGCTGCGTCTCGCCGTGCTGCCAGCGCAGGGCCGCGAAGTGGCCCCACTTCATCGCAGCGTTCGGTTTGGCAGGCGAGCCCGAGCCGACGACGAGAACGACGTTGGGCACCTCCGGGTGCCGTGCGCGGATCGCGGACCACGCACTTTCGAGCACGGCCAGAAGGCCGGCCGAGGTGAACGGTTGACACGTACGTGTCATGTCAGCGATCTCGGCAGTCATCGCGCACCTCGCGAGGACCGGGTGCCGAGCGACACGACCTGGACGCCCTTGGGCACAGGCTGAGTTGTGGCGGGCTCGCTGTCGTCCCGGGAGTAGCCGAAGCCGAGTTCGGCGTTGTCGGCTTGGCGGCGGCCGAGTCGGTGAGTCTCGATGCGGCCGGTCATCGGGCGCCGCCGTGGGTGCGATCCCAGTCCTTGGCAGCGGCTTTCAACGCCAGGACGACGTGCAGTCCGTGCCGTTGCGGGTCGTCGTTCCACAGGAACGGCGACAGCTCCAGGTCGAGGTCGATGTCCTCATCCCCGGTTGCCCGGTGCACCGGCTCGTGACGGCCGAGGTAGTCACAGAAGTAGTCGACGGCCCGGCGGAACAGACGGGTCTCGTCGGCCGGTGCGGTGGAGGAGTAGAGGTGCTCCCGGTTGCCGTACGCGGCCATGCTGATCGCGCCGATTGCATCGGCGGGCGGGAACGGGTTGTCCTCGGCGCCGCCGTAGTAGACGCCGCGGTTCCAGCCGTGCTGGACGAGGTACTCGGAGGCTCCGCGCAGGATGTCGGCCGGGGTGACGAGAGTGAACCCGTCGGTCTCGGCAGCGGTGCCGGTCAGATTTTGGGTACGGTGCATGACGCCATGTCCTTTCGGGGGCGTTGGTGGTGGCCGACGGGCCGGGGTTGCTTTCTCAGGGCTGGTCCCGGTTCGTCGGCTGTTCCTTATGTGGTGGTGCGGTGGTGCCTCCTTCAGGCGACGGCCCGCAGCTCAGCGGTCGCGTCGGTGTCGGGTCGGTTGGTCCAGGCCGCGTAGTCGGCGACGCGGATGATGTCCGCCGTCGTCATGAACGCGCCCTTGATGAGGCGAGGGATTCCTTCCTCGCTGATCAGGAAGCCGACACCCTGGTTGGTGGGGTCGACGGTGTTCGCGGAGAAGCCTTTCTCGGCCCAGCCACGGCCGAGGATGATGTCCGACGAGGCGTCGGTCGTGCAGCGGCCGGCGAAGCGCCAGGCGAACAGATCCCGCAGCGACGTCGGGATGATGTCGAAGCTGGGCCGCTGGGTCGCGGCGACCACGATGATGCCGACGGCACGGCCACGGGCGACAACGTCCCGCAGCAGCGCGGAGAACAGCTCCTGGGTCTTCTTGTCGCCGACGGTCGCGGCGAAGTAGGCAATTTCGTCGCAGGCGACGAGGATCTGACCGAACACGTCGTTCGGGCCGATCTTCTGCCGCCGCTGCGACAGCAGGTACGCGTACCGGTTGTCCATCACCGTTTGCAGCCGCAGCAGGGTCGCGATGGCGTGTTCGAGGTCAGGTCCGACGAACACCTCCGCCCGCTCGCGCCAGAGGCCGAGTTCCACCTGCTTGCCGTCGATCAGGCACAGGGTCACGTCCGGGCACAGGGCAGCGTGGCCGACGATGGTATTGAGCAGGCACGACTTACCGGCACCGGGCTCGCCGCCGATCAGCATGTTGCGGTAGATCATCGGCACGTTGACGGCGGAGCCGTACTCGTCCATGCCGAGGAAGACGGGGTCGAAGATGGAAAGAGCAGGCCCGACCGGAACACTCGGCAGGCCGGTTGCAGCGCTCATGATGAGGCTCCGATCAAGGGGTGGAGTGCCCGGCGCGAGGCGGATGCCGGCAGGCTTGCTCGCGCCGGGGCACAGGGTCGTTTGACACGTACGTGTCAGGGGTTGGCGGGAGTTAGGCGTAGTCGCGGGGGTCGAAGCCGGACGGCTCGTCGTCCGACGGCGCGACGTTGGCGTTGCGAGGGCGACGGGTACGCGGGTCGCCCGGTGTGTTGATGTTGGTTGCCCGCGCACCACGCGGGTCCGGAACCTCGGCGAGGTTCACGCCGACCGGCGGGACCGCCGGGGACGTCGGCGCGTTGGCCGGCATGTCGTCCGGGACGAAGTCCGGCAGCGGTGAGACCACCGTGTGAGCCAGCGGCTCACGGCGGGTCACATCCACCCGCACGAGCGCAGCGTGCTTACGCGACGCGCGGGTCACGCGGACCTCGTTGGCCCAGCAGGCGACAGCCAGCTTCTGCACCTGGCCGTCCTGCTCCAGATCCTTGATCGACAGGCCGGGCCGCAGCCACAGCCAGACGCGCTCACCCGCCGGGGTCGGCCGGGCAGGCAGGATCAGCGGCAACGTGCCGGACCGGTTCGTCGCGATGAACGACGCGAAGCACACCCGCAGCCGATGCCGCACGACCAGGCACCACACGGGCGCGAGCACCCAGTGCCGGACCTGGTGGAACATCGCAGGGACACCGACCAGGACGACGACCAGGACCAGGGCCAGCCACAGGGGAGTGGCCTGCATGAGCCAGGTCCAGCCGTAGACCACGCCCAGTGCGAGCACGATCTCCGGCAGCCAGTGCCAGATGATCCGCAGAACCGGCCAGGCGATGATCAGCGCGAACACGATCCCGCCGAGCAGCACGCCCGCCAGCACGGCGAGCAGGCCACCCACGATCGGGTGCAGGTAGTGACTCGCGACCGTGCCGCCCAGCAGGGCGACCACGACGAGGGTGATCCAGAAGGCGACGATGGCCTTACGCCGCTGGCTGTGACGAGTCGGTGCCTCGATGACCGTCACCGTGTTGCCCCGGTTCGAGCTGCCGAACGGCACGCGGGGGCTAGATTTGGACACGACGATTCCTCCCTCTCAGAGGGCTGGTTTCGATTCGAGGGACGCGGGGCCGCACTGGACGCCAATCTCGTGGCGGCCCCGCATCCTGCGGTTGTCTGATGGCTCCGACCCTCAGGGCCAGCCGGAGCAGCGGACGTCAGGCAGAAGTGCCGGCCATGGCCGGAACCCGCGTCTCCACGGGCTCAAGCGCGGTGCACTTGAACGACACACCCGAGTTGATGTCGCCGTCCTTGCGCTTGTTGGCCCAGGGGAACGCCTCCAGGCCGGTCGGGATGACCTGCTCGCAGACGTCAGCGGTCGGCTTCTCGACGTTGCAGACGGCCACGTTGAAGACCGCGCTCCACCCGCGACCGCGGGCGTACAGCACGACCATCCAGACCGGCAGCTGCGTCTCGAAGTCCAGCTTCTGAACCTTCGTCTTCTCGTCCAGCTTCGGCGTCGCGACCTGCGAGACCTCGAAGATGACGTGCGTGGTGTCCAGCATCAGGCGGGGCTGGAGGTTGCTCGGCATTTCTGACTCCCTTTTGGTTGAGGCACCCGACGCGGGTGCCGGGATGCGCTTCAGGACAGAAGCGCAACTTTGTTGCGCAACAAGGTAGCGCAACGTGGGGAGTAAGCGCAACGGCGTTGCGATACTCTGTTCTGGTGACCGACCCTCGCGAGTCTCTTCGAGCTGCAACGCTGCGCTACCGCAGCACGGCGGCCGAGCATGAAGAGGCCCGCAAAGAAGCGATCGAAGCCGTCCTCGACGCCCTGAGGTCTGGCTTGGCACCCGTTGAGGTCGAACAGCTGTCGCCGTTCACCGGTGCCTACATCCGACGGATTGCCCGTGACAGCGGCATCCCGCCGGCAGCGCCCGGACCTAAGCGCGTCTGACTACGGCCCCTTCATAGGTCGCTCCCTAGATCGATCAGATCGACGTTGTTGATGTCCCAAGTCAACGCCGCACGGCACCTGATCTGCACGAACTCAGCCGGAACTGATCCGGAACTCGCGCGCACCACACGCGAATCCGCATCGATCGCCGTGGCTACACTCCGGTCAGGAACGCTCACGTTTGGGGGAGGTGGCAATGCACGTCGTCAGCAGGTGGTTGGGCAGCACAGCGACGTCGCTGCGCCTCGCCCTGCGGATGTCCTACGACGAGTTCGCCGGGAAGCTCGACATGAGCGCCCGAGGCGTAGCCAAGTGGGAGAGCCAGCCGGACAAGGAACTCGCCCTCCGCACGCAGCAGTTGCTCGACACGGTCCTGAAGCTCACCGACGACGACGTGCGCGCCCGCTTCGCGCTGTTGGAGACCGAGAACGCAGCGGCAGAGCGGGCCGTATCCGTTCCGGCGACGATCGAGCTGCCGCAGGCAACCCTGACTCGGGTGACCCCTGAACTCCTTAGGTCCCTCAGCGCAGGCCTGAACCACCATTACACCGCCGACAACATGCTCGGCCCCCGCACGCTGTTCCCCGTCATCAAGGCGCAGGCCGACACCATCGAGAACCTCGCCCAGGGCGCCAGCGGCAACATGCTGATGGAGCTTTTGGAGATCGGGGCCGGGTACGCCGAGTTCGCCGGTTGGCTGGCGCAGGATTCCGGCGATCCCCGCACCGCGACCGATTGGTACCGGCGGGCGCTCGAATGGGCCGAGGCGGCAGGAGACGACCGCATGGCCGGCTTTGTGCTCACGCGGCGTGCGGTCCAGGCCAACGGAGCCCGTCAGGGTGCCCACGCCGCCCAGCTCGCCCACGCGGCCCTCCGCAGCGACCACCCGAAGACGACTCGCGTGCGAGCAATCGCGGCGCAGACCGAGGCAGTCGGGTACGCGATCGCGGGTTCGAGCTCCGACGCCGACCGCGCTCTTGACCTGGCCGAGATCCTGGTCGACCAGTCAGCCGACACCGAGCCGGTAGTAGGGGACCCGTCCATCGGACGTTACTGCGCACCCAGGCTTTACCTCGACATCTCCAAGGCAAAAGTCCAGCTGGAGCTGGGCCGAGGCGACGCTGCAATCGCCGCGTTCATGAATGTCCTCGACCAGCTGCCGCCGGAGTTCCACCGAGACCGGGGTCAGTACCTCGCTCGCCTCGCGCAGGCATACGCAGTGGCTGGAGCACCGGGGGAGGCGTGCGCCACGGCCGAGGAAGCGTTGGCGATTGCGATCACCACGGGTTCATCTCGTACCATCAGGGACCTGCGGAGCCTCATCAAGCAGCTAGGTCCGTGGTCGACAACAGCGCCGGTCGTCAGACTCAACGGACTCTTGGCCGGCACGAAGTGACGGAGGTCCGACGAGCGTGTTCGCTCTAGCCACCGATGCCGCCCCCGGCCGCCCCAACGAGGATTTTGTGGTAGCGACGCCAGATATCGCCGTGGTCGTCGATGGTGCCGGTATCCCGTTCGGAGGCTGCCACCATGGTGTTTCTTGGTACTCGCAACAGCTGGGTGCTCGGACACTAGCAGCGTTGATACGCGAACCCCACAGTTCACTGACCGACGGGCTTGCCGCAGGCATTGAGGCGGTAGCAGATCTTCACCGCGACGAGTGCGACCTGACGGATCCCGGAACCCCGTGCGCCGCGATCGGGATTCTTCGAGTCGGTGATAAATATGTGGAAACACTCGCTCTATCCGACGTGAGCGTTGTCGTCGACCTAGAGACGGGGCTCGAAGTTACGTGCGACCTCTCGATTGAGGAGATAAGCGGAACCGAGCCGGATGCAGTCAGAGGACTTCGGTTCGGCGCCGCCGACCATACGGCAGCACTGGCAGCTCTCGTTGCCAATCAAACAGCAACACGTAACAGACCCGGTGGATGGTGGGTTGCAGCAGCGATGCCTGAGGCGGCGCAGCATGCGCGGGTTGCGAGATTCCCGCGTGTCAGTCTCCGACGGGCGGCCGTCTTAACTGATGGGGCGTCGAGACCGGTAGATCAGATGCATTGTTACACGTGGACAGATTTTCTGGATCTACTCGACAAACTTGGACCATCAGGCTTGATCAACCACGTGCGACGTATTGAATTGAATGACCCTGAGGGAGATCGATACCCTCGAACGAAAAGGCATGACGATGCCACCGTCGCACAATACGGCTTTCCGAATTAAGTCATCCGTAAGGGCAATAGGTAATTCCCAAAAAGGTGTGCGGAGGCGGACCTTGCGCGGCGACACGCGCGCTTGGTCATTGACTCAGCGGTGCGCGCCTGTTGTTATGGTACCGAGCGGCATTTACGTCAGGTTGACAGCAGAGTACCATCGATCTTATGGCAGAACGTCCAGGAATGCTAGACGAAGATATAAGAGTCACCACAGACATCGCAATATTCACCATTCTTGAGGGGCATCTCAAGGTCCTTCTGATTCGCCGACGTGATACGCCTTTCCGGAATAAATTAGCTCTCCCTGGCGGGCACGTGCGGCGAAACGAAGACGTTAAAAGCGCAGCGGACAGAGAGCTAGGCGAAGAAACAAACATTCCCGGCAAGACACTTATTCTCGACCAATTGGCAGTCAAGAGTGAGCCAAAAAGGGATCCTAGGACGCGAGTCATTACCGTGCCCTTCGTTGCTATTGCTCCGGATGTCAGCACGCCGAAAGCGGGATCGGACGCGCTCGAAGTGACGTGGGTAGACGCGGATGGAGTGGTCGATGGCTCGGTCAAGGTTGCGTTTGATCACCGCGAAATTGTGAGGGACGCCCGCGAGCACGTCCGAGCAAAGCTAGAAAGTACCACTATTGCAACCGGCTTTTGCGCAGACGAATTCACAATCGGTGATTTGCGAACCGTCTATGAAACAGTCTGGGGAATTCAGCTGGACCCGCGAAACTTCAACAGGAAAGTTTTGCACACCATCGGCTTCGTGAAACCCACGGGGAAGCAGAGGTCAACCGGTCTCGGCAGGCCAGCAATGTTATATCGCGCCGGTGGCGAAAAGATCTTGCGTCCACCCATGTTAAGGACAGAAGAATCGCGAGGCTAAATTTTACAGTGTCCGAGTCCTTCGCCTATGATATAGCCTCGATTGCCCGATAAGGCTAAGAGAAGTAGCGCTCACTTTTAGGGATGGATAGCGAGATATGCGAATTTTCCTCGCAAGCTCGACAGAGGCTCAGCAGTCTGGTCATCTCTTGAAGGTTGCTTCTTGGATAGAGAAGCGCGGGCACACACCTCTGCCGTGGGATAGCCCAGAACTATTCTCACCAGGCGAATACACCTTCGATACGTTGGGAGTACTAGCCCGAGAGGTCGATGCGGCAATCTTTATCTTTTCCGAAGATGATCGCATCTGGTATCACGGACGCGACAGCATGAAGCAGCCTCGCGATAACGTCCTGATTGAGTACGGGTTATTCACTGGGGTTCTTGGTAAGGAACGGGCAATCGTATGTCGAGTCGGCAGTCCGAAGATGGCTTCTGATCTCGGGGGCCTGACGAACGTCCGTCTAGACTCAGAAATCCGCGCCGAAATCCAGATCGCTCAATGGCTCTCGAACCTGCATCGATCCTCCTTGGCGCAGAACATTTATCACATGGACTCCCCATTTCAGTCACTTGGAAAGGAGTCCCTCTTCAGACAGGGCACAATGCTCATCAAGCAAGCCAGGCGGCAGATTGCCTTGGTTGCGAAAACCCCTATTGTTCTTGTCGGCTGCCGGCCGTATGACGACTCCCAGAAGCCCAAGTCGTATGAACAAGAGCAGTTTGATGAATACTGTTCAATTGTCGAGAGAAGCTCCACATCGTCCCTAAATCCGTTGAACTTCGTTTGTGTTAGCTCGAAGCCAGCGGTCTTGAATGAGCTTGAAACGCGGGGAGGATCGCTCCCGTTCGCTCGAGTGAGGGCGAATCATACCAGACTGGCTGAGGCTGAGGACCGAGACGGTTCCCGCTTTAGACTTCGGTGGCACGATGACCTAAAGCCGATGAGTTTCTTGGTAGCCGATGATAAATTCATTATTTGGTTCAAAGATGGTAGCGGTGACAGTGTTTGGATCACGGCGCATAATGAGACAATATCCAGCGCCCTATACTCAAGGGCAAACAAAATTGGAGTTCGCTTAGATCCAGGAGCCGTCGCGAGTGATTTTGGCTCTGCGTCCTAGGCCGGAATGGCGAGGTAGATTCATGCCGAAAGTCGACTACGACTTTGCTGTAATCGCCGTCCAAGAGGACGAGCTGAACGCCATACTACAGCGCGTGACCCTAATAGGCATACGATCGTACCGTGATAGAGATTATATTGACGTGACGGTCGATGACGCTAATGGTGCGGGTCGGCTCACTGGAGTGATAGTTCCGATGCATGACGTCGGACGCGTCGAAGCTGCTATCACAACAATGCGCCTACTGGAGCATGTTCAGGCGCGCCATCTCTTGCTTGTCGGGGTTGCAGGGGGTTTCCCAAGCAACGGTGTGGCCTTAGGCGACGTGCTGGTGGCAAGCTCGATTGTTGACTACGAGTTTCAGCGGGTCGCGAATCCAGTCGAATACCGGCTCCGAACATTCCTCGCGGACAAGGATCTGTTAGAAGCGAGTAGGGCCGTAAACGTCAAGAACGAATATAATGGAAGAGTTCCGAAGGTCCACTATGGATCGGTGATGTCGGGCGACAAAGTCATTGCTTCTGAAGCGGGAATATCTAATCTCCTGCACGTCGAGCCGCTATCTGTTGGCGTCGAAATGGAGGGTGCCGGAGTCGCTGCTGCCCTAATCGACAATGGGGGCGCCAAGCCGTTCCTAATGATTCGCGGTGTTGTAGACTTCGCCAATGATAACAAGCGTAGCGATTCAAAAGTGTGGATCGGTGCAGCATGCGCTGTTGTCGCTGATGTAACTCTTTCGACCGTCATTCTGGCTTGTGGTGCGTGCCGTGAAGATCCGCCGAAAGTCTAGATCGGATGTGGTCTACACCCGTCGACCAACATGTTTCCTTGTGTGGGCGGAACTTCCGTGGACATAATACGCTCTATGTTTAAAGGCAACCGCTTTCCATCTGGTTCTCGCAGTCAGGTGTCAATCGAAGAATTGCGAGACAGCCTCTGGACGTCTATAGATCCTGCGGCATATGAGGGATCGGGTGAAAAATATCAGGTATCGCTCATGGAGCAGTACAAGATTTACGTAGAAATGACGGACCGTGTAAGCGCTCGGAGGAGCTTGAATAATACCTTCTTTCTAGTGGTCAATGCTGGAATTATTGCTGGATTTGGTCCTATCGCGTCGTACCTGGAGCGAGGGGGAGTCGTTGTTTTGATCCCTCTCGTCATGCTCATATTTCAATGCGCAGTGTGGTACTTCACCCTTCGCTCCTATCGACAACTTGGCTCAGTAAAGTATCGCGTGATAGGGGTTCTGGAGGAACGGCTTCCCGCTTCCCCGTACTGGAGTGCGGAGTGGAAAGCAGTCGGGCAAGGAAAAAGACAAGGCCTTTACCTCCCGATCACCCGTTTGGAGCAAGTCACTCCAGCCATATTCGGAATCGCATACCTCGTTGTGTTGCTTTTAGTGGCTACCTAAGGATGCGGGTATCTCATCCCAGCCTCTGTTCGCTCCCGTGACTGACGATGAGATTTACTGTTCATCCCTAGAGCAGGTTCTGGCCGTCAGGCTGCCCGAGTGACCCTAAAAGCTCCTATCACGATCTCTGTTTGGTCCAGTTGATCAAGCGGCGCCAGCAGATCAGGGCGCAGGCGAGACCGACGAAGCCGTCGTGGATA